>CAZRAD010000001.1:0-28096 GCA_964597945.1 uncultured bacterium
GTGCTCTACAGCAAGGACTTCCCCACGCGGAGCCACAAGGTCGGCGCGACCTACTCGGTCTGCATGGAGCACCAGCTCACCGGCGACATCACGCCCGGCGAGCACACGCTCGTCTGGCCATCGACCGGCAACTACGGCATCGGCGGCGCGTACGTCGGCCCGAGGATGGGGTTCGACTCGCTCGTGCTGCTGCCCGAGCTGATGAGCCGGGAGCGGTTCGAGCAGATCGAGTGGTTCGGGGCGCGCTACGAGAAGACGCCGGGGTGCGAGAGCAACGTCAAGGAGATCTATGATCGCGCCAACGAGCTCCGCAAGGACCCGAAGAACCGCATCATGAACCAGTTCGAGGAGTTCGGGAACTACCGCTTCCACTACCACTGCACCGGCAACTCGTGCATCGAGGTCGCCGAGGAGCTCAACTCGAAGAACATCGGCAACGGACGGATCGCAGCGTTCGTCTCGGCGATGGGCTCCGCGGGGACGATCGCGGCTGCGGAACGCATCAAGCACGAGTACCACGAGTCGAGGACGGTCGGTGTCGAGCCCATCCAGTGCCCGACCCTCTACTACAACGGGTACGGCGGTCATGACATCCAGGGCATCGGCGACAAACACGTCACGTGGATCCACAACGTGTTCGAGCAGGACGCCATCATGTGTGTCGACGACATCGAGTCCAAGAAGGGACTCCAGCTGCTCACCGAGGAGCCGGGCTGGGAGGTCATGTCGAAGCGGTACGGCGTCCCCGCGGACAGCATCCGCGAACTCAGCGAGATCATGGGCATCTCGGGGGTCTGCAACGTACTGGCCGCCATCAAGACCGCGAAGTTCTATCGTCTCCGCGACCACGAATCGGTCTTCACGATCGCGACCGACACGATGGACCGCTACGGCTCGGTGATGAAGCAGCTCGACGAGACGTATGGCAAGATGGACGAGATGGAGGCCGCGGCGCGCATGGCCTCGATCTTCCATGGCGCGAAGCTCGACTGGATCAGCGAGGGTACGCAGCACGCAAAGCAGAGTTGGTTCAATCTGAAGTACTACACGTGGGTCGAGCAGCAGGGCAAGACGACCGAGCAGCTCGACGAGCAGCGGCACCCTGAGTACTGGGTCGCGCAGCAGGAGTACGCGCATGAGATCGACGCGCTGCTCCGCGAGGCGCGCGGGTTCTAGATCACCGGCCGGACCTGGATGCCGGACGTTTCCTGTCTGGCATCCGACCCCGGACCGATGTAGTGTGACACTCAAACAGCGGTGACTCCCGGATAGCAGTTCCCTTGCGTTTCAAGGAGGGTCGACGATGAGATTCGTGATCATTTTGGTTGTGGCTGTGGCGCTCGCCGCGTGTGTGGTCCCGGCGCAGGCCGCGACGGTCATCGTGGATGCCGGAGGCGGCGGCGACCACCTGACGATCCAGGCGGGCCTGGACGCGGCGAACGATGGCGACACGGTCGAGGTCGTGGCCGGGACGTACACGGGCGAGGGCAACCGCGACCTGAACTTCGGGACGAAGAACATCCACCTCGTCAGCCAGTCCGGACAGCTCTCCACACAGATCAACACGCAGGCCGAGAACGGCCACAGGCTCTTCTACTTCTACAGCGGCGGGCAGGACACGACCTGCCTCATCGAGGGATTCACGATCATCGGCGGGAAGACCTACCAGGCGGGCACCCCAGGCGCGGGGATCTACATCGACGGCAGCGGCGGCACGCCGCCGAGCCCGAAGTTCAAGGACTGCATGATCACGGGCAACCTGAGCTACGGCGCGAGCGGCGGAGGTGTCTACATCAACAACGGATGTGATCCCATCTTCGAGGGGTGCACGTTCAACGCCAACTCGGCGCTCGTCAGCGGCGGCGGCGTCTACGTCTCGATGAACTCCGAGCCCATCTTCCGCGACTGCACGTTCACGAACAACCAGTGCTCGACCGGCTTCGGCGGCGGGCTGGCGTTCAACGGCGCGGGTCTCCCGGTGGTACGATCGTGTCGGTTCGTAGGAAACGCTTCGGGGGACCAGGGTGGTGGGCTCGGGTCATGGCAGACGGACGCCACGATCCTCAATTCGGTCTTCCTCAACAACCTCGCAACGACCAGCGGAGGGGCATACTACAGCCAGAACGCCGAGGACGACTTCGAACGCTGCACCTTCGTGAAGAACCGCTCGCTCGGCGAGGGGTCTGTCTATTACGCGTGGCAGGAAGGCCTGCCGACGTTCACCGACTGCATCTTCGCGTTCTCGCAGCCGACGGACGACCGCGCGAGCACGTTCTACTGCGACGGTACGACGTCCCCCCAGGTCATCTACTGCTGCTCGTACGGCAACCCCGACGGTGACACGCCGTGCGGGATGGTCTTGCTGTCCATCGAATCGGACCCGCTGTTCTGCAACATCGAGACCGACGATCTCTCACTCGCGGCGAACTCGCCATGCCTGCCCGCCGGGAACGACTGGGACAGGACGATGGGGGCATACGATCAGGGCTGCGTGCTGTCGCCGGTCACCGAGACGAACTGGGGTACGATCAAAGCGATGTACCGATAGTCACTACTCGCGAGAGGTCCACGCATGCGCACACATGCAGTGCACACTCCGCTCCACAGAGCCGCCACCCGGCGGGCTCGCTTCGCCACCGTACCCGCGGCGCTCGTCGCGCTGGCGGCGCTTTGTCTCTGCCCCCTCATGACCGGCGCCGCCACCATAACGGTCGATGTCTCCGGCGCCGGCGACCACCTGACGATCCAGGCGGGACTCGACGCGGCCATCGACGGCGACACGGTGCAGGTCGCACCGGGGACCTACACCGGCGGCGACAACCGCAACCTCGACTTCGGGACGAAGAACCTCGTCCTCCAGAGCCAGGGCGGGGCGTCGGTCACGATCATCGATGCACAGGCCGCCGGCGACCGCGTGTTCGACTTCACCGGCACCGGCCAGGACACGAGCTGCGTGATCGACGGCTTCACAATTCGTGGCGGACGTACCACCTTCGAGGACGGGGCGGCCATCCGGTGCGTCGCTTCCGTTCCGAAGGTCGTGAGCTGCCGCTTCGAGGATAACCAGGCGACCGGTGGCGACGGTGGTGCGATCGCGATGTCGAGCGGCGCCCACGCCGTCGTCCGGGACTGCGTGTTCGTTTCGAACGCGGCAACACGCGGCGGAGCGATCCACGCATCAGGCAACAGCAGCCCGAAGCTCAGCGCGTGTCTCTTCCAGGGAAACGCGGCGGCCGACGAGGGCGGAGCATTCTACCTCGGATCCAACTCGGGGATCGCACTCGCCACGGGCTGCGTCTTCCTCGAGAACCACTCGGGCGTCAACGGCGGTGCTATCACATGTGAGGTGGGATCGCTCAACGCCACGGACTGCACGCTCCTCAGGAACACGGCGGACGAGGGCGGCGGGGCGGTCCACGCATCGGAGGGCGCGACCGCGTTCCTTACCAGCTGCACGTTCGTCGGGAACGAGGCCGCGCTGCAGGGTGGATGCCTGCGCGCGTCAGAGAACACCTATTGGTGCGTCCTCTCGCAATGCATTGTCGCATTCACCGGACCCTGCAATCAGAGAACGGTCTACGCCGACGGGACGAGTGCCGTCACGCTCAACTTCTCCTGCGCCTACGGCAACACTCCGGGTGATAATCTCCCCCACAGCCCTGATGACTACTTCATCGCCGACCCGCTCTTCTGCGATGTGACTGCGGACAACCTCACACTCGCCGAGAACTCGCCCTGCCTCCCCGGGAACAACCCATGGGGATTCCTGATCGGTTCGTACGGCGAAGGCTGCACGCTCTCACCCGTCGAGGAGCGCAGCTGGAGCTCGATCAAGGCGATGTACCGCTAACCGGCTGCGTGGCTCACGCCTGCCGTGCACCCGCCCTACGCACCCGTCCGCAACCTCTGACGGCGAAATGCAACTCCTCACCGTACTCGTGCGCCGGATGCTCCCCCTCCTCAGAGCAATCCACCCAGACAGGCCCAAGAAGCTACCCTGCCAGCGTGCGGTCGAATCTCTCGCGTCGCTTGACTTGGGTCACTTCTTGCTGTAGAGTAAGAGTAGTCATACTTTCTGTGATGAGCCATACTCAGGCCGATGCACAGACCGAGCCGTGGAGGGACCGTGCTCACACCAAGGGCCGTCGATTATCTCGAGACCATCTACCTGCTGTCCCGACGGCACGATACCGTGGGCGTATCGCAGGTGGCGGCCGAACGTGACGTGACGATCCCGACCGCACGGTCCGCCGTGGGCAGACTCAAGACCGGTGGCTACGTCCGCCAGGAGCGCTACGGCAAGCTGGTCCTGACCGAGAAGGGAAGACAGCGCGCGACCGAGGTCTACCGCACGCACAGCGTCCTGTTCCGCTTCCTCCACGATGTGCTGGGCGTTGCAGACGAGCGGGCCGACCATGAGGCGTGCACACTCGAACACGGGCTCTCGCCGGACACCGTCGCGAAGCTCACGATGTTTCTGGAGTCGCGGAAGGACGACACATCATGATCCAGGGAATCGCACTCGCGGTCGTCCTCATCGCGGCGCTCGCGTGGACGGGACGTCGTGTCTGGCTCGGCCTGTCGGCCGCATCGGACCCGACATGCAAACCCTCCGCATGTCGAGGATGCCCGCACGCCTCCAGCTGCGGCGACGAGAAGGAACCCGAACATGACCCGAAGTGAACACCACATCCCGCTGAGCTCCCTCTCCCCCGGTGACGCCGGCATCGTCACCGAGGTCACCGGCGAGGGCGCTTTCCGCAGGCGGCTCCTCGACATGGGATTCGTCGAGGGCGCGTGTGTCCGGGTCATCAAGACCGCTCCGCTTCAGGATCCGATCGAGTACTGCATCGGCGGGACGCACATCACGCTCCGCAAGGCCGAGGCCGCGCTCGTGCTCGTCAACCTCGCTCCTCACCTGAGGACCTGCGGTCCCGGTCGAGGCATGGGGAGAGGCCGCGGACTGCGTCGTGGATTCGGATGGCGTCGCTGGCGGAAGGACTAGGACCGATGCCAGAATCCCGGCGCCTCAGCATCGCCCTCGCGGGCAACCCCAACTCCGGCAAGACGACCATCTTCAATGCGCTGACCGGTGCGCGCCAGAAGGTCGGAAACTGGCCCGGCGTGACGGTCGAACGCAAGACCGGAACACTCAAGTACCGCGGCTACACCATCGAACTCATCGATCTGCCTGGAACCTACAGCCTCACAGCCTACTCGACCGAAGAACTCGTCACGCGGAGCTTCATCGTCGACGAGAAGCCGGACGTTGTCGTCCACGTGGTCGACTCCGGCAACCTCGCGCGAAATCTCTACCTGACCACGCAGCTCCTGGAACTCGGGGTCGACCTCGTGCTCGACCTGAACATGTGGGACGACTTCGAGGACTCGGGTTCCCACCTCGACCTCGAGAAGCTCCACGCGATGATCGGCACGCCTATCGTCAAGACGGTGGCGCATCGCGGCGAGGGCGTCACCGAGCTTCTCGACGCCGCGATCGCACTCATCGAGGACACCGAGGAGCACCACCGGCACGTCCCGGTCTCCTATGGGTCTCACGTCAACGATCTCGTCAGCGAACTCACGGCGCTCCTCGAACAACACCCGGCGCTACTGAAGAACGCGCCGCCGCGGTGGGTGGCCATCAAACTCATCGAGGGCGATGCGGTCGTCGCGGAACTCATCGCCGCCGACACGCCGGAGACGCGCACGATACGCAGGTTCGTCGAGCGGGCGACGCGCCACATCCGCCGAGCCACACGATCCGACCCGGAGAAGGTCATCACGGAGGGCCGCCACGGCTACGTCGAGGGAGCGCTCAAGATGGCGCTCTCCGAGCGGGGTGTCCCCGTCGACCGGATGGAGCGTTCGAGGAACATCGACGCGGTATTCACGGACCGGCTCCTCGGCTACCCGATCTTCCTCGCGTTCGTCTGGCTGCTCTTCCAGGCGACGTTTCGACTCGGCGCCTATCCGATGGCATGGCTCGACGGTCTCGTCTCGCGGTTCACGATGTTCCTCGCCGGCTCGCTCCCTCCGTCGCTTCTGACCGACCTCGTCATCGAAGGCGTGGTCGGCGGCGTGGGATCGGTACTCGTCTTCCTCCCGAACATCATGATCCTCTTCTTCGGTATCGCCATCCTCGAGGACACCGGATACATGTCGCGTGCGGCGTTCCTGATGGATCGACTGATGCACGCGCTCGGACTCCACGGCAAATCGTTCATCCCGCTCCTGATGGGATTCGGGTGTTCGGTCCCCGCCATCATGGCGACGCGAACGCTTGAATCGAAGCGGGATCGCGTCCTCACAATACTGCTCGTCCCTCTGATGTCGTGCAGCGCGAGGCTCCCGGTCTACATTCTGATCGCCGGCGCCTTCTTCGCGGCCCGCGCCGGCACCGTCGTCTTCGCGCTCCACTTCTTCGGTGTGGCCATCGCAGTACTCGTTGGGCGCATCCTCTCGCGCACGATCTTCCGCGCGGCGCCGGAACCGTTCGTCATGGAGCTGCCGCCGTACCGCCTCCCGACGGCGCGCGGGCTGCTCATCCACATGTGGGAGCGCTCTCGCATCTATCTCCAGAAAATGGGCGGGGTCATCCTGGTCGCGTCGGTCCTCCTCTGGTTCCTCGGGACGTTCCCGCGAGCGACCGAGCTCTCCCGTGACTACGACGGCGAGATAGAGCTCCTTCTCGCGGCCGGCGCCACCGAGAACTCCACCATGGTTGAGTCACTTCGCGCAGAACGCGCTGCCGAGGAGCTGTCGCTGACCTACGTTGGGCGCGCCGGCCAGTTCATCGCGCCGGCCATCGCCCCGCTCGGCTTCACGTGGGAGATGGGTGTCAGTCTCGTCACCGGATTCGTGGCGAAGGAGGTTGTGGTCTCGACGCTCGGTGTGCTGTACCATGCTGAGAGTGATGGTGCGGAGTCCGGCCGAACGCTGGCCCGCGCGCTCTCTTCACCGGACAGTGGAATCACCCCGCGCGCCGCCCTCGCGTTCATGATCTTCGTTCTCCTCTACACTCCGTGTATCATCACGGTACTGACCATCTACCGCGAGATCGGCGCGCGATGGATGTGGTTCTCCCTCGTCTATCAGACCGCGCTCGCCTGGATCGTCAGCTTCGCCGCCTACCAGCTCGGCGGCCTCATGGGATTCGCATAGCACAGAACCAAACGGTCACCTCGAAGGAGACAGACATGCTCGAGCGCTGGATCCACTCCACCGTTCCATCTCGTCGCGCGCCCACTGCTCTCGTCATCGTGGCCGCTGCCATCACGGCGACCGTCATCACGATGCTCGCCGCCACGCCGCTGGTCGCGGCTCCCCCTCCTTCGCCTCCCGTTCCGACCGCGCCGGCGACACGCGTCGAGACCGTCGTGGACACGATGCACGGCGTCGTGATCGCGGATCCGTATCGGTGGCTCGAGGACCTCGAGACCGATGAGGTCCAGGCGTGGGCGGACGCGCAGAACGCATACACCGATGCCGTCCTGGGCTCGGTTCCCGTGCGGGATGCGATCGATGAACGGCTTGGCGAGCTCTTCGACATCCCGGCCCTCGGGACGCTCTGGAACCGGGGCGGGCGCCTCTTCTTCACACGGCGGGACCCCGAGAATGAGCAGATGGTCCTCTACGTGCGCGACACATACGAAGACGTGCCGCGCGTCGTCGTCGATCCCGATGCGCTCGGCGACGGCGTTCCGGTCAGCCTGGACTGGTGGTTCCCGTCGCACGACGGGGGTCTACTCGCGTACGGAACATCGGAGAGCGGAAGCGAGATGAGCGTACTGAGGATCCTCAATATCGACACGCTTGAGCACCTTGAGGATGAGATCCCGAGGACGCGCGCGGCCAGCCTCGGGTGGGAGCCCGACGGCAGCGGCTTCTACTACTCACGCTTCCCCGCCCCCGGCGAGGTGCCCAACGAGGAGCTCTTCCATCACCGCACCATCTACCACCACACGCTCGGTGACGACCATATGGACGACCCGCTCGTCTACGTCCACCCGGACAACATGTACGCATGGCCGTCCTGCTCGATCTCGGACGACGGACGCTTCCTGTTCGTCTACATCTACGAGGGCGCGGCGACCAACGATATCATCGTGAAGGACCTCGAGGCCGGCGGCGATTTCGTGCCCGTCGTCGCCGACGCCGACGCGCGCTCGTACGGCCCGGTCATCGGCACCGACATGTTCCTCCTCACGAATCTCGATGCCCCGAACGGACAGGTGTTCAGGATCGACCTCACCCGGCCCGACCGAGACAACTGGGAACTGATCATCCCGGAGGGACCGCACTCGATCAGACAGGTCGCCGACATGGGAGACCGGCTGTTCGTGCTCTTCCTCGAGGACGCGCACTCGGTCATGCGGGAGTACTCCACCGATGGCGAGCTGCTCCGCGAGGTCCCGCTTCCGAAGCTCTCATCGGTCGCGGACTGGACGGGCGAGTGGGGTGAGGACGACGTGTTCCTCAATATGACCTCCTTCCTCATGCCGCCGACCGTCTACCGCTACTCGATCGCGACCGGCGAGATGGCCGAGTACATGACGGTCGGAACGACGATCGATGCGACCCCCTACATGACCGAACAGGTCTGGTACGAGTCGAAGGACGGGACGCCCGTCTCCATGTTCGTCGTCCGCCCGAAGGACATCGAACTGGACGGATCGAACCCGACCATCCTCTCCGGTTACGGCGGATTCGCCTCGCCGATCACGCCGGGATTCACGCGAAACAGGTTCTTCTGGATGGAACAGGGCGGGATCTTCGCCACGCCGAATCTGCGCGGCGGGAACGAGTACGGCGAGAGCTGGCATCGCGACGGCATGCTCGAGAACAAACAGAACACGTTCGATGACTTCATCGCGGCGGCCGAGTGGCTTGTCGAGAACGGCTACACGACGCCCGGGAAGCTCGCGGTCTGGGGTGGATCGAACGGAGGGTTGCTCGTCGGCGCCTTCGTTGCGCAGCGCCCGGAGCTCGCCGCCGCCGCCATCTGTGACGTCCCGCTCCTCGATATGGTGCGATACCACCAGTTCTACGGCGCCATGATCTGGACGCCCGAGTACGGCAACCCGGATGTGCCAGAGGAATTCGAGTACCTCTACGAGTACTCGCCCTACCACAACATCGATGAGACGACGGCACACCCGGCCGTCTACTTCACCGCCGGCGAATCGGACTCGCGGGTTCATCCCTCACACGCCATGAAGATGACCGCTCGGCTCCAGGCGCTCGCAGCGAGAACCGCGGCGGGCGGAACCGATGCCGGAGCCGCGGCGGGAGCGACGGCTCCGCCGGCGCGTCCCATCATCCTCAGACTCGAACGCCAGGCGGGACACGGGCTTGCGGCGAGGATGAGCCGCGTCCGTGAGCAGTACGTCGACTACTACGCATTCCTCATGTCCCAGCTGGGGATGATCGAGTAGCGCGCAGCACACGCAGTGACATGCGACAACACCAGCGGTCGAGCATCTCCGCGCTCGACCGGCCACCAGAGGGGGTGGATATGAACATCAACATCCTCCCTATGACGCTCGACGATCACCGTGAGGTGGTCGCGCTCTGGGAGCGCTCCGAGGGCGTCGGCCTCTCGGATGCGGACAAGCCGAACGGTCTTGAGCTGTTCATCGAGCGCAATCCAGGGCTGTGCTTCATCGCTCGGGACGGTGACGATCTCGTCGGCGCGGTTCTCTGCGGTCACGACGGAAGGCGTGGCTACATTCACCATCTCGCTGTCGCGAAGACGCACCAGCGGGCCGGCCTCGGAAGCGCTCTGACGGACCGGTGTCTCGACGCGCTTCGGGAGATCGGCATCGACAAGTGTCATCTGTTCGCGTTCAGAAGCAACCAGGGCACGCTGGATTTCTGGCGCAAGGCCGGGTGGTTCGAACGCGCGGAGCTGACGATCATGTCGAAGTACACGACGTGACGCATCCGGAGTCCGCGTCGAGCGACCAGCTCCCTCGACCGACTGGTACTCTCGACGACCTGCTGGTACTCTCGACGACCTGCTGGTACTCTTGACTGACTCTTGCGCGCCGGACCGTCCGCCGATAGAATGAGCTGACCATCGCTCACACCTCACAGGAGTGCGTGCGTGCGCTACGCCTACGTCGTGTTCGATAACGTCGCGCGGACACGCGGACTGAAGACCGGATGGGGATTCGCGGCCGTCGTGTTCGGCTACGGCCGTCGCATCCTCTTCGACACAGGCGCGAGCCCGGACAAGCTCCTCTCCAACATGATCGCGCTGCGGGTCTCGCCGTCCGAGGTCGATGCCGTCGTTATCTCGCACACGCACGACGATCACATGGGTGGTCTGATGGGATTCCTCAGAGCGAACCATCGGATCGAGGTCTTTCTGCCGGAGGGTGTGAAACCGGAGCAGATCGAACAGGTGGAGCGGACGGGCGCAACGCCCGTGATCGTCGGCAGCGGCGGGGAGATCGCCCCGGGTGTGTCGACCACCGGCGTGATCGGCGGACGCCTGGCGGAACAGGCACTCGTCCTGGAGGGTGACGGAGGGGCGACGCTCGTCACCGGATGCGCCCATCCGGGCCTCGACGTGCTCGTCGAGACGGCGGGCGAGCAGCTCGGTGTCTCGGTCCGGCTCGTCATCGGCGGGTTCCACCTCAAGCGCCACGGCAGGAAAGCGGTCGTTGAACTCGCCGAGAAGCTCCAGCGACAGGGGGTCGAACTCCTCGCACCATCGCACTGCACGGGCGAGAGAAGCTCCCTGATCCTCGCAGAGGCGTTCGGCGATGGTTACGTCGCGAGCGGGCTTGGAACACGAATCCCCCTGCTGTAGAGTCGCGGCAGAGCGCGAAGGAAGCGAGAGACGACATCTGGAGCACGATGAGCCGTGCTCCCCCACTGCGCAAGACCGGCGGCCGCTCCGAGCCGCCGGTCGGCAACAGAGACGGAGGTCGCGTGCTCGTTCTGGCAATCCTGGTGGGCGGCATCATCATGGCCGTCCTGGGTGAGATCCCGATCATCGGCCCGGTGATCGCCGGGTTCGTGGCTGGTGTGATGGCCGGGGGTGTTGCCCGCGGCGCGCTGGCCGGGTTTCTGAGCGGCACGTTGCTTGCGGTGCTTGCGACGCTCATCCTGGCCACGACCGGAATCGTCATCGGCGGGATCGTCATGGGACCCACAGGGGCTGCCGCGGGTGGGCTTGCCGGGGCCGTCACAGGTGGCGGCTTCATCATCGCCCAGCTCTATTTCGGCATCTTCGGAATGGTCGGCGGCGTCATCGGCGGCGCGCTGAAGGAACGCTAGCGAACGGAGGCGCGAGAGGTGTCGAAACTCCGGCGTGAGCTCACACTGCTCGACGTCTTCTGTATCGCGAGCGGAGCGATGATCAGCTCCGGGCTGTTCGTGCTGCCCGGCATCGCGTTTGCGAAGGCGGGACCCGCCGCGGTTCTGGCGTACCTCCTCGCAGGCGTGCTCATCATCCCGACGCTTCTGAGCAAGGCCGAGCTCGCCACTGCCATGCCCAAGGCGGGCGGAACCTACTTCTACATCGAGCGAAGCCTGGGGGCTGCGTTCGGGACCATCGGTGGAATGGCCTCCTGGCTCTCTCTGTCGCTCAAGTCGGCGTTCGCTCTCGTGGGAATGGGATCGTTCGCCGCACTCCTCTTCCCCGACATCTCTATCTGGCAGATCAAGGCGATCGCCGGCGGACTCTGCGTCATATTCGTGCTCATCAACCTCGTCGGCGCGCGACACGCCGGTCGATTTCAGTCCGTTCTGGTCGTCGGGCTGCTTGCCACCATCGCCTACTACCTCACGGTCGGCCTCCCGCAGGTCGACGTCACGCGGTTCGCGCCGTTCATGACCAAAGGCAGCGGCGCGCTCTTCGCAACCGCCGGACTCGTGTTCGTCTCGTTCGGAGGCCTCACGAAGATCGCCGGTGTGGCCGAGGAGGTGAAGAACCCGGGACACAATGTCCCGCTCGCGATGTTCCTCGCCTTCGGGGTCGTTACGACCCTGTACGTGCTCGCCGTGTTCACGACCGTCGGTGTTCTTGATGCCGGCACGCTTTCCGGACTGCACACGCCGCTCTCGACGGCGGCCTCGGCTGTCGCCGGCGCTCCGGGGCTGATCATTCTCACCATCGCCGCCCTCATCGCGTTCTCGACGACGGGCAATGCGGGCATCCTCTCGGCCTCGCGAACACCGATGGCGATGAGCCGCGACCGCCTCCTCCCCTCGGTTCTCGGGCGGGTCAACAAGCGATACGGCACACCTCACATCGCCATTCTCCTCACCGGTATCTTCATGGTCTCGGTTATCGCCTTCCTCGACCTCGAGACGCTGGTCAAGACGGCGTCGACCATGATGATCCTCCTGTTTCTCCTCGTGAACGTCTCGGTCATCATAATGCGCGAGAGCCGGATTCAGGGCTACCGACCGACATTCCGCTCGCCGCTCTATCCGTGGGTGCAGGTGGCCGCGATCCTGGTCTATGCGTTCCTGCTAGTTGAGATGGGGACCATCCCGCTCGCCATCGCGGGGGGCTTCTTCCTTGTGAGCCTGCTCTGGTACTTCCTGTACGCTGGAATCCACGAGACGCGCGACTCGGCTCTCATCCAGGTCGTCCAGCGTATCACGTCACGCGAACTCGGAACGTCGACGCTCGAGACCGAACTCCGCGGCATCCTTCAGGAGAGGGACAGCATCGTCGAGGACCGGTTCGACTCGCTCATCAAAGCGAGCACGGTCATCGATATCGATCAGGCGGAGGGAGTCATCGCGTTCTTCGAGCGAATCTCGAAGATCCTGGGGATCCAGCTCAACATGGCGGCGGACGACATTTTCGAGCTTCTGAAACGAAGAGAGGCGGAGTCGACAACAGCGCTCCGCCCCGGCCTTGCCATCCCCCACATCGTCGTCGATGGGGAGGGTGTCTTCAGTATCCTGCTCGCTCGGTCCAAGCCCGGGATCTCGTTTGACGATGAGATGCCGCCGGTCCACGCTGTCTTCGTCCTGATGGGATCGCGCGACGAGCGCAATTACCACCTTCGCGCGCTCATGCACATCGCCCAGATCAGTCAGGCACCGGACTTCGACGAGCGGTGGGCGAAGGCGCGCAACCCCGAGGAGCTCAGGAACATCATCCTCCTCGGGAAGCGCCGCCGCGATGTCGAGTAGCCGGCCCTACCATCAGCCGCGCCTCGACCGCTCGACCTAGTCGCCCTTCGCCGGCCTGTCAGTGCGACCCTCCGGCCTGTCCCTGCGACTCTCCGGCCTATCCCTGCGACTTTCCGGCCTGTCCCTGCGACTCTCCGGCGTGTCGCTCCGACGCTCGGGCTTTCTCCCGTCCGTCCGCCTCGGCGGCTGCTTCCGCTTCCCGCCGTCTCCGTCCGCGCTGCCCGACGGCTTCCCGGGCGAGTTCTTCGGTGAACGCTTCGGCGGACTCCTGCGCTCTCGTTTCGGTGTCGACCTCGCGCTGGTCTGGTTCTTCTCCAGGGCGCTCGTCTGAACGGCGGATGTCTCGATGACATGCTCGCCGTCATTGAGAGCCACGCGGTTCCTGCCGCCGTGCTTCGCCTGATACATCGCCATGTCGGCGAACGAGACGAGTTCCTCCGGCGTCGAGGCTCTCACGACCGGCCACGAGGCCGCACCGACGCTGACGGTGACGGAGAGCGTCTGGCCGCCCCACTTGACCTTCGTGCTTGCGATCAGTCTGCGCACGCGCTCGGCCATCGCCGCCGCGTCGTTCAGGCCCATCCCCGGCGTCACGACCACGAGCTCCTCGCCGCCGTAGCGGAAGGCCACGTCGCCGGAGCGTATGCTGTCCTCGATGACACGGCTCACCGCGACCAGCACCGCGTCGCCCGCGTCGTGTCCGAATGTGTCGTTGAAATCCTTGAACCTGTCGATGTCGATCATCATGACGCTCACCGGCACGCCGTGCCGCACGGAGCGAGAGAACTCCTCGCTCAGCCTTCTCATGCCGAAGCGCCGATTGAGCAGACGCGTCAGCTCGTCGATCGCTGCGAGGTCCTCAACCTTGCGGTGCATGATGGCGGTCGCCAGATACGGAGCCGACTGCTTGCGCATCGTCTCGAGCAGCGCCTTCTGGTCGCCATCGAGCTCCCCCTTCGCGCAGGAAAGCGCGACGAGGCCGACGACCCGCTGCTCCGCCATGAGCGGCACCAGCCCGATCGACTTCGGTCTCATCCCTCCGAAGGGCGTGGAGGTGTTGAACCACGAGAACCCGTCACGCTCCGGTACGATATGAAGTGGATTGCCGGTCGAGAGCGCGCGACTCGTCAGTCCCTGGGTCGCATCGAGAACGTGCGGGAGCTTGTCCGTAACATCGATGCCGAAGGTCTGCATGAGCTCCATGCGGGAACCGGTGTCGGCATAGAGCACGCCGGCGTTGGCACCGCAGATGCCGGCGAGTCCCTTGAGGATCTTTTCGGTCACGAGTTCGAGGTCCATCGTGCCGGAGAGCTCGGTCAGCAGCGCGCGCGTTGTGCTCTCGACCGAGATGCGGCGGCCGATCGCCTCCGCCATCCCGTTGAACGCGGTCGCCATCTCACCGATGAGATCATCGCTCAGCACCGGCAGCATGCAGTCGTCGGCACACTCACCCCCCGTCCCCTCCGCATGCGCCACCGACTCGTTGATGTGGGTCATTCCATCGACGACCCTGCGCATCTCCCGCGTCACGAAGATCCGGAAGAGCATGAAGTTCGCTGCGCCGACCGTCAGACCGGCGCCAAGACACATCGCGAAGAAGCGCACCGACATCGCCTCGGACGACCCGAGTGTCCACGACGCGAACGGCGGGAAGAGGATCCCGACACCGATACCGAACGAGATCATGGAGGCGAGAAGCTCCCGAAAGACGCTCCGGCGTCTCCGCGCGAACACCGTCCGGCCGCGACCGGACACGGGACCGTTACTCATGACTGGTTCCCCCTTCAGGAATCGCAAGGATGCACCCTCTTACCCCGGTAGAATGCAAGACATGTGCCACCGTCTGTGTGACCGGCGTCCGGTGTGGTGACGCGGGAAACCCGCGTACATGGGCCCGTTCCTGCTGGAACCGTCACTCCGGGGGCGGTATGATGGGCAGTCGACATGCAGAGCGCATCCCGGTGCCCCCGGGTACGCTCTGGCCGCCCGGTCCGATCAGCCTGCTCGAGGAGGCTTGACAGATGCGTATCGCCATCGCCCAGCTCAACCCAACCGTCGGAGACTTCTTCGGGAATCTCGCGAAGATCGAGCAGGCCCTTGAGTCCTCGGCCGTGGCCTCTCCCGAGTTGATGGTGCTCCCGGAGCTCTTCCTCACCGGGTACCCGCCGCAGGACCTTCTCGAGCGCGACTGGTTCATCGACGCGGCTGAGCACGCGCTCGACCGGCTCGAGGGCATCTCAGCACGGTATCCTCGGACCGCCATTCTCGTCGGCACGATACGCCGTACCGGGACGATCATCGGGAAGGGGCTTCACAACTCCGCGGTGCTCGTTCGCTCCGGCACAGTTCAGGCAACCGTGCACAAGACGCTGCTTCCGACCTACGACGTGTTCGATGAGGCACGCTACTTCGATCCGGCGGTCTCGTCGGAGGTCATCGAGCTCAACGGTCGGCGGCTCGGAGTCACGATCTGCGAGGACGCCTGGAACGACCCCTCGCTCTGGCGCACGAGCATCTACGGCGCCGACCCGGTCGCGGAGCTCGCCGCGCAGGGCGCCTCCGTTCTCATCAACCTGTCCGCGTCGCCGTTCTATGCGGGGAAGGATGCGGTCCGCTACCACCTGATGTCGAGCCACGCGAAGCGACACGGCTGCCCGGTCGTCCTGGTCAATCAGGTCGGCGGGAACGATGAGCTCATCTTTGATGGCCGCAGCCTCTGTGTCCGACCCGACGGCGCACTCGCCGCCTACCTCCCCGCCTTCGAGGAAAGCGTGCAGGTCATCGACATCGGTACTGGCGTGACGAGCACGGCTGATGCCGCGGGCGCGGCATCGCGCACAGGCGCGGCATCACCTACGGGCGCGCCATCACCCTCGGGCGCAGCGTCGCCGTCTATCGCGTTCGAGCCTGACGATACCATCGCCTCGGTTTGTCGGGCACTCGTTCTCGGACTTCGTGACTACGTCACGAAGTGCGGGTTCGAATCGGTCCTCGTTGGTCTCTCGGGTGGCATCGACTCGGCCGTCGTCTGCGCGCTGGCCGCCGAGGCTGTAGGGCCGAGGAACGTACTCGGCGTCACGATGCCGTCACCATACTCGTCGGAGGGCAGCGTGAGAGACTCCGAGACCCTGGCGTCAAATCTCGGCGTCCGCCTTGAGACGATACCGATCGGCGACACGCTCGCCGCGTACCGGGGTGCGCTCAGGAAGCAGCTCGGCGGCGAAGGCGTGACCCTCACAGAGGAGAACATCCAGGCCCGGATCCGTGGCAACATCCTGATGGCGATCTCGAACGAGACGGGTGCGCTTCTGCTCTCCACGGGAAACAAGAGCGAGGTCGCGGTCGGTTACTGCACGCTCTACGGGGATATGAGCGGCGGGCTCTCCGTGATCGCCGACGTCCCCAAGACGATGGTTTACGAGCTCGCGCGGCACATCAACGAGGGCGGCGAGACCGTTCCACAGTCGACGATCGACAAGCCGCCGTCGGCGGAACTGAGACCCGACCAGCTCGACCGGGACAGCCTCCCGCCGTACGACATCCTCGACGAGATTCTCGACCTCTATGTCGATCAGGGCGCATCGCCAAGGGATATCGTTTCAAACGGTATCGACCGAGAGACGGTCGAATGGGTCGTTGCCGCCGTGAATCGCAACGAATACAAGCGGAGGCAGGCTGCCCCCGGGCTCAAGGTGACCAGCAAGGCCTTCGGGACGGGCCGGCGCATGCCGATCGCGGCGAAGTACGACCCCTGGAGCGAGTAGAGAGACACGTCGATACGGCGGGGACGGGTCCGGCAGCAGGACCCGCGCACCGCGCCACACCACGCACCGGAAGGGATATGCATCGTGAGAGATACAAGACTTGAGAAGTTCGCGAAGGTCCTCGTTCACTACTGTCTCGGAGCCGAGAAGGGCGACGCCATGCTCATCCGCGGCGAGTCCATCGCCGCGCCCCTCATCCACGAGGTCTACGCGGAGGCGCTTCGCGCCGGAGCGCACCCCATGCTCCGACTCGCACTTCCGGGCATGAGCGAGACCTTCTACAACACGGCGAAGAAGCATCAGCTGACCTATCAGAGTCCGTTCGCGCAATATGAGATCGAGAACATCGACAAGCTGATGTCGATCCGCGCGACCGAGAACACGAAGGATCTCTCGAACATCGACCCGAAGACGCAGGCCGTCGCCCGCAAGTCGCAGACGAAGTGGATGCAGACGTTCCGCGATCGCTCCGCCGCGGGCGACCTGAGATGGTCGCTTACCCAGTTCCCGTGCAGCGCCTACGCGCAGAACGCCGAGATGTCGATGTCGGACTACGAGGACTTTGTTTTCCGCGCATGCATGCTCCACAGGAAGGACCCTGTTGCGGCGTGGCGCTCCGTTCACCGCAAGCAGGCGAAGTTCTGCAAGCGGCTCAATCAGGCGAAGAAGCTTCGCATCGTCCGCGAGGGCACGGATGTCTCGATGAGCATCGCGGGGCGAACGTGGATCAACAGCGACGGGCGAACGAACATGCCGTCGGGCGAGGTTTTCACCGGTCCGGTCGAGGACTCCGTTGAGGGCAAGATCCGCTACTCCTTCCCCGCCATCTGGGGCGGCCGCGAGGTCCACGGCATCGAGCTGACCTTCAAGAAGGGCAAGGTCGTCAAGGCGACGGCGGAGAAGGGCGAGGACTTCCTCCACGCCACACTCGACACCGACGAGGGCGCGAGGTTCGTCGGCGAGGTCGCCGTCGGCACGAACTACAATATCCAGAAGTTCACGAAGAACATCCTGTTCGACGAGAAGATCGGCGGAACCGTCCACATCGCGGTCGGCGCGTCGTATCCGCAGACCGGCGGGAAAAACAGCTCGAGCGTTCACTGGGACATGATCACCGACATGCGCCACGGCGGCCGCATCTACGCGGACGGGAAGCTCATCTACAAGGACGGCCAGTTCATCCTGAGCTAGACCCCCGAACGACGGACAACGAACTCGGCAGCAGCTCAGAACGGAGGACACCGGTGCGAGACGAGAGATACACGAAGCTGGCGGAGGTACTGGTCAACTACTCGGTCGCGGTCGAACGGAAGCAACTCGTCCAGATCAGCGGTCCGACGCTGGCGGAACCCCTGATGACCGAGGTCTACCGCGCGGTGCTCAAGGCGGGCGGCCACCCCGCAACGCGTCCGTACTTTCCGGGGCACAGTGTGATATTCTACGCCCTGGCGAAGAAGCATCACCTGGAATATGTCAGCCCGCTCTCGAAGTTCGAGACCGAGAGGGTGGACCGGTTCATCACGATCTGGGGTGACGAGAACACCAGGGCGCTCTCGAACGTCGACCCCGAGAAGCAGAAACTGCGGAGCCGGTCGAATCGGGAGCTCTTCCACCGGTTCCTCGAGCGCGAGTCCGCCGGCGAGATCAAGTGGGTCGGGACGCAGTTCCCGTGCAACGCATCGGCTCAGGACGCCGAGATGTCGCTCACGGAGTACGAGGACTTCGTGCTGAACGCGTGCCTGGTCAACCTCAAGGACCCGATCGCCGCATGGCGCAAGATCCACAACAAGCAGAAGAGGATCTGCAACCGCCTCAACAAGGCGAAGACCATCCGAGTCGTTGCGAAGGACACGGATCTCAAGATGAAGGTGACGGGGCGCAAGTGGATCAACTGTGACGGCCAGGCCAACATGCCGGATGGTGAGATCTTCACGGGTCCGATCGAGAACTCGGTCGAGGGGAAGATCGCCTTCTCCTTCCCCGCATGCTACTCCGGCCGTGAGGTCCACGGCGTTCGTCTCACGTTCAAGAAGGGGCGCGTCGTCAAGGCAACGGCCGACAAGGGCGAGGACTTCCTTCACGCGATGCTCGACACGGACGATGGCGCGCGCCGGGTCGGCGAGTTCGCCATCGGCACCAACTACAACGTGCAGAAGTTCACGAAGAACACGCTCTTCGACGAGAAGATCGGTGGGACCATCCACATGGCGCTCGGCGCGTCGCTCCCGGAGTCCGGCGGCGTCAACGAGTCGGGCATCCATTGGGACATCGTCAACGATCTCCGCGAAGGCGGAACCATCTACGCCGACGGCAAGATCGTCCACAGAGACGGCAAGTTCAAGCTCTAGCGGCTGGAGGCGGAATCTACTCCCCGGAGGGATGTCCCTCCGCGGAACGGAGGCAAGTCTGCAAGGAGGTATCGCAGTGCAGTTCCTCGAAGCCATAGATCGAGAAGCGATCGCGCAGTGGCTCATGACGAGCGGCATCCGGATCTTCGGGATCGTCGTCGGAGCCTACATCCTCACCAGGATCATCGACGGGGTCACCAGACGCGGCGAACACATGTTCGACGACGACGACCCGACGACGATGAACGAGCGCGAGAAGCGGGCAGCGACGCTCGGCAGGGTCATTCGGAACGCCGGACGCATCGTGGTCTGGTCCGGTGCTCTCCTGATGATCACGAAAGAGCTGGGGATTGACATCGGACCGCTCCTCGCCGGTGTCGGAATCGTCGGTATCGCCATCGGTTTCGGGGCCCAGTCGCTCGTCAAGGACCTGGTCGCCGGCTTCTTCATCCTCTCCGAGAACCAGTTCGGCGTCGGCGACGTCATCGAGGCGGCCGGACACGCCGGGCTCGTCGAGAGGATCACACTCCGGGCGACGACCCTGCGGGATCTCGAGGGGAAGGTGCACATCATCCCGAACGGCACGATCGAGGTCGTCACCAACATGACGAAGGAATGGTCCAGGGCGATGCTGGATGTCGGCGTCGCCTACAAGGAGGACGTGGATCACGTCATGGAGGTACTCAAAGAGATCGGCGAGGGGCTTGAGAAGGACGACGAGTTCGGGCATCTCATTCTCGAGCCGCTGGCGATCCTCGGCGTCAACAGCTTCGGTGATTCATCGGTCGATATCCGCGTGATGTTCACGACGCAACCCCTTCAGCAGTGGACCGTCGGCCGTGAGTTCCGGCGGCGTATCAAGAACACGTTTGATGCGAAGGGTATCGAGATCCCGTTCCCGCACCGGACGGTCTATCTCGGGGAGGGCTCTCCCATGAACGGGCGGCTCAGCGTGCGGCTCGCGGGAGACAATGGGGATGTCCCCCAGGTGCCGCCCGCCGAAGACAGTAAGAACATGCAGCCCAAAGCGACGGAGCCGTCCGGCGGTCTTACGCCTGAGGACTGACGGACGCACTGCGATGGAGGCACGAAATGTTCGACAGGATTCTCGTGGCGGTTGACGGTTCGAGCAGTTCGGATCTCGCGGTCCGGGCGGCGGCGGAGCTCGCCGTCGCCCATCGGTCCAAACTCGTCGCGTGTCACGTCTTCTATCTCCCCGAGCACTACCGCGATGATCTCGTCGGACCGTTGCGCGACGCGATCCGGGAGGACGGAGAGAACATCCTCGCGCACGCCGTGCGGCTCGCCGGGGAACTGGGCACGGACGTCTCTCCGAAGCTCGTGTCCGGGAAGCATCCGGCTGAGGCGATCCTCGAACTGGCGAGGAGCCTGGACACGGAACTCCTCGTGCTCGGCGCTCGCGGGAGATCGACCGACGGCTCTCGCGAGATCGGCTCGGTCGGCACCGCCGTCGTCGCGGGCGCCGGGTGCTCCGTGTTGATTGTCAGAAGGGAATCGGACTAGAGCAGCGTTGATGCGATCGCGGAGAGCGAGGAGAGGAACTCGTAGACCTCTTGCGGGTCGCGAACGAAGAGCTCGGCGCCGGTCGGTCGCGGTCTGTTCGCCACGAGGATCCCGACCGCGCCCGGGATGTCGTCGTCCGCATCGTCCTCGACGAACCATGGGATGTCCGGCAGATTGGCGTCCGACCACATATTGACCGCCTCGAACGCGTCCTCGTCCGTCACGTCGTCTCCGACGTAGATGGCGAGGGCGCTTCCTGCATCCGCCTCCCGAAGGATATGGATGAGCGCATCGCCCTTTCCCCACCCCGCCATTCTCGCTTCGACGACGCCGTCCCCATAGAGGACCTCGAGAGCCGACGTGGTGTCGATGCGACGAATGGTCGCTACAAAGCGCTGGATCGCTTCGCTCGACGCCTTCGGCTCCGCGAGAGCGGTGTGAAGAACGAGGCCGTAGCCACGGTTCTCGATCTCGACACCGGCGAGCGATCCGATGGCTCGGTGCACCTCGAGCTCGGCGTGGTGGAGCACGGTGGCCGCGGTCTCCCCCTCAACGGGGTAGATGATGGGACGGCCGGGGATGCTGATCTCGAACCCGCGTTGACCGATGTAGCCGATGCTCGGAATGCCGACGAGACGTCGGAGCTCCTCAACGGGGCGGCCGCTCATGATGAACACGGAGAACGAGTCGACCTCGCCCAGCTGGGTCAACCGACGCAGGACGGAGCTCGGGGGGCGAATCGCCTCGCCACGCGGCCCCGAGACGAGCGTGCCGTCGTAGTCCAGAAACAGATAGACACGGCCGGCCGCGCCCAGCGCGCGAGAGAGAAGATCGACCTCCTCCGTCACGTGTCGGGGATACTCCAGACCGCTGACCTCGACGACCATCACGCTGCTCCAGGGCAAAAGAAAACCGGGGCGGGAAGGCCTTTGAATGCTAACACAAGGCTCACCCGCCCCGGTAGGTTCATGCAGTTACTTCAGCAGCACCATCTGCTTCTGGTCGATGTTGCTGCCGGCCTGCAGACGATACATGTAGACACCGCTCGCGACGGCGCGACCGTCTGCGCTGGTGCCGTCCCAGACGACCGAACGGAAACCGGCGTCCTGCTCCTCGTCCACGAGCGTGCGGACGAGCTTGCCGGCCACGTTGTAGATCTCCACCTTCACGTCAGCCGCCTGCGGCAGCTGGTAGTGGATGACCGTCGTCGGGTTGAACGGGTTCGGGGCGTTCTGGTTCAGCGAGAAGAGCGCCGGGACGATCGTATCATCCACGCCGGTCTCCGAACCCGTGCTGGTGATCTCGATGTCATCGACGTACCAGCCCTCATCCGTCACGTATCCATCAGAGACGAACCGGAAGCGGACCTGAATGGTCTCGCCCTCGAACGCGGTGAGGTCGAAGGTCACCTCCGACCAGCTGATACTGCCGGACCAGCAGGGAGTGCCCTCGGGAAGCGGATTGGCGGTGTTGTCGTTCTTCTGATGGCTGTAACCGCCGACCGGTACGAGCGTGGCCCACGTGGCCCCGCCGTCGTCGCTGATCTCGACGAGGCAGCAGTCCCACGCCGTCGTCGAGCTCTCCTCTTCAGCGGCGAGCCAGTGCCACATCGTCATCTCGCCGTCGGCGCCGATGCAGAGCTCCTGTGTGTAGAGAGCGCCGTCGGACGAGTTGGAGTAGTCCGCCGAACCCGAGCCGCCGAACTTCCAGCTGTGACTCGAGGTGTGGCTTCGGTAGGTCTCCACATGCCACTGGTCTGCGAATCCACCGGTCACGTTGCCGTGCGTCCACGCACCCTCGCCGGCCTCGACGTCGTCGGCGAAGTCGCCGCCCGACGTGAGAACCGTGAACTGCGTGCTCGCCGTGTAACCCCAGTCACCGGTGATGTCGAGGGTGAACGGCACCTCGTAGAAGCCCGGGCAGTCCGGCAGCAGTGTCGCCCGCAATCCGGAGAAATCGCCCGTTGCCGACGTGCCGATGAACGGGAGACCCGACGAGCCGTCGGTGACGACGACATACGGGTCGCTCGACGTCAGCGTTGCGCTCAGGTTCGTCGCCATCGCGCTGCCGCTGTTGGTCATCGAGACGATGAGGTCGAACGCCTCACCTGCCTCGAGACAGCCGTTGCCGTTGCCGGGTGTGTCGTCATAGTCGTGGTCGGCGTAGAGCAGCGCTGGAGCCGAGACCTGGACCGAGAACCCGGTTGCCCAGCTCGCCCTGTCATCCGACAGGATGTCGAGGTCGAACGAGACGATCTCTCCGTCCGGAGCGGATGATGAGATGACGACCGTATAGTCGTCGTCCGAGACTGCGGTCCCGTCTGCCGGGATCGCGCCGAACGTTTCGAAGTCATCGGTGATCGTGGCGAAGCCGCTGGCCGTCGAGAGCGTGCCGCGAACGTTCGCGGCCGGATCGGTGCCGACGTTCTCGAGCGTCACGGGAAGCTCGATCGTCTCGCCGGCGTTGACGATCTGATTGTCGTTGCCGCTGCTCTCGCCGTTCGTGTCGTCATCGATCGTGGAGCCCTGGTAAACAACGAACGGACCGGCCGCCGGAGCGACCTCGAGGCTGCCCTCGTACACGAGATGATCGTGGCCGAAGACCTTGACGTACAGCGTGCCGGGGACCTCGGGGCTCGGCGAGAGTGTCACTTCGCCAGCTCCGTTCGTAGTGCCCGTGGCGTAGACGGAGTAGTCATCGTAGTAGGCGGTCACGTTGGCGCCGACAACCGGTGCGCGACTCGCGTCGGTCACCGTCACGGCGACATCGGGCTGGCCGACGACCATGCCGCTCGGGTGCGACACGTTGAGAGCGACCGGTGAACCGGTCCACAGATGCATGGCCGGGTCGCCAAAGACGTTCAGCTCGTAGTAGCACCAGCGGTTGGCGCCGTAGTTGACTGCCCAGATAACGTCCACCTTGGAGTCGTCGTTCATCTCCCCGACCGGGTAGATCCCCTCACCTGTCGACGCATCGACGAATTCACGATGGTAGTACTGCGAGGATCCGTTCGTTCCGCCCGGATCGCCCCACCCGTACCGCGAGTTCATCACCTGCGAGACGGCACCGTCAGCATCGACGCTGAACTCCTCGGCGAAGCAGTCGCCCACGTAGCTGCCGGGCGAGGTGTCGCGGTTGTCGAACGAGCCGCCGTAGCAGCCCTGCGAGTAGACGAAGTTGTAGCTGTGAACGGTCCCGTCATTGTCGAAGGACGGGATGTCGGAGGTCGTCATCTTCATCGCGTAGGTCGTGCTGCAGTGACCGAGATGATGGACGATGTTGAGACCGCTCTCCATCATGTTGATGAGCGTCGTCTTGCTCCATGTGCCGTCCATGTCGTAGAGCGTGCCGGTGTTCATCGTCCCGGGCATGCCGGCCGTCGTGTAGCCGTTCGCCGAGGACCCGTAGCGGACCTCGTTCATGTACGTGCCGCCGTAGGTCAGCGGGCTCGACCAGAGCAGCTCACCGACCATCAGCGCCTCGTCCGCCTCGGAGACGATCGGCGACTCGATGTAGCGCGTAACCTTTGTGACGAAGTTCTGGACGTCGGAGACCGTGCTCACGCACGCGCGACCGACCGCGACCTCCGGGTAGAGATCGTCCTCGCCCGGCTCGCCCCAGTAGTTGTCGCCGTCCGTGTTCCAGGTTCCGTCGAGGGCGCCGTAGTACATGTCGGCCGGGATGTCGAGGTCGGATTCGCCGTAGTCCGTGCTCGCGTAGAGTCCGCGATGCTGAACGCCGTTGGCGTCGCGCGCGTCACCGACGATCAGCACGTAGTCGACGTCCCACGTGTTGTAGGCGTCGATGATGAAGTTGCGGACCTGCTCGGCTTCATCGGTACCGGTGTAGTTCAGCGCGATCCAGCTTGTGAGGAAAACGCCGGCCTTGTGACCCATCGTCGTCTCGAAGTCGACGAGATCGTCGAGGTAGCTGTCCCATGAGCTGGTCGTGATGATCAGGTAGCTGTAGTCGAGTGCCGGATCGAGGTAGCGAGACACGGGCGCCGCCGGGGTGATCGCCTGGTAGGCGGCCGCCTCGAACGGGTTGTCGACCATGTGGCCGAGCCGGGCGATGGTCGCGTCGTCCTGACGGACGCGCTCCACGACCGTGCGGCCCTGCGCCGCGTCGGGAGCCGTTGTCACGACGACGTCCATGCTCGCGTAGTACGCGAGGCGACCGGTCGCCGGCTCATACTCCACCGGGTGCATCGCCGAGGAGGCGATGCCGTATCCACGGAAGGTTCCGGTCATCGGCTCGTCGATCAGCCTGTCGGGGTAGCTCCCACGGATGCCGTAGATCTCCGGGTCGGGGCCGTAGGTCTCGAACGGACCCTCGAAACTCAGCGGGTACTGCGCCTGTGCCGGCTCGACCGTATAGCCGTCGCCGAGAACGATGAGTTCGCCGGGGACGACCGAGATGTCGACCGCGACCTCGCCGGGCGGGAGCAGGATACTGGCACCGACCATCGGAAGGACGGGAGCGCCGGGAGCGCCGAAGTGCCACGCACCGTCCATCTGGATCCGGTGATAGCCGTCCACGAGCTTCACCGTCGGTTCGGCGAACTCGTAGTGCTGTGTGACGACACCAGCAGGGGCGCTGCCGGCAACGAGAAGGACCGCCACGATGGCGACCGCCATCAGCTGCGTCCTTCGATTCAGAGCCAGAGCCATCTTTGCCTCCTTCGACGGTCGGACGCCCGCGCGGTGCCCGCCGTCAGCTGAGTCCGGGGTCTCCCCCTGTGAATTACGTGCAATTATCCCGGCCGCGTGCGATTACCCGGGCGCCAGACCGCCTCGCGCGGCCCGGCTGGGTGTTCATTCGGTACGGTCCCGTCGATTCTCCCTTTCGGGCACAATCGCCGTAACCTATGGTAGATTATACCAGTTAGCAAGGATTGATTCAACGGCAATCCCTGTCGTGTGGTAGAATCCACCCTCCTTTAGCGACATCAGACGGAGATGAAGCATCGCTCACAAGCTCTTGCGTGCTCGCGTGTTGTCACGGATGAACAACGAGGATTGAATGAGATTCGGCATTCACGTCCCAAAACAGAGAACGCTCAAGGCGACCGCCGAATATGCGCGCGACATCGGCTGTGAGACGATGCAGGTCTTCTCCGGTAATCCGATGTCCTGGCGGACAGGCCGCCTCAATCCCCGTGACCGCGACGGGTTCGTCGAGGTCACGCACAATGCCGGGATCACGCCGGTACTCGTTCACACGCCCTACCTCATCAACATTGCCGGACCCGACCCGGAACTCAAGCGCCGTTCGATCGAAGGGCTCGTGGATGCTCTCGAGCGTGCCGCGGATCTTGAGGCCGGTCCCGTCGTCGTACATGCCGGCAATCACAAGGGATCCGGGCTCGACGCCGGGATCGCTGCCGCTCACGAGACGATCGCCGTCGCGCTCGAGCGGGCTCGCGGTGAAGCGACGCTCGCTATCGAGAACGGGGCCGGGATGGGAACCGCCATCGGCGTCACGCTCGATGAACTCGGACGCATCGTCGAGCCGTTCCCGGCCGACCGCGTCGGCGTCCTTCTCGACACCGCGCACCTCTGGGCGATGGGGTACGACATGCGGCTCCCCGAGGAGGTCGAACGGCTCGCAGACGATACCGAGCATGGCCCGGGACTCGATCGCCTCTCCGCGCTCCACGCGAACGACTCGCTCAGGGAACTCGGAGCCAGGCGTGACCAGCATGCGATGTGGTCGGACGGGGTGATGGGGTTCGGGGCACTCCGCAATCTGATCAGGTCGCCTCGTATCGGTGATGTGCCTTCCGTCTTCGAGGTCCCGGGTGACACGCCCGAGTTCGACCGTCGCCGGCTCTCCTCGATGCGCCGACGTGACTCGCGCTACGGAACGCGCGCCCGCAGGCGGGCCTCCGTCCGCCCCCGCTAGCCCCGACGTGCTCCCGTCAGCTCGCCATGCTCCGCATGAGCGCCTGCCGACCTTGTCAGCACCTGTCAGCCCGGGAGGTTCCCGCCGGAACTCCCTTTTCCTTCAACCTTTACGCCGGTCGGCGTGTCAAAACCCGTGACTCGCTCAAGAAGCCCGTGCTCTGCGTCATCCCCCTGCGTGCCGTCAGGCGGCAGGAGGAGGACGGAGTCGCCCTCCCATGCGGGGCGCGGACTCCCCCAACAACATCGATGACGCAGGCACCAGAGCCGCAGGGCGGGTATCGGCACCCCTCCACGGGGGCTCAGCCGGTCGGCCAAGAGACCCCTGGCCCTCACTGCCGGCGCGTCCGCGCCCGCCCTGCCGCCGGTGCGAAAAATGAACACTCAATATCCCCTGGGGGCGGGGAATGGTCAATAGCCCCCCCTCTAGCCAGACGGTGGGTCACCGAATCGGCCGGTGGCCCACCGTTGATGTTCCCCTCGTCCCGATCCGCTTTCTGCCCAAGCTGTGGGGCTTTTGCTTGCATTGAGCCCACCTCATCGAGTACAATTTCGCTGTCCCAAAAACTATCAGTGTCTTTGCCCCGTCGGCTGGACCGTGATGACCAGACGCGACTCTGACCGTGTGTCGTCGGTGGTCTGCATACCCGGCGGAAACGAATATGGCCGGCGTCGTCTTTCCGATGGCGCCGGCGAGCACTATCCGGCGGATGTGCGTAAGGGGGTTTCATGCCCACATCACTTAAGGCGGGAGACCGGGCGCCGGCCTTCAAGGCCGAGACGGCTGACGGGTCCACGCTCGCCCGCAAGGACCTCGCGAAGAGACCATACGTCCTGTACTTCTACCCGCGCGACAACACGCCCGGGTGCACGCGCGAGGCGCAGTCGTTCCGCGACGCCATGCCGAAACTCCGGAAGCGGGGTGTCGCGATCGTCGGAGTGAGCACGAACAGCGTGAGCTCACACGAGAGGTTCACCGCGAACCACGAGCTCCCGTTCCCACTCCTTGCGGACACAGAAGGCAAGATCGCCGCAGCGTACGGCGTCCTCAAGCAGAGCGGCAAGTCCGCAGAGCGCGCGACGTTTCTCATCGATGCAAAGGGCATCATCAGGAGAGTCTGGCCACGGGTGACGGTCACCGGTCACGCGCAGGACGTACTCGACGCGATCGACGAACTCGGCCTGTAGCCCCCGCGCACCACACACCGCCGCATTGCGAACCGCCGCTCGAGCGGCGCGACGGGAACAACACATTCCGAAACCGAGGATCATGGGCAAGTTACCGAAGATGAGAATCCAGAACGCTGCACCAGACGACATCACGCTCGTTGTCCGTCCGGCGAGGGCATCGGACCGCGCCGCCATCCTCGCAATGTCGAAGCACATATGGGGC
>CAZRAD010000001.1:28106-53998 GCA_964597945.1 uncultured bacterium
ATGCCTGGGACAAGTGGCTTGAAGACCCGAACGGCGGTCTCCTCACTGTCCTGCTCGGCGACGAGCCCGTTGGAGTCTCGAAGGTAACACTGCTCTCCCCCGGCGAGGTCTGGCTCGAGGGGCTCCGACTCCATCCGAAGCTGCACGGGCGAGGGCTCACGAAGCAGATCAACCGGGTGTCGTTCCGCGAAGCGATGAGGCACAACCCGAAGAGTGTCCGCTACGCGACCGGCATCGGCAACGCAGCATCCCGCCATCTCGGCGAGGCCCGCGGGTTCTGGCTCGCCGCACGCACACACTGGATCTGGGGAAGAACCCTCCGGAAGGGCGATCTCACGGGGCGCATAGCATCGTCGGGAGAGCTGGACGGGGTGCTCGACTACATCCGAGGGACCGACTGCTACCACGAGACGAGCGGTCTGCTCGCGGTCGACTGGAAGTTCCTCGAGCTCAAGCGCGAGCGCGTCCGCGGGCTCGTCGAGGCAGGGCGCGTGCTCATTCTTCCCCGCCAGGGGAAGATCCGCGCCGCTGCCATCTACGAGAAGAGCGCCATCGATGGCGACATGTGCCTCGGGTTCGTCGACGGCTCCGACGACGATATCGGGGCGCTCGCCCGCGATGTACTGCGGATCGCGGGACGCGCAGGCCGGAAGGACGCGAGTGCGATGCTCCCGGTCGGCCGCATCTCCGACCTCGTGTTCGATGCCGGGTACGATGAGATCGAACCCGCCAAGGCGGTCGCGTACGAACTGGGCGCTCGCGGGGTCGGGCGGCTTGGCGAACCGTTCAATGACACGCTCTGGCGGACGCTTCACACGCATGAAGCCGAGGCGGCGGAGATGCTCACCGACCTTCTCGTTTCGAACGCCCCCGGCGAGCTGTCCCGCGTGAACGTGCAGGACTTCGTCTATCGGAATCTCCTTCCCGACGCCACAGGCGACATCCTCGGAAGGCTCGAGCGAGTCACCGTGCGATTGAAGCAGTGGGACCTGCGCAACATCGCGCGGTCGTTCGTCGACCATCTCGTCGAGGAGCATGGGATGGGCGGCGAGTTCGTGCGCTTCGGAAGCACGAGCGTGACCTTCCTCTATGCTGGGAAGCCCGTCGTCCGGCTGCGGTTCCACCGGAATGATTTCGACATCGTCCTCGGGCCGGGATTCGGGCCATGCTTCAGCGGGAAGAGCCGCTTCGCGGCGGAACGGGTGACTCTTGAGAGCCGGCACCGCGACCGTGCGACCGGACGATACGAATCGATGACGCTTCGCATCACAGGACACGCGCACAAGCGGTCGGCCCGGCGCGCCATCGACATGATGATGCGGTGCGCCAGGAAGCACGAGGAGCGGGAGGCGAGGAAGCGCTGACTCCCCCCGGGGCGAGATCTCCGGCGAGCGCGATGACCACAACAGACTCACCACCATACTCACCAACAGAGAGAGGGGCGTCCACAGCGACGCCCCTCTCCTTCGTTCATACCGGTGGCAGCTACTTCTTGCGCCGCGCGGTCTTCTTCTTCGTGACTGCCTTCTTGTGTGTCGATGCCTTCGGCTTCGGCTTCGCCGCTCGCTTGCGCGTGGCCGCCTTCTTCTTGACGACGGCCTTCCTCTTCGCAGCTGTCTTCTTCTTCGGCTTCGCCTTGGCCGCGCGCTTGCGCGTGGCCGCCTTCTTCTTGGTGACGGCCTTCTTCTTCGGCTTCGCCTTGGCCTTCGCCGACTTCTTCTTGGCAACCGGCTTCGGCTTCGGAGCCAGGGCCCCCAGCTTCTTCATCTTGAGATCGTAGAGCCGCTTCGCCTCGACGACGATGTGCTCGGCCGAGACCTCGAACTCCTTGACGAGCTCCCACGGGGCGCCGGACTCGCCGAAGCGGTCCTTCACACCGATCATGCCGATGATGACCGGCTTGCCGTAGAGTCTCTCGCTCCGCGAGATTGCGCCCGCGACCTTGTTGCCGAGCCCGCCGACCTGATGCTCCTCGGCCGTCACCACGACGCCCGTGTCCGCCGCCGCCTTGATGATGGCGGTCTTGTCGAGCGGCTTGACCGTGTGAACGTTGAGGACGCGCGTCTCGATACCGTACTCGGCCTTGAGGATCCAGGCAGCGCGCATCGCCTCGGGCACCGACGGGCCGCACGCGATGATCGCGAGATCCTCGTTCTCGTTCTTGTACTTCGAGGCGAGCGTGTGTTCGAACGCATCCTTGAACTTCGGCTTCGTCTTCCGGAAGCGGATGACGTTGGCCTTCCCGAACTTATACGGTGTCTTCATGTCGGTGACGACCGGTGTCGCCTCACGAGCGAAGCGCACGTACTTCGGACCCTTCACCTTGAACAGCAGGTGCTCGCTGGCTCGCTTCGTCTCGACCGCGTCGCACGGCACCTCGACGTTCATATTCGGGATGCCGCACATCTGGAACAGCTCCTCGAGAGCCTGGTGCGTCGCTCCGTCCGGCCCGACCGAAACACCGCCGTGCGCTCCGGCGATAAACACGTTGAACTCACCGTACGCGACCGTCGTGCGGAGCTGGTCGAGATTGCGACCCGAGGCGAACACGCCGTAGGTCCCGAAAACGGGCAGCTTCCCTTCCTTAGCCAGACCCGCGGCGGCGGCGGTCGCCGACTGCTCGGCGATACCCATGGAGAACCAGCGGTCCTGGCGGTCGGGGCAACCCTCGTAGAACTGGCTGATGGTGATCGAGCCGGATATGTCGGCGCCGAGCGCCACGACCCGCTTGTCGCCGCCCTTCTCCGCCAGACAGCGCCCGAACCCCTTCCGCGTCGGGTCCATCTCGGCCTTCATGTTCCGCGTCTTGTTCCAGAAGTAGTCCTTCGAGAACTTCGGCTGCTTGGCCTCAAGGTGCTTCTCGGCCTTCTTCTGCCAGTCCTCGGCCTTCTTGAGCATCCGCTTGACCGGGAACTTCTTGTCGAGACCGAACTGCTTGAGCGCCTCCCACATCTCCTCGGTGTTCGGGGCCTTGCCGTGCCAGCCCGCGACATCCTCCATGAAGTCGACGCCCTTCCCCTTCACCGTGCGAGCCACGATGACGGTCGGCCGGCCCTTGATCGATGCGGCCATCTCGAACGCGTCAACGATCTCCTGCATGTCGTGGCCGTCGCACTCGACGATCGCCCAGCCGAACGACCGGTATTTCTCCTTGAGACAGTCGACACACATGACGTCGTCGACCCATCCATCGATCTGAAGTCTGTTCGCATCGATGATGGCGCAGATGTTGTCGAGCTGGAAGTGCCCGGCCTCCATCGCCGCCTCCCAGACCTGCCCCTCCTGCTGCTCGCCGTCGCCCATGAGGCAGTAGATGCGCTGGTCCGTCTTGTCGATGCGCGCCGCAAGCGCCATGCCGACCGCGATCGAGAGGCCCTGTCCGAGCGAGCCGGTCGAGGCCTCCACGCCGTCGAGCTTGAGCCAGTGCGGGTGGCCCTGGAACGGCGAGTAGAGCTTGCGAAGCGTGACGACGTCCTCGATGTTGAAGTAGCCAGCCATGCCAAGCCCGATGTAGAGAGCGGGAGCCTTGTGACCGGCCGACCAGACGATGCGGTCGCGCTTCTTCCAGAATGCGTCCTTCGGATCGTGGTTCGCGACGTGAAGATAGAGCGCCGCGGTGATATCCATGATCGAGAGCGTCCCGCCGGAGTGGCCCGACCCGGACGCGTTGAGCGCGACCATGTCGTAGCCGCGCATCTCGTTCGCGGCCTCTTCGAGCTGCGCGATCGTATACGCCTGTCTGACCTTGCCGGTCTTCGAGTTCATTATCGGCATATTGCGTCTCCTCCTCGCGCCGCCCGACGCGGTCGGGCGGTCACTTCGGTGCCGACCCTGTGTGACCGATGAATTCTCGTCGATGTGCCCGGAAAGGCCCCTAGCTAGGGGCCAAATCCGACTATCAAGGGTAGCATGGAGGTATGGGTGTGTAAAGCCTGATACGGGGAGGATATCCGGAGCCCCAGGCACCCTGTGCCCGGGCCCCGGATAGTCCAGTCTGTGGTGCGCCTACTTCACAACACCGAGCTTCCTCAGGCGGTCGGCCTCCGGCTTCGAGACGCGCACGCGGACATCGATACAGTCCTCGCCCACATCTCGCGAAAGCACGTCGCCACGCTCGTGGAGCCTCGCAAGGAGCCTGCCGTCGTCGTGCGGCACCGCCACGTTGACGACCTCCTCATGGCTCTCGACGAACGCACAGATGGCGTTCCTGAGTTCCTCGATGCCCTTCCCCTCCGTGGCGCTCGTCAGCATCGCCCCGGGATACGTCCGCTGGAGTCGTTCCAACTCTGTGGCGTCCGTGACGCGGTCGACCTTATTGAACACGATCCGCGTCGGTTTCTCCGTCACACCGATGTCCGCGATGACCGTGTCGGCGAGCTCGAGATAGTGCTCGCAGTGCGGACGCGACGCATCGACGACATGGAGAAGGAGATCGGCCTCGGCGACCTCCTCGAGCGTCGCATGGAAACTGACAACGAGATGATGAGGCAGCTTCTTGATGAGACCGACCGTGTCGGTCAGAAGCGCCGCATGGCCACCCGGAAGGTCGATCCGGCGCGTCGTTGCGTCCAGCGTCGCGAACAGCAGGTCCTCGGTGAACACGTCGGCGTCCGCCAGCGCGTTCATCAGCGTCGACTTGCCGGCGTTCGTGTATCCGACGAGCGCGACACGCGTCATCTCCCCGCGCTGCTTCCGCTGCACGGCCCGGTCGGTCTCCACGCCCTGGAGGACCTTCTTGAGTATCTTCACTCGTGTCCGGACGAGCCGCCGGTCACTCTCGAGCTGGGTCTCACCAGGACCGCGCGTTCCGATACCGCCGCCCAGTCGCTCGAGGTGATCCCACAGCCGGCGGAGCCTCGGCAGCTCGTACTCGAGCTGCGCCAGTTCGACCTGCGCGCGGGAGACCTTCGTCTGCGCGCGGGCCGCGAAGATGTCCAGGATGAGCTCGGTCCGGTCGATGACCTTGATGTCGGTCGCCCTCTCGATCTCGCGTCCCTGCGACGGCCTGAGATCGTTGTCGAAGATCAGCAGGTTGGCGTCGTGGAACTCGGCCGCCGTCTTGATGCGCTCCAGGAACCCCTTGCCGACGTACGTCTTCCCGTCGATACGGGTCCGGTTCTGCACGAAACGGTCGACGACGGTCGCTCCCGCCGTGCATGCGAGCTGCGCGAGTTCGTCCAGCGACTCCTGCTCGACCTCGATGGAGCTGTCGGGCAGGCTGACGCCGACGAGGATGGCGCGCTCTTCCTTGGCTTCGAATTTCTTCTTTATGATAGGCCTCCTGAACTGCTAGAGGTCCTGGGGTGACTCCGGGGAGTTGATGCTGCCGCTCTCGGAGAACGCGAACGTCTTTCGGATCGGGCCCTTCCTGACGCCGACACTCCCCTCGAGCTTCCAGTCGTGTTCCTCCCCATCCAGGATGCTCTCGAGAATCGTTTTGCCGCTCGACCATTTCAGGTCGAACGGGACTCCAACGTCGATGGTCTCACCCGCGCCCACGCGAATCTCCATCTCGCGTGACCCGCGCGCAAGCTCCTCGCCGTCGCCGAGGATCACGTACTCGAACTCGTCGATGTCGGCACCGAACTCATTCGGGTTCTCAAGCGAGGCCAGAAGCACGAGCTCCAGCCCGTCGGTTGAGACACCGACGAGATCGACACCCTCAAGCCTGATGATCGGCCCCTGGATGCTCGAGCACGACGTGAGGCAGATGGCGAGCGCTGCGAGCGCCGCCACTGTCAGAAGGGATGTCCTGGTCACCATGTGGGAACCTCCGCGTGAGGAAGCATCGGGGATCCGGGCCGCCGTGGAGAGGACCCCGCGATAACACCGGACGATGCGTCCCGTTCTCTGTAAGTGCATCAAGCGCCCGCTGTTCTCTCGAGCAGTCTGACGAGGGATGAGACGAGTGCGTCAACTGCCGATTCGACACGTTGGGTCATCGGCACGTTCAATTCCATGCTCTCGACCTGGACGGCGACAAGAACGACATCGCACGCCATCGACTCATGGAGCGCGCGCATGAACAGGCTGAGCGGGGCCCCATGGGTTCCGAACATGTCACCCACAACCTCGTGTTCGTGCGCGATGTAGAGCTCGCCCGGGGCCGCCCCGAAGTCCGCGGCATCGACGATGATGACCGTTCCCGGTGCGAACCGACGGATGGGACCGACGAAATTCTCGGGGACGAGTCCGCCGTCAATGACGTTCTCCGGAAATCGCTCCGCGACCCGCATGGCCACAACGCATCCGGCGGCGTCGTCCGACCGCATGATGTTGCCGGCCCCGAGTATCAGAACCGGAGTGCGATCGATCGTCTCGATGATCTGCAGGGGGTTACTTGTCATGACGCGATTGAACCACAGTGATGGCTTGCGAGGCAAACGCCGTGTCACAGCCTCGTGGTGTCGCGCCTATTGAACGGCGCTGTCCCGGTCGAGCACCTCGCGGATACTGGTGAGGAGATCCTGGAGCGAGTAGGGCTTCTGGAGGAACCTGAGTCCCTTGTCCCGGATGACGGGCCACTGAGACTTCTGGTCGGCGTACCCGCTGCTGAGGAGCACGGGTAGATTCGGTTCCATGGAGATGAGTTCGTCGACCAGCTGAACGCCGCTCTTCCCGGGGAGCACGACATCGCTGAAGACCAGATCGAACCTGTGCGCCTCGCGTTCGAACGCCTCGAGCCCCTCCTCGGCGCTCCCGACGTCGAGCACATCGTACCCTTTCTCGCGAAGGGCGCGCGACGCGAAGTCGCGCACGACCGGTTCGTCCTCGACGAGCAGGATCCGCTCCTCATTCCCCTCGAGGATGCGCTCGTCGAACGTGTTGTCCTGCGAGCCGCACGCGGCATCCAGATCGGAGAGCTGGAGATACACCCGGAAGGTCGTACCGCGCCCGGGTGAGCTATCGACGCAGATCCACCCGCCGTGCTGTTTGATGCACCCGTAGACGACCGAGAGACCGAGACCCGTTCCCTTTCCCTTCTCCTTCGTCGTGAAGAACGGCTCGAAGATGTGCTCGATCGTCGCCCGGTCCATACCGACGCCCACATCGCTCACTGACAAGCAAACGAACTCACCCTCGTGCGCATCCGGGCTCATCTTGCTGCCCTCTTCACTGATCGCAACGTGCTCTGTTCGGATGGTCACGGTCCCACCGTCGGGCATCGCGTCGCGCGCGTTGACCGCGAGATTGAGAAGCACCTGCTCGATGTGTGACGGATCGGCCTTCACGCAGTCGAAGTCGGTCCCGAGCTCAGTCTCGAGCTCCACATCCTCACCGATGAGGCGCTTGAGCATCGCCTGCATGTTGGAGACGGTCGTGTTCAGATCGAGCGACCTCAGCTGGACCGGCTGCTTCCGGCTGAACGCCAGAAGCTGGTGCGTCAGTGATGCGGCGTGTTCCGCGGCGTCGAGCACGTTCTTCATGAGTTCGCGGTTCGCGTCTCCCTCGGGCATCCGACCGTAGAGCAGCTGTGAGTATCCGGAGATGGCGGTGAGCAGGTTGTTAAAGTCGTGCGCGATGCCGCCGGCCAGACGACCGACCGCCTCCATCTTCTGAGACTGTCGGAGCTCCTCTTCCTTCGCGTCCAGCTCATGCTCGACGCGGACTCGGTCGGTGATGTCAACGGAGAGCCCGATGACGCCGGCGATCTCGCCGTGCTCATCGAGATACGGGATCTTGTCCGACAGCACCCAGCGCTCGCCGTCCGGGGAGTTGTAGGGCTCGACGACATCTCGCTTCGCCTCGCCGGTCTCGATGACCTCATTGTCGTTCGCCTGATAGATGTGCGCGAGCGAAGGGGCGGTCTCGAAGGCGGTCTTGCCGAGGAACTGCTCGGCCGGAATGCCCGTCGCATCCGCCATCGCCTTGTTGACACGCATGTAGCGCCCGTCGAGGTCCTTGTAGAAGATAAATGCCGGAACGGAGTCGAAGATCGTATGCATCTCGCGCTTCTGGCGCAGGATCTCAAGTTCGGCGGCCTTCCGCTCGATGGCGAGTCCGACCTGGTCGGAGACGAACGTCAGAAGCTCGCGGTCGCTCTCTCCGAACTCGGTCTCGTCGGTGTAGCTCTGTACCACGAGCGCGCCGGTGACCTCACCGCTGACACGAAGCGGAACGCCGAGCCAGATCTTGGAGGGAGTACCGATCGCCTCAACGAGCCCCTGGGCGATCATTTCATCGGCCTGCGCCCGCGTGACCATGAGCGGCTCGCCGCTGTGGATGACGTACGCCGTCTGGGTCTTTCCGGCTGGGAAGCTCTGAAAGGCGTCCTGGTCCTGGGAGTCACGGAAGTAGGGCAGCGAGATGGTATCGCTGTCCTTGTCGTAGAGCGCGATGAAAAAGTTCTCCGTATCGAGGAAGTTGCCCAGCTCCTCCTGGATCATCACGAAGAGCTGGTTCAAATCCTCGGTCTCGTGTACCGCATTGGCGATGCGGTATGCGAGATTCTGAACGGCCCTCACTGGATACAACCCCCTGTATGCGCACCTTGCCGAACGAGGCTACGCCTGACCCCTTCAAGTGAGCGTGGATATGCAAGTTGTGTGCCTCTGGGGGGTGAAAGCGGAGCACGGTGAGCGACTTGCGGAGATGGACCCTCGGTGGGAGCTAGACGGACGGATCGGGTGAACGGGCGTCGGCAAGCCGCTTGAGGATCTCCCGCGGCGGGGTCGTCTTGCTCAACAGGCCCGTCGCGCCGAGTTCTCGACCACGCGGCCACACATCTTCCTCATTCGCATCGGTCCAGAGAAAGATGCGAAGTGTCGGGAACGCTTTCCGGAGCTCCGCCAGCACGTCGAATCCGAGCATCACGCCGTCGAAGTCCAGATCGAGAAGCACGGCGTCCGGCTTCGCACTTTCCGCGACACCTACCGCGGCGTCCGGGTCGGTCTCGCAGACGCATTCGAAGTCGCGCTCAAGCAGGAGCGTGACGTCATCGAGGAAGATCTCGTCGTCATCGACGAGCAGGAGTCGCGGTCGGTTACTCTCTGAGGTGTTCATCTCACTCTCCCCCGGCCGTCTCCGGCGCCCAGTACAGAAGCGTTACCAGCATCGTTGTTCCAACTCCAACCTCGGTCCGCTCCACCTCGATGTTGCCGGACACGCGTCGGAGGATCTCGCGGGAGTGTGGAAGCCCGAGCCCTCCGAGGACGCTCTCGGTTGGGATGAAGATCTCGCGGAGCTTCGACTCGGGGATGCCGCAGCCCGTGTCGGTCACACGCAGTTCGTAGGCGCCCGGTCTCGCGGTCCCGACGAACGACAGCTTCCTCTCGATCGAATCGTCCATCGCCCGGAGTCCGTTGGTCACGAGGTTCTCGATCACGAACTGAAGCTTGGATCGCTGGATAGCCACGGCGTCCTCTGAGGAGTCGAGTCCGAGATCACACGTCACAGCGACACCCATCGATTCGAGTACCTCCCGCCGCTCATCAAGCAGGAGCTCGATGCACGCAGTGACCGAGCTTCCGGGGTTCTCGCGCACGACTGCTGCTGCCGCGTCGGCAGCCTCTCTGATCGCCTGCCACGCCTCGAGCGCATCTCCGCCCGCCGAACGAAGCTCCTGCCGCCGAAGCTCGCCCCCTGCGTCAGGGGTGTCGACAAGGACGCTTGTTGTCTCATGGAATGTATCGGCCGCGGCTGCGAGCTTCTCGGCCTCTTCGACCGCCACACCCGACACGCGCGCAGCGTCCGGCAGGTCCATCGCAAGCTGCCACTTCGCCGGATAGAATGACCCGTACCGAAGTCCGAGCCGCTGCCGGAGCATCTCGTAGCGCTCGGGGTCATCCATGCTCTCAAGCATCTCCTGGATGAGATACGCAAGCGTCGTCAGCTTCTTCCTGCCCTGGCGGCTGCTTCCGTCGCCACCGTGCGTGAACTCACGTATCCGGAGTTCCAGTTCCTCGATCGCCGCGCCGGCCGCGCGTCGCTGAGGTCTCTCATCACGGCGGAGCCACGCAACCGACACACCGCCGGCGGCGACAAGTCCGCCCGCGATGAGCGCCGGCGACCAGTACACGGACCCGAGCAGGGACCACACGCTCAGCGCCGCGACGGCGAGCAGCGCAGGCTGCCAGCCCTTGTTGATCCACCAGAGCTTCGACCGCCCCCACCTCGACGCATCCTGCACTGCCGCTACGGCCGTCCATAGGCCGGCGACAAGCAGCAGCACTGTCGCTATGAGTGTTGCGCGGTCGCGACGCGGCATTCCGAGCAGCGACGCGCCCTCCTCGCGAAGCGACTCCGCGTCGCCCCAATGCCCCAGCGCCGCCGCAGCGGCCCGTGCCGTAAACGCATGCCGGGCTGCTTCAATGTAGTCACGCGACCGGCGATGCTCGTCCACGCGCCGGCGACGGTCTTCGATGATCTCCGCAAGTTCACCCGCGCTGCTGTAGTACACGTTGAGCATCGGACGGTCGAGGTACATCGTGTTCCCACGCGCGTTCGCTCCAACCATGAAGTCCGGGCGGTCCAACACCTCCCGGATCGCGTCCACTCGCTCCGTCTCGACGGCAAACATGCGCATCCCCACGACGACGAGATCCTCGCTCTCGTCCGCACTGAGATGTGCGGCAAGGAGCGCAAGCGGTGCTATCTGAGACGAGTTGTCCCATATCGGGTTCAGATCCATATCGTAGAGTGACAGGTTCCGACGTTCTCCCTGGACGGCCAGCCACTCACCCACCCTGGTTGCGGCCGCGACCGTCCGGCCGTGCTCGCTGGTCGCCACGATCTCGCCGCGCGCATCGACGAGGGCGAGCCAGCCGGTGCGCCGCAGCTCATCGCGCGTCATCGCCCCGCCAAGCAGGAGCATCGAGTCCCTCACCGTCACGGCGAGCGTCAGCGAGTCTTCAAGAGCGACCGCAGCAGACGACCACACCCCATCTGCTCCACGGATCCACACGTTCAGTCGATCGCCCTCGGTAGAGATGTCGCCGGAGACGATCGCCGTGCCCGACCCGGGCGGGTATGTCAACAAACTCGCAGGATCTTCTGAACCGTCCATTCGTTGATCCGGCGACCCAAGAAGACCCGCATCAGCCGTGTACTCGTGGACGCCGTGCGTGCGGGTGGCGAGCACCACGCGATCCGACAGGACGTGCACGCTGAGACCGCGCGGATCCGACAGGACCGGTTCAAGCACGAGGCTCCAGCGGTGCCCCAACGCGCCGACTCGTATCTCGGACACGCTGCGATCGTCGCAAAGGAGCGCCCTGTTCGCGCGCCCGCTCTCGCCATCGCCCGCTGCCGGAACCCGCACGAGAGCGTATGTGCCGGTGGGCGGCGGGAGGACCATCGTCTTCTTGACCTCTGCGACCTCTGAGTCCATTACTCGGAGTGCGCTTCCCTGAAGCGCGAGCAGCGCAAACTCCGGCCCAGCTCCGGCGAGATTGATCGCGCAAACATCATCAACGGGACGACCCCGGTCAAGCTCGACGACCCGCACGATCATGTCAGTCCCGCTCGGGTGGAAGACATTGACCGTTCCGTTCGCAAGCCCGACGACGATGTAGTCCGACTCGCCCCGGGGCTTGTCGGCGATCGAGACGCACGTCGGTACATCGCTGGTCACCGGGAGGATGGACCGGTGCATCAGCTCCGGTACCTGCTCGGGCATGGCCGGAGGTGCGGAAACACCGACGAGCGGCGTCACGAGCATGATCAGCACGAGGAGTACCGCCGATGCGCTACCGTTCATGCAACCCCCAGTATGAGAATGTGTGCGCCGGACGCGGCCACAGCGCTATCTCATCCGTACCGTCACCGTCGTGATCCAGAGGAAACGCGCTCATCTTCATCGACGCCGGGATGTCCGATGGATATCTCGGGCCGCCCTCGTCCTCCCGAACGTCGATCGGTGCGCGCATGAGTTCATCCAGAGAGCCGTCCAGCACCACGAGATCGCCGCGACCGCTTCGGACGACGCCCGGCAGGTCCCATCGCGACCAGAGCGACTCAAGAACGAGAAGCTCCGGTTCGGCTCCACCGCTGACGTCGGCCGCCGCCACGGGGATGGCGCGTCGGCGCCACGGCACTCCGCTCCCGGCGTAGTCGCTGCCCGGAAGATCGCGGCCGTGCGCGTCAACTCTCTCAAGGAGCGCTACCGGCATCATCCTCTCCGTCTCGATGTCGAGCGAGTCGTTCATCAGGAGCACCACACCGCCGGGGGCTCCTGTCGCGATCTCTCTGTCGCCATCGCCGTCGAAGTCGGCGACAACGAGCCCGTAGAGCCCGCCGAGATCCGTCCGCTTCTTGATTCTCCGACCCGCAGAGTCGAGCACGATCACCCCGCCGAGTTCGCTGTGCCGGCCGCTCGACCATGTCGCGACGACCTCGAGGTTGCCGTCTCCCCCGAGATCCGCCGCCGCCGCCTGGACGCCACAGTACTCGCCGAGGACCCGCATTCGCCAGAGGATGTTCCCTCCCTGGTCGAGACACATGAGATAGGCTGTGCCCGAATCGGTCGTCCCACCACCATCGACGTCGTTCTCGATACCGTACGACTCAAGTAGAATCTCATCCACACCGTCGCGGTCAAGATCTACCACGTGCCTCTTGAGACACATCACGCCAAGACGACTGTACCAGAGCACGTCTCCGGTGTCGGGTGCCGCCGCGGCGAGCCCGCGGAGGCTCCCTCCGATGTCGTCACTGTCGGCAACCGTGAGCGCATCACCATCCCTCAGGATCGGCTGCTCGAACAGCAGGTAGAGCAGGTCCGAGTTCGCGTGTGCTGTGTCGGTCTCGATGAGCACCACGCGTCCACCGGGCGTGTCGTAGAGCCCCCCCGCCCCCGGCGTGAACATCGGATCGAAATCGAACGACCTTTTCTCGAGACCATCGGATGTCACGACCGCCAACCGGCACGCCGCACCGAAGCGGTTGACAGCCGATGCCATGGCAAGCGCCTGCTGAAACGCCGCTGTGCTCCGGAAGCGCATGTCCTTCCTGATGACGTCACTGAACACCCGCTCCGGGTCGGGATGGGGCATCTCCCCTCCTGACCGCGAAAGCCAAACCTCCGGGGACCAGACGAGCAGGTCGTGAGTCTCGCCATAAGCCGGCACCGCGCAGATGAGAGCCCGCTCGTCAAGCCACGCGAGCGTGTCACCATTGGCTGCCTGAACTGCCGTGTGGAACGTGCGGAGGCCGCGTGATGACTCGACGTAGTCGCTCCGCGCTATCAGTACCTGTCCGGTCGCATCTCGTCCGGCGACATCCGCTACCGAGTGCGACAACTCCGGTAGACGGCCCGCGACCATCGCGTCCCACGCACCTTCACCGCGCTGCAGTTCGAACGCGTTCGTTCCGTCCTGCGGCTCGGGGTTGACCGACTCCCAGTGATGGCCGGACGGCCGTCCGCCGAGCCAGGCGATCAGCACCGCGGCGACGATCGCTGCGATAGCGAGCGCGTTAATCCGCATGCGTGCCCCGGTAGGCAAAGAGCCCTCGCCCGATAGAGCCGAGCATGAACTCGGACTCGCCGTCGGCGTCGATATCAAGAGGGAACGACACCATCTTCATCGAGGCAGGACTGTCCGTTGGATAGCCATGGCGGCCGCCGTCCCAATGGTCGCGCGGCGCCCTCATGAGTTCCTCCAGCCGGCCATTCAGAACGACAAGGTCACCCCTGCCGCACTGTATCGTGCCGGTGTTCATATCCCAGCGGTGCCACATCGCCGAGAGCGCGAACAGCTCAGCCGCTCCGTCGCCGTCCACGTCCGCCGCGGCCACCGGCATCACGCGATGCCGCCAGATGACACCCGTGTCATGGAACTGCCGCCCGACGTACTCGCCGTTCGGGTCGTGCGCGGGCATCAGGAGGTCGGTCGAGTCCACGCATGAGCACTCGACCTCGAGGTCCGCGTTCAGGATGTAGATGCGGCTCTCCGGACCGCCCACGGCGATCTCGATCTCGCCGTCACCATCGAAATCGGCGACGGCCATTCCGTACAAGCCCCCGAGGTCTCTTCGCTCCCTGAGCGTCCGGCCGTCGGCCGACAGAAGAGCCACACCGCCCTGATGTTCGTAGTAACCGCTCGACCATACGACGATCACCTCGAGCTGCTCGTCGCCGGTCACGTCGATGGCCGCGGACTGCGAGCCGAGGTGCGTGCCGAGCAGCCGCTTCCTCCAGATGATGTTCCCGCCCTGGTCTAGACATAGGACGTACACGGTCCCCGAGTCGGTCGTCCCACCGCCACTGACACCGTTCTCCGCGCAGTACGTCTCGAGGATGATCTCGTCGATCCCGTCACCATCGAGATCGACAAGGTGGTTCTTCATGCTCGTCACACCCATCCGTCGATACCAGAGCGGAACGCCGTTCTCGATGTCGGCCGCGAAGAGACCGCGATAGCTTCCGTCGATGTCGTTGCTACTCAGAACCGTGAGAGCGTCGCCATCACTGAGCTGCCTCTGTCTGAGCAGCATGTAGAAGAGGTCGGAGTTCGCATAACCGCCGTCGGTCTCGACGATGGCGATTCTGTCGCCATGCGTCCTGTACAAGAATCCACCGTCCGCCGTGTACCGCGGGTCGAAAGCGAAGCGCGTTTTCTCTTCGCCATCGGAACCGACGACGGCCAGCCTCGAGTAGACCGCGAGGCTTTCTCCTCTCGCGGCTGCCTCAAGCGACGTCATGAACGTGTTGGAGCTGAGGAGCTTGAAGTCCATCGCGTAGTTGTGCTGAAACAGCGCGATCGTGTCCGCCCTGCCAACCGCGCTTGCACGCTCGTACCAGGCCTCGGGGAACCAGAGGAGAAGATCGCTCTGTCCGCTCCCCTCCGTGACCGGACACACGAGCCAACGGTCGTCCCAGCAGGCCAGCGTATCGCCGGTGCCGGCGCTGATGACGTGCGTGGAGATGTCTCGATTGATCGCACCGTGCGTGTACTCGGCCGACGCGAGGATCGGAACCCCCGCGTCATCGGAGCCTGCGACGTGCATGCTGTGAAATGACTGGTACCTGGCCGCAGGCTCGAGACCGTCCCAACCGCCGGGCGTCGCCAGCCGGAACGAGTTCGTGCCGTTCTGAGGTTCGAGCCGCGCGCCGATCCAGTGCGTGTCGGGAACCCGACGACCGACGATCGCCACCGCGATGGCGCCCACAGCACCCGCGACAGCCAGTGCAGTTCCGAGATGGCGCAGTCGACTCCTGCGACGGCCGGGCATAGGGATGGAAACCTCCCTGTACGCTGTAAATAAGGGATTATCCACTACATATAATATCAGCACACGCCGCTCGCTGCAATGAACCGCCATCATTCCGCCGACGGTGGCCGCTGCGCCGACGCGCCCTTCCAACCGCCCCCCCACCAAACCGCTCGCGCCCTCCCGCCATCCTGCGCTATCTTCGTCCACATGAACCCACGCGATTATCCCATCCTCGAGTTCGACCCGGCGCGCGTCGCAGTCATCGAGCCGTCCGAACAGATCAAACGGTGCGACGTGCCCGAGCACTGCGTTGTCTGCTTCTTCCGCGAGGTCATCGAGGAGCTCGTGGCGGACGGGCGCGCCCGCGAGATCGCGTGCATGAAGTCGGAGATGGGGCGGCACCCCGTCTATGAGATCGAGGTCGACGGGCGGCCGCTCGCCGTCTTCCTCCCGGGTATCACGTCCGCCTTCGCCGGGGCGATGCTCGAGGAGACGATCGCGTTCGGGTGTCGGAAGTTCATCGCGTGCGGAAGCGCCGGGGTGTTGAATCGCGACATCACGTTCGGCCACGCCGTCATCCCGGAGTCGGCCGTCCGCGATGAGGGGCTCTCCTACCACTACGCGCCGCCGTCACGAGACGTGGCGGCGCACCCTGAGGGCATTAGGGCGCTGCGGGAAGCGTGCGACAAGCACGACCTCCCCTACCTCATCGGGAAGACCTGGACGACCGACGGCTTCTATCGCGAGACACCGAAGAAGATCGAACAACGAAGATCGGAGGGGTGCCTGACCGTTGAGATGGAGGCGGCCGGCTTCTTCGCGGTCGCGCAGTTCCGCGGCGTGGTCTTCGCGCAGATCCTGTACGGAGCCGACGACGTCAGCGGCGACGCGTGGGATGTCCGGGGATGGCACTCGAGGGAATCGGTCCGCGCGAGACTCTTCTGGCTCGCCGCGGAAGCGTGCCTCTCGCTCTGACACGTCACTCGCTCCAATAATCCTCTCGCGTCGAAGCACCGCGGCAAAGACACGGCTCGCAAGACGATGCGATCGTTCGAAACGTGCAGCACGGAGGAACCGATGAAGAACACCAGTGTGGTCCTGCTCGTCATCCTTGTTCTGCTCGTCGGGGCAACTCTCCAGTTCAGACACTACTACCCGATCCTGCCCGATCCGCTCGCCACGCACTTCGGCGCGAATCTGCAAGCCGATGCATGGACGGCGAAGCGCGGGTTCTTCGTCACGTACGCACTCGTCGAGATCGGCATGCTCGTCATCCTCCTGGTCCCCGTATTCTTCAGCAAGCGGCTCCCGACATCGATGATCAACATGCCCAACCGCGACTACTGGTTCGCTCCCGAACGCTTCGAGGACACGTGGCTCAAGGTCTCCACCTTCTCGCTCTGGATGGCGGCCGCCACGCTGGCCTTTCTCATCGGTATCGCCGAACTCATGTTCCGCGCAAACCTGGCCGACCCGGCGGCGCCTCGACTTGGCTCCACGTTCGGCTGGCTCATCGGCAGCTTCGTCGTCGTGGTGGGGATCGGTACGATCTACTTCTACCGGCACTTCTCGCGAATCCCACGCGACCCGAAAACCCCGCCGGCACCGGAGTAGACTCCACAGCACCCGACCACACAATGAAGCGGGCGCCGACTCATGCCGGCGCCCGTTCCTCGAGCCCTGCCATCAGGGTTATGCGCTACTTCGATTCCATGATCACAATGTCGCCGTCGGCGGTCCGGATGCGAACGGAGCCGTCTCCATCTCCGAGCTTGCCGGTGAAGCGGTGGCGCCGCTTCTCGATACCGGAGAGGCCGTCGTGAGCGATGCTGACATCCCCGTCGTCCATCGAGACGTCGAGCATCGCCGAAACGGATGCGTTCAACCAGAGGTCCACGTCGCCATCGTCGGTCGCGATCTCGACCTCGAGCGCGCCTTCGGTCGCAAGCTCGATGTCCATGTCGCCGTCCTCGCCCGACGCGGTGAACGACTCCGCCGTGATCTCGCGGGCGGTGAGGTCGCCGTCATCCAGACTGGCGTACACATCCCCGATACCGTTCATCAGGAAGATGTCTCCATCCGCGAGCGACATACGGACGTTCGGGCATGTCCAGTTCTGAATCGTGATATCACCGTCGTCCGCGCTCACGCTGACCGCGGCCTTGACGCCGTCGAGGTCGGTATCGCCATCATCGAGCGCCACGTTGATCCGCCCGCACTCAATGTCGCTGATCTTGATGTCCCCATCGTCGAGCGAGCAGTTGATGTCCTGGCGCCAGCCGGAGATCATGATGTCGCCGTCGTCGCCGTTGACATCGATCTCCGTATAGGCGGGGGCTGAGATCTCGTAGACGTACTTGCGGATGTTCCGCTTGACCCAACCGAACCCCCACGTGGCGGTCGGTTCGTGGACGACTACGCGAACGATGTTCCCGGTGTGCTCGAAGTCCACATCGAAGTCCGTCTGCTTCCAGGCTCCTCCGATGTTCACGGTCGCATCGTAGTGCACGACGACGCGAACCTCGTCTCTCTCCCATGGCACGATGGTCACGTCGCCATCACCGCAGTGGAGCTCGAGAAACGCGCCCTCGGACACCTGGAACGTCTGATCGAAGTCCTTCTTGATCTCTTTCGTCTCGCCCGCGGCCATGCTCACCGTGGCGACCAACACGCAGACAACCAGCAGAGCGATCGCTCTCATGGCCTCTCCTCCTGTGTGCGGGACCTTGCCTGCCGTATCGCAGCAGGGCGCGCTCATCGTACTTGCACGGTATCTGACACCGCTTCGCCCCGAAGGGTTTCGCGCACCCTTGTGGCATGGTAGCATCAATGATCGCACACAAACACGGGAGAACAAGGGGGGATTCCATGTCACAAAGCACATCGGGACTGCCGCACTGGGACCTGTCGAACGTCTTCTCCGGGGTTGACGGTCAGGACTTCAAGGATGCCGTGAAAGATGTCGAGCGAAGGCTCAGCGCGCTCGAGAAGCTCGTGGCCGACGGCGGGGTGGGGCGTCTTGACGCCGCGCCGGGTGATCTCGGCGCTATCGCAAGCACGATGACGGAACTGATCAATGAGATGAACGACACGACACGCGTCATGAGGACGGTCGGGGCCTTCATCTCGGGCTTCGTCGCCACCGACTCCTACGACAAGACCGCCGCGAAGGAGATGAGCGCCTTCCAGCAGATCTCTGTCAGGTTCTCCAATGTCTTCGTTCTCTTCGAAGCGTGGGTCGGCTCGCTCGAGCCGGTCCTCGCCGAGCTCTGTGAGAAGAGCGACGTCCTCAAGGATCACAAGCAGTTCCTCATCGACACCGCCGAGGAGAGCCGCTACCGCATGACCCCGGAGATGGAGGAGCTCGCCTCCGAGCTTCTGCTCTCGGGCGGCGGTATCATGGACCGACTCCAGGGCAAGGTCACCAGCCAACACAAGATCCCGTTCGAGCTCGACGGCAAGACCGAGATGATGCCGATGACGATGATCCGCAATCTCGCCAATAGCCCGAGCGAGGATGTCAGGCGTCGCGCATACGAAGCCGAGCTCGCCGGCTGGGAGCAGATCCGTGAGCCGGTCGCATTCGCCCTCAACGGCGTCAAGGGCACGGCCATCACGCTCTGCAAGCGCCGCGGCCGCGAGGACGTGCTCCACAGCGCTCTCGACAACAACAAGATCGACCGGGAGACGCTCGAGGCACTGCTTGCCTCTATGCGCGACTCCTTCCCCGCCTTCCGGCGATACTTCCGGAGCAAGGCGAAGAAGCTCGGGAAGGACGCGCTCCCATGGTGGGATCTCTCCGCGCCGGTCGGAGACGTCGAGCTCACGTACACCTGGGACGAGGCGCGTGACTACATCGTCGAGCAGTTCGGGACGTTCAGCCCCGAGATGGCCGACTACGCCGCGCACGCGTTCGAGCACAAGTGGATCGACGCCGAGCCCCGCGACGGCAAGGTCGGCGGCGCGTTCTGTATGCGCGTCCCGGGTGTGGACGAGTCGCGCATCCTCGCGAACTTCGATGGCAGCTTCGACGGAATGAGCACGCTCGCGCACGAGCTCGGGCACGGCTTCCACAACCACTGCCAGATCGGGCTCCCGATGCTCCGCCAGGGCTCACCGAGCACACTGGCGGAGACCGCATCGATCTTCTGCCAGACCGTCATCATCAACGCGGCGCTCGACTCGGCTCCGGCGGATGCGCAGCTCGGGATCCTCGAGAACCAGCTGATGGACTCGTCCCAGGTCATCGTCGACATCTACTCGCGATTCATCTTCGAGTCCGAGGTGGTCAAGCGCCGCGAGCAGGCGGACCTCTCGGCGGACGAGTTCTGCGAACTGATGCTCGACGCCCAGCGACAGACGTACGGCGATGGGCTCGACCAGAACCATCTCCACCCGTACATGTGGCTCCTCAAGCCCCACTACTACAGCCAGGGATACAATTTCTACAACTTCCCCTACGCGTTCGGGCTGCTCTTCGGACTCGGCGTCTACGCGCTCTATCGCAAGGAGGGTGAGGCGTTCCTCCCGCGCTACAAGGAACTGCTCCGGAGTACGGGCGAGGGGAAGGCGGCCGACATCGCATCGCGCTACGGGATCGACATCCGCTCACGGAACTTCTGGGATGCGAGCGTCAAGGTCCTCACGGACCAGATCGACCGATACTGCGAGCTGGACGGCTAGAGCGGAACGGATCGGCGTGTTCCAGGGGATTGCCAGTCGCCGGGCACTCGCTATGCAAGGGCCCCTCCGGTCACTTTGACGCATCCGCTCCTGCATGATATAGTGCGCGCGGTGCACTTCCGGGCAGACCATAGCAACGCCCCTGGAGGCATACGAATGAACGGCTGGCGGACGGTAGCACTGCTTCTCATCACATCCGTCGTGATCGCGCCGGCGGTCCATGGCGAGACCGTGATCGTCACTGACGATGCGGCGATCAGGATGGAGACTCCGGGCAGCACGGGAGGCACGTCGCAGACCATGTCGGTACGCAACCGATACGGTCTCCCGGGACACGATGACAACTTCGAGTATCGCTCCCTCGTGCAGTTCCAGCTCTCGGACATTCCGTACGGGGCGACCGTCGAGTCCGCGGTTCTTCATGTCTACTATCACAACTACGGTGGCGTGAATCCCGCCGGACGCATCATCACGTGCCGTCGCGCGACGAGTCCGTGGATCGAGACGCTCGTTACGTGGAACACACAACCATCGCTCGGACCGGTGGCGGCCGCCGCCGGCGCGACGGTGCCCGAGACGCCGGGCGCGTGGCTCGCTTTCGATGTCACGGGCGACCTTCAATCTCTCACCGATCCGTACGGCAACTACGGATGGGTCCTTCAGGATACGACGCGCTGGGGCGCCGTCAGCATCCCCACGACACACCTCAGAACGCGGGAGAGCGGTGCGGAGTTCGCACCGTTTCTTGACGTCGAGTTCTCCGATGCGCCAGACCACGCGGTCGCCATCGAGCTCGATGACTCGTTCCCACGGTGGGAGGACTGGGACTGGGGGCTTGCGAACACCGACATCACCGCCGACGATCCTGAGCCCTTTGTCGGCGAGGCCGTCACGATCACCGCAAGGGTGAGCAACTACGCGCTCTGTCAGGTCCGTTCCGCTCACGGCTGGTTCTCACCGCTCGGGCGGTCGTGCTGGGGCGAGTGGGACTTCTCGACGAGTCGCGCGGATACGGTCGACATCACGTTCCGGTGCCGCGACAACTGGGACGTCGACTGGCGGGTCGAACTCGACGGTCTTCATCTGAGCACGCTCACCATCCCCTCGGTCGGGGACACGAATCTCTGGAACATCGTCACGATCAGGGACGTGCCCATCGCCGCGGGGCAGCACCGTATCTTCCTCGGCACCTACCAGATGGACTACGATCCCGACTACTTCCTGGACTGGATCGAGGTCGGCGGAACACACATCGAAGCGGAGATGTACGACCGAACGGGCGGGAACGATCCCGACGGCGACAAGCGCGGCCTCACGATCGAGCCCCGCGCGTGTGACCCGCCGGACAGCTCGCGCATCACGGTTCAGATCTGGGAGGGTGACCCCCTCGGCACCGGCACGATGGTGCTCGAGGAGTTCGTCGGCCTGACCAACACGGTCGCCGACATCGGCGACCACTACCCGGAGAACTACCTCACGGCGCACTACATCCCGAGCAACGGAAGCGCCGACATCACGCATCACTGGACGCCGACCGGGACCGACACGCAGGAGTTCTACATCGTCGTCGATCCGGACTCGCTGCTCGGCGAGATCGACGAGACGAACAACGTCGCCGTGTTCAGGGTCGCGGCGAGGCTGCGCGAGTACTCCCTCTCCCGGTGCTTCCCGAACCCGGCGGGTCCGGAACTCGAACACGGGGGCGGCGGCACGCCGTTCGAGGCGGGCGCGATCACACAGCTTACCTACTCGATCCCAGACGATGTCGAGGTCGAGCTCGTTCTCTACAATGTGCTGGGTGAACGCGTGCGGACACTCGCGTCGGGAATGAGGGACGCCGGGAGCCATACGGTGTTCTGGAACGGCAGGAGCGGCGGCGGCGTGCGTGCGGCCTCCGGCGTCTACTTCATCCGGTTCACCGCGGGCGGCTACGAGGCGACACGCAAGCTGGTCGTTGTGCGCTAGAGCGGCTTTCTCGCCACGACGACCATCCGCGGGCTCTGGTCTGTGAACTCGCCACCCTCGAAGTCACCGTAGACTGCATCGAAGTCGAGACCCGCGTACTCGAGCGCCTCTCTGACGGCCGGCAGCGTGATGATGGCCACCGTGCACCCCTCCTTGTAGGTCTCGTACCGGGTACGGCCGGGGATGTGTTCCTTGAACAGCAGGTCGAGCGACGCGGCTTCGTCCCCCTCATTGTACGTCTGCGCGATGAAGCGGACGACGATCCTACCGCCCGGAAGCTCCTGACGCTCGGGGGCGTAGACTTTTGTCTGCTTGAGCGCGCACGGCGACATGATGTCGAACGCGAAGATGCCGTCCGGCTCGAGATGCTCCGATGCGCGGCGGAAGATGGCGCGGATGTCATCGGCGCTCGCGCCCTGGATCCCGCCCGACGGAGCGCAGACGAAACCGAACGTCTCTCCAAGCTCGAGCGTCAGCATGTCTGCGAGAATGAACCTCGTGCGCCCGGAGAGCTCGGGGAAGTCATTGCGCCGCTTCCGCTTCGCCTCCTGAAGCATCTCGGCCGAGTTGTCGATCCCGACGCAATCGCGCTTAAGCTTCGCCAGCTCGAACAGTACGCGTCCGGTGCCGACACCGAGCTCCAGAATGCCGCCCTCGGTCTCTCCGGCTTCACGGATGTAGAAGGCGGCGTTATCCTTTGTATCGAAGTAGTCGTAGAACTGCGCGCTCTTGGCGTACGTCACGCCGCACACTCCTGTTGTCGAAGGTCCCGCGCCGGCGGGTCGGCCGGAGCCGTCCCTCACGACGCGGACTTTGCTGAATCCACCGTTCAGGATACCATGAGTCGGTCGGTGGCTCACGCGAGGAACTTCGCGAGCCGCGCCGGCTCTTGAGGTGGACCCACGAACTCCGGCACCTGCAGGCCCTGACAGGGGAGGCACCATGACAGTCGTCTCGGGAGCCATCGCGGCCTCGACGCGTGGAGACGGAGACACGATCGATCTGACCCTCGAGCTCGCTGAACTTGTTGCTGAGAGTGGACTTACGGATGGTGTCGCGACGCTGTTCATCGGCGGCTCGACGGCCGCGATCACGACCGTCGAGTATGAGCCGGGCGTCATCGACGACATCAGGGAGGTGCTCGAGACGCTCGCCCCGAGCAACCGTGACTGGCGTCATCACCAACGATGGGGCGATCACAACGGTCACAGCCACATTCGCTCCGCGCTCGTCGGCCCGAGTCTCTCCGTCCCATTCATCCAGGGCTCACTGACGCTCGGCACCTGGCAGCAGGTCGTCCTGATGGACTTCGACGAGTGCCCGCGCACTCGCGAGGTCGTCGTTCAGCTCATCGGAGAGTAGCCGGCTGCGCCGGTTCGCTCGCTCACAGGTTGCGCGGACACGGTTCCCGCAGTAGCATCGCTGCTGAACCCAGTCCAGCAGGAGGAGACTCATGAGGGTCGCCGTGACCGGCGGCAGCGGTCTGCTCGGCCGACGCATCGTCACCCGCCTCGCCCGCGACCACGAGGTCGTCAACATCGACATTCGCGCTCCACGCGACGGATCTGAACCGTACGTCGAGTGCAGCGTGCTCGATATCGACGGCATCCAGCGTGCGATCCACGGGTACGACGCCGTCGTCCACGCGGCCGGACTCCCCGGGCCCCGGTTCGGGACACCGGAGGAGCTGATGAACATCAATGCGGAGGGCTCGCTTCAGGTTGGTCGAGCCTGCGCAGCGGGCGGCATCAGGCGCCTCGTGTTCATCTCCAGCGAATCGGTGCTTGGTTTCGTCTTCTCGGGCGGCGAGGTACGCCCCCGCTACTTCCCGATCGACGAGGGCCATCCGCTCCTTCCCTCCGAACCGTACGGCAAGAGCAAGCTCCTCGCCGAGACGTACCTCGAGCAGGAAACCGCGCCGCGGCTCCCCCTGCTCATCCTGCGCCCGCCGTGGATCTGGGTGCCGCAGGAGTACGAGCAGTACCGCAACCTGCTGACAACACCCGAACAGTGGAGTGGCGGACTCTGGGCCTACATCCATGGCGACGACGTCGCCGAGGCGGTCGCGTGCGGCCTCGCTGCCGACCTCCCCGTGGGATGCCATGCGGCATTCATGGCCGCACCGGACAACGGGACCGTCTACCCGACGCGCGAGCTGGTGGGCCGCTTCTTTCCGAAGATCGGCATTCCCGACGACGTCACCGAGTTCGGGAGCCTCATCTCCTCGGACATGCTCGAGACGCTGACCGGCTTCAGACCCACGCGAAGCTGGCGGGAGTTCCTGACGACATGACGGAGACCTGGCGTCCCTTCCCGACCGACGACGCATCGGCCGACAGCGCGTCGACGGCCGACGGCCCTACGCACGACATCGAACCCACCCGTGTCGTTCTCGACATGGACACCGGCGTCGACGACGCCGTCGCGCTCATCCTGGCGATGCACTCAGCCGAGCTCAGGGTTGAGGCCATCACTTCGGTCGCCGGCAACGCGCCGGTCGACGAGTGCACGCGGAACAACCTGCTCATCTCCGAGCTCATTTGCGAACACGGCGCCCCACCCGTCGCCAGGGGCGCAGAGGCGCCGCTCACGCGGCCGCTCGTCATCGCACCCGAGGTGCACGGCGGCGACGGTCTCGGTGGACTGTCACGTTCGCTTCCGGACTCGCACCGAGCCGAGATCTCGGAGTCAGCGCACGAGACGCTTGCGCGAGTGTCGCGCGCCTCTCTCGCAGGGGAGCGCAACACCGGCCCCACACTCATCGCGACCGGCCCACTCACCAACGTGGCGCTGGCGCTGCAGAACGACGCCACCGCGCTCAATGGCTACGAACGCATCGTCATCATGGGCGGCGCGTTCGATGTCCCAGGGAACACGGGCCCTGTTGCGGAGTTCAACTTCTTCGTGGACCCGGAGGCCGCGGCTATCGTGATGGCGTCCGGGCTCGATATCACGCTGGTCCCGCTCGACATCACGACAACCACGGTCCTCCCGGCCGATCTCCTCACGGTCTACACGGGCGACATCACGCACGAGCGCCCGGGGCGATCACTCGCCCACATCCTCCAGCGCGCGCTCGAGCACTACATCGACTTCCAGGTGTGGGAGTCGGGGCTTCCGGGTGGATACATGCACGACCCGCTCGCCGTTGCGACCGTCATCAGACCGGATATCGTCGCGACCGAGGAGGTCTCCGTGGATGTCCTCACCGATGGCACCGACCGCGGTCGCTCCGTCGCCCGTCGCGCCGAGCCCGGCCGAACCATCAGCGTGGTCGTGGCCGCCGACGCCGTCCGCTTCCTCTCCATGCTCGACGACCGCGTCCTCATCCCCGTCTTCCTCAGCCGAGAGAACATCGGCCTCTGCCACGGCTAGCCCGTGGCGCCCGCAACAAGAAGCGGGCCCCTCTCGGAGCCCGCTTCTCCATCCGCTTTGCGCCGGGCGCTGAGTGCCCGCGAATGTACACCTTCTAGCCGAGCCAGTCCTCCGTCAGGTAGACGGCGCGACGGCACGACGGACACATGACCCGATAGCTGTCGGCGCGGCCGAGCTCCTTGTCACCGCGCGGGACCGGGTCGGTCGTGATGCCGAGATCCTGCTGGAGCGCGACCGTGAGCACGGGGTTCGCAACACCGAGCGAACCGACCTTGCGCGCGATCCACACCAGATGCTCCTTCGTCGATACGACGCCGCCGCACGATTCGCAGCGGACCAGTTCCTTCTCGACCGACGTAACGGCCTGTGCGCGGTCGAAGACCGCGAGCTCGTACTTCTCGTTGGAGAGGATGATGCCCTTCTCCGTCGTGCAGTACGCCTGGCACTGACCGCAGTAGATGCAGTTGTCGTAGTGATGGATGAGCGTTCTCGTGTTCCCCTCATCGATCACATCGATGGTTCTCGCCGGACACACCTCCGCACACGCCCCGCACCCGATGCAGTCGTCCTCGTGGTACTCCGGCTGTCCTCGGAAGGCCTCAGCAGGCTTCAACGGCGTCACGGGGAACGTCGACGTATACGGTCCCTGCACCACCGACTTGATGGCCTCCTTGAGCTCCCTCAGTTTGGGCGTCCTCATGCCAGCTTCCATCCTC
>CAZRAD010000002.1:0-51778 GCA_964597945.1 uncultured bacterium
CACGGATGTCGCGGGCGAGTACATCTGCGAGCTTCACTTGGTCGGGTCGCCGCGGTAGGTCGGCGACCTTCGCTTGTCTGGACAATCCCGGTGCGGGGGAGGCGAGAGCGGTGTTCCTGGGAGCGGTCTCCGTCCGTGCGGGATCCAGAGCGTCGAAAGGAGCTGCCATGGCGTGCTGGTCGCGGCCTCGGGCCGCGCACAGACAGACCGGCTCCCCGAGGACAGAGCCGGGCGGGGAAACCGGGGTGATCCGCCACCCCCGGCAAGGGACGAAACCCTGACAGGACGCATCCCTTTCCCTGAATGGAGACAGAGGCGGACCAATGGGTTGCGTGCGACAAGCAACCTCAAGGAGAGCTTATCATGCTGCGCGTTATCGTGGCAATCATGGCTGTGGCGACACTCACGCTGTCGGCCGCGGCGTACACTACGACATGGGATGGCGATGCTGCTGGTGACATTACCATCTATCTCACCCTGGACTGCTACATCCAGATCGAGTGGCAGGACACCGATATCGTCTTCGACGGAACAAGTGGGTGGTTCTGCGACCAGCTCGAGGATGTTCCCTACGCGGCTTGCCCTGACGGGGACGGGAAATTCCCGACCGACCCGTGGGCCGGTAGCAGCTACTACGCCAGCGATGGCTTGTTCTACGAGTCGGCTGACGGCGCGGTGATCTTCATCAGGTCCAACAATCCGTTGTCGATGAGCGTGACGACGAACGGTGACCTGTATTTCGAGGAAGAAGGCTGCGAGTCCTACATCCCGACCTGGTTCACCATGTGCGCTGCGCCGTTCATGGTTGACGGCGCTTGGACCGGCGTTGGCGACATCCCGGGTGACGGCTTCGGTACATATCTGAACGAGACCAGCACAGGCGTACTCGGGTACAACGACCCGGTCGAAGGATTGCACCCGAACCAGACGGCCTTCCCTTGCAGCCCCGCGACGACCAGCTGGACGCTCGGACCTCTTTGCCCGGGCATCGAAGGCACTCTGAAGTTCCTCGGTCGTATCCACCGCCACGGCATGGAGGACATGGGCGGCAACTACACAACGGTTCTGAACGTGCTGTTCACGAGCCCGTAAGCGGAAGTTCGGGAGGCGTCGGGGAGGCTCCCCGGCGTCTCCCACCTCCCTCGCGGGCTTCCAAGGAGGAGGATCATCGTGGACTCATCTCATCTCACTCTTTGCCTTGTCGTTGTCCTGGCAGCAACGCTTGCCACGAGCGTTGTCGCCCAGGAGACGGAGGTTCGCGAGGGCGGCATCGGTATCGGTCCGCTCAAGCTGATGGCCGATGTGTCACCGGGCCAGACCTGGGAGGGCAGCTTCCGCATCGTCGGAAGCGTACCGGGCAGGCGCTCGGTCTTTGATATCAAAGTACAGGATCTCAGGCAGTCGGCGATTGGACACAAGGAGGCCATTGACATTGGGACTGGCGCCAGGTCCGCCTCCGACTGGATCGTTGTGGATTCCGAGATTAGTGTTGACGGGACCGAACAGCGCGATGTGTCCGTCTCCGTCCCCGTCCCCGAGGATGCCTTCGGTACGTACTCCTCGTTCCTTGTTGTCAATCTTCGTCCCGATAGACCGTCCGCCCAGCTCTCGGCGACAGTCGTGCCGACGGTCAACGTCGAGATCCTGGTGCGCGTTCGCTCGAGCGGTCCACTTGAGCTTGGCGTGGAGGGCATCGAACTCAGTTCGTCGGGGGGCGAGAGCGAACTGCTCGTCGATGTCCGGAACTCCGGCGTCTGGGAGAGCGAGCTTCGGGGCGATGTCCTCATGTATCCGGAGTCGGGTGGATTCCCCGAGCGCATCGAACTCCCGTACCGGAGCGACGGGCGACCGTTCGAACTCTATCCCGGGCAGACGATCCGGCTCCGCACACCTACGCCTAGGGTTCCGCCCGGTACGTATCGCGCCGTCGGACGACTCGAACTCGGCGAGCGGCGGGAGTCAAGAAGCGAGTTCGTCCTGGTCGTGTCCGGTGCAGGAAGCGCAGCGGCAGCAGCCTCGGTCAAAGGAACGAAGTCGGAGCTCGGGACGGACATCTGGATCGAACAGCCGGTGCATGAACTCAGCCTTCCGCCGGGTGCTGTCAGGTCGGTGCCGATTCGCGTCAGCAACCTCGGCGAGAGCGCTGTCACTCTGGATGTCATTGTGGAAACCGCACGTCTCGAGTCGGACGGTCAGTGGACCTATGCGAGCGCGCCGGTCCCATCGCCGGGACTCTCGGTCGCGGTTTCACCCGACACGCTCGTGCTCGGGCCGAAGGCGAGCACCGCTGTGAGGGCAACCGTGCAGATGGACCGAGACGCCGAGCTCGATCAGACCGTGACCAAGGGAGTGCGGTTCGTCGGGCGGCCCGGCGACGATGGTGGTGAGTGGCAGACGGTGTACGATGCCGGCGCCCTCCTCATTGTCAAACCGAGAGGTGCTGGACGCGCGGCGCTTCGGGTCAAGAACTTCGAACTGGTTCGCTCGCATCCCGAGTCGAACCCCGGAAGCGCCGTACTTACCATTGCGAACGAGGGTGACGGTGTCGGAGAGGTGCGCGGTCGTGTATTGCTGCAGTCGGAAGCGGGCGAGCTGATCGCTGAGATGGCTATCGGCAACAGGAACTGGGAGCGTGTGATGCCGCAGGGTGAGAGGAAGTTCCGGATGTCGTTGCCTCTCGTCGCCGAAGGCGTCTTCACGGTCTCCGTCGATCTTGAGCAGAAGGACGGCGAAGGGGAACCGCTCACCGCCGACGCCTCGTTCACAAGCACGGAGACCGTGCCGGAGGGACTCCGATGAAGACCCGACGCACACGCATGGCAGCCTGTCTGGCAGTGCTTGCCGCTGTCGCTCTCACGGGGTGCGCCGCCCAGACGCCGCTCCAGGATGACGCGGATGTGTTGCTGGGCCACGAGGCGACCGTCGAGGCGGATCTGAGCATGGCGGCGTCGCGATACCGCGAGGGCGACTACGCCGGGGCCGCGGGGCTCCTGCGCGGGATTCTCGAGGACAACACGCCGTATCGGATCATGCCGGACGTGCTCTATCTGCTCGGCGAGACAGAACTGGCAGCAGGGAATACCGACAGGGCCGCGCTCAGCCTTCATCTCCTCCGGGAGTACTACCCGCGGAAGTGGTCCGTGCTTCCCGGACGCGCGGAGCTGGATGTGGTGGCCGACCGGCACGCTCCGACCGTGTCCGAGACGAATCTGGCATACACGTCGGGCGGAGCAACGGCGCTGAGCAGCGGCGCACACAGGGAGGAAGTGCGTGTCACCAACATGTTCTACGAGACGGACATCCTCCAGGTGCTCGCAGACGTATCGGCGCAGACACGGATCCCGATCTTCGCAGCGAAGGGAGTTCGGGGACTCGTGACGGCGGAGTTCGATGATATCCCGCTCGAGCAGTGTCTGAGCCATCTCGCCGTGCCGCTCGGTCTTGGCTACCGGTGGATGGACGGTTACTACCTGGTCGGCGTCGTCGATCCGCGCGACTCGGGGTCGATGCTCCTGAGTGAGACCATCGAGGTGAGGCCTCACCATCTGCTGGCAGAGGAGATCGCCAGGCTCTTGCCTCCGTCGTACGAACGATACGTCCGCGTCGACCCGGCGGGCGGGAACGTCCTGGCGCTGACCGCGCCGCCGGAGGTGGCCAGCGCGTTCCTCCGGGATGTCGCGGCCATCGACCGGCCGCCCCGGCAGGTGATGCTTGAGGCGCTGGTCGTTGAGGTCAACAGCGACGTAACGCGCGAGTGGGGAATCGACTGGGAGGTGCTCGGGAGCGAGGGCGGCTCATCGTTCCGCCTCGCCAAGCTCGTGCCGGCGCTCATGGACTCGTCGTTCGTTGGCCAACTCATCGACACCGGCGTCGAGGGCGCGGGGGCCGTGACCGATATCGGTGTCGCCGTGAGGGCGCTCGAGGCGAACGGAGCGGCGAACGTGCGGGCGAATCCGCGCGTCGCGACGCTTGACGGTCAGGAGGCGCGGATCCGCGTCGGCACCGAGGCGTACTACTCACTACTGAGCGGCTCCGTCAGCTACGCGTACTACACGCTCCAGAAGATCGCCACCGGGATCACGCTGAAGATCACGCCGTACGTAGGCGAGTCGGCCGACATAACGACGGACATCTTCGTCGAGGTGAGCGATGTCCGGGCGTCGGGCGTGAACGATCTTCCGGTGACGAGTGTTCGTGAGGTCGAGACCCGCGCGTGCGTCGGCAACGGGGAGTCCATTCTGATCGGCGGTCTTCTCTCGGAAGTGGAGAGAACGAAGGAGAACCGCATCCCGGTCCTCGGGCGTATTCCGATCCTGGGAGCGCTGTTCGGACACAGCACCATTGAGAAAGAGCAGAGCGAGATGCTCGTGCTCGTCACGCCGCATGCCATGATCGATCCAATGGAACTGGCGGGACTGCTCGAGTAGGAGGTCGTGCGCATCGGAGAAGTCGAGATCGTATACGACTCGTGGAAGGAGACGTCCACATGAACAGTGGTATCGCACTGCGTGCAGGCGGCAGGGTCCGAGCAAGACCGCGCGCGCGACCGTGGCCGTGTGCACGTTCTGGAGTCGCCGCGCTTGCACTCTGCGCCGTCGTTCTCCTGGCTGTCGTATCGGAGTGCGCGGCGGAAGAGTCGGTCGACATCTCGGCGGGGATGGGCATCAGCATCACCCGGGCCATCAAGGTCAGGCTCGTGAGTCCGTTCAATCCCAACCCGCGGTACATGGTGGGAAGACAGACCGCATCCGCCGCCGAACCTGGTGCGGAGGTCGAAGCCGCTGAGGTCGAAGCTGCCGAAATCGTCGTCGCGACGAACGACCCGAAGTGGAGCCTTATCGTGCGCTTCATGCTCCCCAAGGGAGTCGATCTCGAACTCCGCGAGGCGGTCGCACAGTGCCGTCTGGTCACTCCGGACGGCAAGCCCGTCAGCGAGCAGATCATCGATACGGCCGAGGTGATTCTCGACGGCAACGGACGGTGTGGAGAGCACACGCTCTTCCTTGAAGTGAGCGGCCACGCCGAGGCTCTCGGGATCGAGATGCTCACCGAGTCGACGGTCGATATCGACGGGTGGTTGGCGAGTGAAGAGAAGTAGGGACCCGCGCGTGCGAGGTCTCGATGGGGTAGGGCGATAGAGCCCGAAAGAGGTGCAGTATCGCACCAGGAACGGGAGGTGTTGTCATGAGACGATTCCTCGCCATCCTCATAGTAGTTCTCTCTACTGTGGTCGTTGTACCCGTGTCGGCTGATGTGATGGACATGGTCGACATCGGGGTGCCGGAGTCGGAGCTGGGTCACAACATGGTTGGCTGGGGTGATGTGCAGTACGGCGATCTTCACGATCCGCCGGGACCGTACGGCGACGTCACAGTCTGCCGGGGCATCGATTGTCCCGAGTCGCTCGGAGACGGCGACATCGCGGCCTTGATCCTCCTCGATTTTGGTAGCGAGCCCGATGTGAGCCCGAGATGTATCACGCTCAGACATCTCGAGGGCCAGGCCGTGGACGCATTCGACCTCTATGTCTATGACATGGGCGGCACGCCGCCGGGCACGCTCGTGTTCAGCTATCCGGGTGACGAGCCGAACACCGAGCTCCAGTGGCATACGACGACGCTTCAAAACATCTGTGCGGGCGGTCCGTGCGTGCTCTATTTCGTCTCCACGGCGAGCCACTGGTCAGGCTGGTCCACGTACGGGCAGGTGTACTTCGACTGGATCAGCGTGGAGTGCGAACTGGCGCTGCCGGTTGTTCCGGACACATGGTCACAGATCAAGGCGATGTACAGGTAGTCAGTGCCGACGACGCATGACGAGCGCGGGGTGGCAGGGAGCACTCACCGACGCGTGAAGCGACGCTGCGGATTCCCGGGGAGCGCCAACATGAGATACGTGTGGACTGTTCTGGTGGTCTGGTCGCTGCTGGTCTGGTCATGCCCCGCCGACAACGTGGGGTTCGTCGAGACCGACGGAACGATGCTCACGCTCAACGGGCAGCCGTACCTGTACGCCGGCGTCAACTACTGGTACGGCATGAACCTGGGTTCCGCAGGCACAGGGGGTGACCGCGAGCGCCTGTGCCGCGAGCTCGACGCGCTTCGATCCCTCGGCGTGACGAACCTCCGCATCATGGTCGGGAGCGAGGGGCCGGACTCCGAGCCCTGGCGCATCGTCCCGTCGCTCCAGACCGCCCCGGGCGTGTATGACCCGGACGTGCTAGACGGTCTCGACTACTTGCTCAGCGAGATGGCTGAACGAGGGATGAGGGCGGTCGCCTGTCTGACCAACTTCTGGCACTGGTCCGGCGGCATGGCTCAGTACGTGAGTTGGAACGGCGGGGGCCCGATCCCGTACCCGCCTCCGGAGCCGGGCGGTGACTGGAACGTGTATCAGGACTACGCATCCGACTTCTACTCGAACGCCGGAGCGATGCAGGACCTCAGGGACCACATCGCATTCCTCACAGGTCGGCTCAACCCCTACACCGGCCTCTATTATAGAGACGAGCCGACGATCATGGCGTGGGAGCTGGCCAACGAGCCGCGTGGCTTCCACAACAACGCCGCGGCGTTCAACGCCTGGCTCGATGACACGGCCTCCTACATCAAGTCGCTCGATGCCAGCCACCTGGTGACGACGGGGTGCGAGGGCGACACGCCGTGGCCATCCTGGAACGGACTCGACTTCACCGAGAACCACGATGGTCCCGACATCGACTACGCCACGGTTCACATATGGCCTCAGAATTGGGAGTGGTTCGACCCGACTGACCCCGAGGCGACGTTCCCGGCAGCCTCCGCGGCCGCAGAGGACTATCTCTCGGCGCACCTGGGAGACGCCGCATCGCTCGGCAAGCCGTTGGTTCTCGAGGAGTTCGGGTTGGCACGCGACGGCGGCTCGTTCGATCCGTCTACGGCGGTCACATGGCGCAACTCGCTTCTCGGTCTGCTGTACGGTCTTGTGGAGGGATCGGCTGCGACCGGCGGGCCGGCGTGCGGGGACAACGTGTGGGCCTGGGCGGGAGAGGGAAGACCGCTCGTCCCGTTTGGGGGCCACTGGAGTCCCGGCGACCCGTGGATCGGAGATCCGCCGCACGAACGCCAGGGGTGGTACAGCATCTACAACACCGACGCGACCACACTGTCCTTGCTCTCCGAGCACGCGTACGAAATGAGCCGTATCGCGTTGGGAACGTCGGTGGGAGATAACACCGCTTCGGAGGTGAGTCCCGGATCCATCAGTGTGTATCCGTCGCCGTCGTATGGACCTGCCACGATCGTCGTCGAGTTCCCCCGTCCGGACTCCACTCGTCACGTTGAGGTCGTGGACGTGCGCGGCAGGATGCTGGCGAGTTGGACGGCGCCCGCGAAGAGCGGGCAGATGTCATGGCCCGGTGGCGATGAGGACGTGCCGTCCGGCGTGTACTTCATCGTCGCCAGAGGAGAGTCGCCCAAAGTGGTAGGCAAGCTCGTGTACATTCGAGGCGAGCGCTGATAGTTCGCTTCAGATGAGAAACCCCAGTAGATAGTGCCGGCCCCGACCTTGATGATGTGGGTCGGCGTCTTTGTTTGGCGTTCAGTCAGCAAGCGGAGCTGGTCTAGACAAACTGCATCCCACGTGCTTGCCCATCTACTGGCATAGTATGCAGTTAGAAGCTTGTAGTGGTGTGAGTGAGGTTTTATGGTGAGAAAGCATTGACATAGCTCGTGTCGGGCAGTATAATGACAACGTTTCCTCCCTCGGGAAACGCCTGCCCCTTCCGCCTGGTCTCGCAGCCAGGCGGGGGGCGGGAAGTAAGAGGGGGAAACGCCGCGGACGTGGAGAGAGATCCAAAACATAGCAGGGAAGCAACAACAAGGGCGACTGGAGGATAGGTTGGCACCCAGTCCAGTCGCCCGGCCAAGAAGCGGGGTTGCATCGCGCCGTGAGGTGCGAGCGTGCCCGCTCTTGTGCTTCGGGAATATACGCGCCGGTCTCGCTGTCGTCAAGAGCCGTGTGCGACCCGCCGGAGCGGCGGGGGGAGGAGCGATGTAGAGCTGAGCACTGCGGGAGGTGTGAGGCGGGCGGAGCCGCGCGGGAGTGGCCCTGGCCGCATCGATTTCGAATCGGCGGATGCCGTACGACTCCGCTGAGACATCATGAATCGGAGGAGAGAGCAATGAGATCACGGACACTGTGTCTTCTGGTAGTCGCTGTCGCTTGTGTTGTGATTCCGAGCGTGGCGTCCGCCTATCTTCACACGCTGCCTGACATGGGCGGCGAAGGTGCCGCCGTGAAGGCGCCGGCACGTGGTTGGCCCGGGGGCGACTTCTTTCCGAATCACGACCCCGACTACATCATCGTCAATCTGTCCAACAACGCCTACACGGACTACACCGCGGGAGACACCCCTGTCTTCCCCGATGGATACTACCTGATGTATCCGTGCTTCAACGCGGACGGGACACGCCTTGCAGTGGTGGCGCGGACGAAGATCGACGGTGTGGGCGACCCATACGAGATTTGGGTTTGCGACTACGACGCGAGCACGCACACGATCTCGAATCCGGTGCAGCTTACATCGACTGGAGGGACAGGAGACGTCGACTCGAACATCATGTGCAGCTGGTCGCGTACCGACTCCGATCTCCTCCTGTTCCTTGAAGCACACGTAACGCAGGCGAATCTTCTGAAGACGTACGATTTCTCAACATCGACATTCGCAACGCTCTATGATCCTGCGCTCGACACCAACGGATACGATGCTACGAACCCGGGATTCTATGCGCAGGACGATACCAAGATTATCGTAGGAACGGGCTACGGTACAGGGAACGACAGAATCATCCTGTTTGATGGGACCTATCCTTCCACGACGATCAGCTCCGCCGACCAGAACCTCGATCCTTCGTCGAGCTACGACGGTACAAGAGTGAGCTACTACTCCACGAACTCGGCGTATCCGTACCCGGCCGGCAGCATCTACTCGGCGTACTCAGGCGGCGTGTGGACAGAGAATGTCAACGGCTGGGGGGATCCGTCGACGGGCAATGTTCCTGGACTTTGGGCTTACTACTCCGGCGAGTCAGACGATCAGATCCTGTCGCTCAGGTCAGATCTCGGCTGGACGGCGGGGTCGCTCTCCCTGTACGCGTCTGACGGCACGCTGCTGTCCGATCTCACGGGTGACGCGGGTACCGACTTCCAGTGGATCTACGCGAACCACGGATGGAAGGGACCGGGAGGCGAGATTGTCTTCCGTGCCGAGGAATACACGCACACCGGTTACGGGAACAACCTGTTCCTCGCTCTCCCGCATCCGAGTACGGTCTGGGTCGATGATGATTGGACAGGACCCGACAACTGCGGCGGGCACTCTTGGGGCTACGATGCGTATGCGACCATCCAGGACGGCATCGATGCCGTCAGTGGCAGCACGGTGAATGTGGCCGCAGGGACGTACCCGGAGCAGCTTGTCATCAACAAGTCTCTCAGCTTGATCGGCGCCGGCGCGACGGCGACGCTCATTGAGCCCGGAGCTTACCCTGTCATCAATGTGACTGCCAACGATGTGACGATTTCGGACCTGGCCATTGCCGATCCGTCCGAGGTGGCAGAGGGTATCCAGGTCAATTCGACTGCCAATCTGACCCTGACCCGCGTGGACTTCCCGAATATCGGCGCCGGTGCTGGTCCCAACAGCTACGGTGTGCATCTGCTCGCGGATTTCACCGGTCTGACGGTCACGGACTGTGAGTTCGCAGGCTCGGCCGCGTCCTCTGGCGTGTCCACGCGCAATATCGGCATCTTCACGCCAAACAGTCTTGCGCTGGGCGATTTCTCGATCTCCGGGTGCACGTTCGACGAAATGTGGACGAGCATCTACCTCCGCTCGGGCATTGACGGCCTCGAGGTGACAGGATGCACGTTCCTGCCTATCGACCCGGAAGATTGCACTGCGTGTGTCGCCGGCATCTACATCGGCGACGGCGACGATGACGATTTCGACCTGCGCAACATCTCCGTGACCGGCAACACGTTCACGGAATATGGGCGCGGTGTGTACGTCTGGAACTACGGTGCCAACTCGACCGTGGAGGACTTCGTCATCAGTGGCAACACGTTCGCGAACACCGGTTGGAGCTCCGCGATCCGGTTCATCTTCGGGTTGAACGGCATGGAGGACTACTCCATAGATGGCCTCGACATCAACAACAACACCTTCACGCAGGACTCCGATTGCGGAGGCAATGTTGCGCTGATCGACCTGCGCACGTACGACGCCACGCTGTTGACGTGCGACGTCTCCGTGACCGACAACGTGATGACGTTCACCGGCGCCCCCTATGCCGACGCGATGTACGGCGTCCAGTTCTTCCTCGGCGGTGACGGCTTCTACAACACCACCGTGGCCCGCAACGGCATCGATGGCGGGAGCACGGGCGGCGCGGGTACGGTGCCGGCGTCCGGCATCAGGGTCTATCACTATGCCGACGCTGGCACGTGGCCCCATACCCTGGATCTCGACATTGTCAACAACGTGATCACGGGCTTCGACCACGGCTTGAGTGTGTACGACGCGGTCGATGGGGCGTACGGCGGTCTTCCGGCCGGTACCGACGTGGCTATCAGCGGCAGCAGCATTGTCGGTGACGTCTATGCCATCAGGAACGACGACGGAGTCGGTATCGACGCCGAAGGCAACTGGTGGGGCGATGCGACGGGTCCGTACCACTCGACGAACTCGGGTGGCCTCGGCAGCGAGGTCTCGGACTACGTCGACTTCGACCCCTGGATCGGCAAGGCCGGCAGCGAGAACATCGTCTGCGATCCCGACCCGCTGACTCTCAATATCGCCAGCGGCCCCGGGACGATCGACGTCGACTACCTGGGCGGCGGTGGCGGCATGGTCTACGGGTACTCCGTGACTGTCACCTATAACCCGGCGATCGCGACCCTGACCGGGGTCACTCAGGGAAACCTTCTCTCTGATGCCGGCGCGACCACCTTCTTCGTCTACGGTCCTGCCGGCAGCAAGACAATCGACTGCGCGCTTCGGGGCACCGAACCCGGCGTGACCGGACCGGGCGAGCTGTTCGAGCTCGCGTTCACTGCAGCTGGGTCCGGTGTGAGCACGGTGAATCTCGGTCTGGTCGCGTTCCGCGACAATGCCAACAACACGCTGTACGGATTCTACGAGGACGACGGGCTCATCAACGTCGACGTGACGGCTCCGGTCTTCACGAGCGTTGAGATCGAGAATCTCACGCTTGGTCACACCGATGAGTACGTGAAGAACGGTGACAATCTCAAGCTGTCGGCCGTAGTCGGTGATGACTACTCCTTGGTCATCGGCGATATCAAGGCCGACCTCTCGTCGCTGCTGTCGGGCGGCGGATCCGCGGTTGTGGCGGAGGACTACACCGCGGGGGTGGCGACCTGGACCACGGCTCTCGCAGGCGTGACACTGACTGGAGACGGCCTGAAGACTGTGACGGTCACTGCGACGGACTGGCTGGGGAACGATGAGACCGGGGACGACACCATCACGGTCGACAACACGCGGCCGACGGCCATCACGGGATTCAACATGGAGCCTCGTCACGAGGGAATCGTGATGACCTGGGACGACCCATCGGACACCGATGACAACTTCTATGGCGTGGTGGTCAGGTACAATGATTGGGACGACTATCCTGAGTACGCAACCCCCCCCCCGATTTACCCACTAGATCCGGAAACCGGGGGCGAGGGCGACCTCTACAACGACGCCGGTCTTGTGATGACCTGGGATGCCTCGAAGACGGACCGCGACATCTCGTACGCGAGCGCCTTCGTGTACGACTACGCCCTGAACTACGGTCCGGATGATCCTGGCGCTCAGGATCGCTCGACCAACTACTGGCTCGGCGATGTCGCAGCCGGTCGTGGAGTCTGGGGTTACAACGGCGAGGTCACTGCCGCCGACATCGGTAAGCTCGGCGGCAACTACGGCTCGGCGCCGCCTGTCGGCGTGCCTGGGTATTCGGAGTGCGACGTCGGTCCGACTGATGACAACACGCGCCTCGGCATTCCCGGGCCTGACAACTCCGTCGACTTCGATGATCTGATGATCTTCGCGATGAACTACGGCGTTGTCGCGCCGCGGATCGTGCCGTTCCTGGCCGAGCCGAGTGTCGGCGAGCTGGCACTGGCTCTGAACGAGGCCGGCCGCTCGAGTGATGCTGTGCTGAGGCTGGCGCTCCGTCTCGAGGGCAATGTCGGTGAGGTCAAGGGTCTCTCGACCGAACTCGAGTACGACGGTCTTGAGTTCCTCTCGGCGGGCCTGAGCGATGAAATGAACGCTCCGGTGGCCGATGTGTTCTTCTGGAGTGACGCGGCTTCCCGCAGCGCGCAGATCGATCTGGCCGTGCTTGGCACGGACGTGACGATCGGCGGCTCGGGTGACGTTGCGGTGCTCACCTTCCAGATTACGGACGAGGCTTACACGGTCGACTTCGCGTCGGCGGTGCTCCGCGGCGCGGCCAACGACGAGCTGACGGCAGATCTCGAAGGCCTCAGCTACGATGGCGTCCCCGCGAGCTTCAAGCTTGTCCGCAATACCCCGAACCCGTTCAACCCGGTGACAACGGTCGGTTACCACCTGCCGAGCGAGTCGCGCGTGACGATCCGCGTCTTTGACGTGACGGGTCGCGTTGTGACGACGCTGGTCGATGGCGTGGTCGAGCCCGGCCGCCACACCGTGGTGTGGAACGGAACGAACGAGTACGGCGAGTCCGTGGGCAGCGGCGTCTACTTCTGCACGATGGAGACGCCCGAGTACCGCGGTTCGCACAAGATGACACTGCTGAAGTAGGTGGATTGAGAGGGGCGAGCGACCGGAGGGGTGCGGCCCTCCGGAGCTCGCCTGTCTGTGCTGTTGGTGCGCTTGAGAGCGGAGGGATTCCTTTCAGCGCATGGCCCAGTAACGGCAGGCAGACGAAAGGAGTGTTGGAATGAAGCACGCATTGCTTCTGTCTCTGGCACTGGCCGTCGTGCTCATAGCGACGCCGGTCATGGCCACCACGCACAGTGTGGACGCCGGCGGTGGCGGCGACTATCTGACGATTCAGACGGCGATTAATGCGGCCTCGAGCGGTGATACGCTTGTCGTGGCAGCAGGCACGTATCGAGAGCAGCTCAAGATCGACAGCAAGGATCTCGACATCGTCGGCGCCGGGAGTGGCACGACGATCATCGAGGCTGTCGATCTTGTGGATAGAACCACATACACAGTCACCAAGTGGACGGCATCGACGGAGGACATCGATCCGTGTATCGGAATCGTCGGTCCTGCGACTGTCAACATCTCCGACCTGACTGTCGACGGTCGTGATCTCGGCCCAAACCACTACTACGGCATCTACTTCTTCGATGCCGACGGCACGGTGGTCGACTGCGTGATCGAGGGCATCCTCTACGCGGCGAGTCCGAGTGCCTCCAGTGTGGTGTCGCTCGTTGCGACGCATAGCGAGACCGGTTCGACATCGGTCACGTTCGATGGCAACACGATCCCGGACTTTCAGAAGGGTGGCATCCTCGTCATGGGGACCAGCGCCCACTGCCAACTCCTGGGCAACACCGTCATCGATATGCCCACAGTGGATCTCGCCGGCAACGGCATCCAGATCTCCTACGGCGCGACAGGCAGCACGTACCAGAACGTCGTCCAGGGCTCCGCTTACACTGGCGACGACTGGGCGGCGACCGGCATCCTTCTGTTCGAGAGCGGCAACATCACGATGGACGGGGACGAGGTCTTCAACTGCCAGAGTGGTGTGAACTACTCGGACTGGGGCTGGGTCTACCTTGCGCCAACCCAGGTCGTGTTCGATTTCAGCAATCTCAATCTCCACGACAACGAGTGGACGCTGGGCACCCAGCTCAGTCGCGACGGCAGCGATATCGACATCGATATCATTGACTGCATCGTGACCGACAGCGCCGGCGACGGCATCGATCTCTTCGGCACAGGGATCGATCCGTGGGGCGGCTCGTACTACACCGGTTGGGACAACGGCAACCTGACTGCGAGAATCACGGGTTGCACGATCACCAACACGACCGGCATGGACGGCATCTGGACCGGCGACAGCTCAGGCAATCTGACGAACACGTCGGACATCATCGTCGAGGACTGCCACTTCGAGAACAACGCATCGTCGGCTGTGAACCACGGTCTTCCCGAGACCATGGACGCGGACCTCAACTACTGGGGCGACCCCGCCGGTCCGACGACCGCCAAGGGCGGGACAATTGAGTCCACGATGCCGTCACCGTCGCCGTTCGGCGTCGAGGTTCCTCGTGGCAGCAACGTCGTTGAGAAGTATGCGACGTCTCGCGCCGGAGGAGGGGTCTACGGTGCCGTGAGCTACAGCCCGTGGTACGCGGCGCCTCCGGGAGTATCGCCGATGCCGATCGGTACCAACAGCTCGATACAGGCCGCGATCGACGTGGCGAGTCCCGGAGCCACGATCAGCGTGAGCGCCGGGAACTACACCGAACAGCTGCACATCACGAAGGACGATCTGGATATCGTCGGTGCGGGTGATGATGTTGTGACGATCACATCACCGGCGACCCTTCCGCTGTTCTTCGGTACCAACTACCCGATCGTGTTCATTGACGGTGCCACGGGTGTCGACATCTCCGGCGTGACCGTCGATGGTGACGGTCAAGGCAATGCGAACTACAAGTTCGTCGGCGTCGCTTTCTGGAACGCCGGCGGTAGCCTCACTGACTCCCGCGTCACCGGGATCATGGACACGCCGTTCAGCGGCAGCCAGCACGGCGTCGCCGTCTACGCCAACAGCAACACAGGCGGGCCGCACACAGTCGCGCTCGACGGCGTCGAGATCGACGACTACCAGAAGAACGGCACGGTCTTCTCGGGTGACGGTCTCACCATCGATCTCGATGGTGTCACGTGTACTGGTCAGGGTCCCACGGACGTGACCTGCCAGAATGGCATTCAGATCAGTGACGGTACCGGCGGAACACTCGACTCGTGCCTCGTGCAGGACATCACGTACACGGGGGAGTACTGGGGTGCCCGCGGTATCCTCCTTTATGACGCCTCTGTGGTGGACATGACTGACGTCACGGTCGAGCGCTGTCAGACGGGCGTCGACTTCTATTACACGGACGGTTCGTTCGTGAGTGGTGAGATCGTCCAGCCTTACGGCGACGCCATGTACATGGATGCTTACCCGCCGACGCTTCGCTCCGATGGCCGTGTACCCGCTTCTCCCGTCGATGGCGTCGAGGTCCTGGGAGGTCGCGAGACACAGACGATCACTGTGTCAGATAGCCGCTTCATCGGCGGGGGCGCCCTTGACAGCTGGGGTGTGAGCAGCTGGGTCGAGGGCGGAGACGTCGCGTCCTGCACGATGACCGGGTGCGAGGTCACCAACTGGGATCTTGGCGTGGTCGCCTACGAGGACGGCGGCACGTCGACGCTCACGGCCAACGAGTGCGTCATCTTCGACAATCTGTCCTACGGCTACTACACGAACGCCGTGGGGGATCGCGCCGTCCAGAACGCCGAGTACAACTGGTGGGGCGATGCGACCGGCCCGTACCACCCGACTCTCAACTCGGGCGGTCTTGGGAACGAGGTCTCCGACAACGTCGACTTCGATCCATGGCTGTTGGGTAACATCTACTGCGATCCGGACCCCGAGTACCTGACGGTAGCCGGCCCGACCAAGACCGTGGCCGTGAAGTACCTCGGCGGCGGTGGCGGCGCGGTGTTCGGTTACAACATCAGCATCAAGTGGGATAGCTCGGTCGTGAGCACGACCATTGGTGACGTTGTCGAGGGGAATCTCCTGTCCGACCTTGGCGGGACGTTCTTCTTCCCGGCGAACGGAACCGGCGACGAGATCATCGTCGACTGCGCGCTGCTCGGCAGCATCACGGGCGCAACCGAACCGGGGACCCTCTTCACGATCGACTTCACTGGTCAGGCGGTGGGTACGAGCCCGGTCGACATCACGATCCTCAACGTGCGTGACCAGTACAACAACCCGCTCTCAGGGTTCTCGCCGATCGACGGCACGCTGATCATTGATGTGGTTGCTCCGGTCATCACGGATGTGGAGATCTTCAACACGACGCTCACGCACACCAACGACTACATCAAGGACACTGATGTGGCGACGGTGACGGCGACGGTCATGGACGACGATCCCGCGTTCGGGATTCCGAACATCGTGGCCGACCTCACCGACCTCGGTGGGGGAGCCGCTGTGAACCCCGTGAGCTACCTGGGGAACGTGGCGACGTGGAACATCGCGTCCGTGACGTGCACGCCTCAGGACGGCATCGCGTGGGTGTACGTTGACGCGACCGATGGCATCGGCAACCCGGCAGGGCAGGGTTCCGATGACATCATCGCGGACAACACCGCTCCGACGGCGGTCACGGGCTTCGATGCGGCGCCCGGTCACCAGAAGTGCGACCTGTCGTGGACGATGGGTACCGACACGTATCTGGATGGTGTCGTGGTCCAGCGGACGGACAACGCGGGTGACTACCCGCTCTACGCAGCGTTCAAGGGTGCGTGGCCGACAGTGACCCCGTTCTACGCGGCCGATCACACGCTCGGCACCAACGTCTACAACGGTGCCGCAGCGGTTGCCGTGGATCCTGTTGTCGACCGCAACATCTACTACTACCAGGCGTTCTGCTACGACATCGCGCGCAACTACGGCGCGGCGGATGTCAGTGGATTGTCGGCGGACCTCGCCACGAACTACTGGCTTGGTGACGTCGCAAGCACGCTCGGTTCCGGGATCGGGTTCTACAACGGTCTCGTGAACGACGCAGACATCAACGAGCTCGGTGGTTGGTATCACCAGGCTCCTGGTGGTGCGCCCTACACCGAGATGGACGTCGGTCCGACGGTCCATCCGAACTACGGCCGTCTCGGTCTGCCGTTCCCGGACAACTTCGTCGGGTTCGAGGACCTGATGATGTTCGCCATGAACTACGGCGTGGTTGCGCCGAGGATCGTGCCGCTTCTGAGTGAGCCGGTTGAGGGTCAGCTGGCGCTCTCGCTCGATGAGGTCGGTTCCGACGCCACCGGTCTGGTGGAGCTCGCGCTCCGCCTCGATGGCAACGTTGGAGACGTCAAGGGCATCAGTGCCGTGTTCGAGCTTGATGGCATGGAGTTCGTCTCGGCAAGGCTGTCCGATGAGATGAGTTCGCCGGCCGCGAAGACGTTCCTGTGGGCCGGTGATGACCAGATCGATCTTGCGATCCTCGGTACCGGCGTTTCGATCGGCGGTTCCGGTGAGGTTGCCAGACTCACGTTCCAGACGACGTCCGATGAGTGCAACGTCGACTTCGCGTCGGCCGCGCTCCGTGGCGTCGAGAACGAGCTGCTGGATGCCGACCTCGAGGGTTACGACTCGACGGGCGACATCCCGGCTGTCTTCAGGCTCGCCCAGAACGCTCCGAACCCCTTCAACCCGATGACCACCATCGCCTTCAACGTCCCGCACGAGTCGCGAGTTGCGATCCGTGTCTACGACGTGACGGGTCGTGTGGTGCGTACGCTGGTTGACGGTGTGACAGAGCCTGGTCGTCACGCGGCTGTCTGGGATGGCCGCAACGATCAGCGTGAGAGTTGCGGCAGCGGCGTGTACTTCTGCGTGATGGAGACGCCCGAGTACCGCGGCAGCAGCAAGATGATGCTTCTGAAGTAGTTCATTCAATCCCGGGTCCGGGCCTCGTGCCCGGGCCCGGGACCCGGACGGTGTCGGGTGGGGACGCGGGGAAGAGCGGCTGGCCGGTTGCGCCAGGGGATGCGCTGGGTCGGGAGAGGAGGATGACAATGTACGCATCAAGAGCCCAGGTGAGAACAGCCGTTGCTGCACTCGCATGCCTGGCCGCCTGCTGCCTCGCAGGTCCGGCCGTGGCCGGGCCGGAGTCGGCCCCTCCTCGGCTGAGCCCGGGCGACCTCGTCATTACGGAGATCATGCAGAACCCTTCAGCGGTGCTCGATTCAGAAGGCGAGTGGTTCGAGGTCTACAACGCGAGCGGTTCGAGCATCAACATGAACGGTCTGATCATCAAGGACGATGGCACGAACACCTTCACGGTCGGGAGCGACGTCATCATCGCCGCAGGCGCGTACGCGCTGTTCGCGGAGAACGCCGACCATCTGACAAACGGCGGGCTCCCAACCGTCGACTACGACTACCCGTCGACCTTCGTGCTGGCGAATGGCGACGACGAGATCGTCATCATGGATGGGACCACGGAGATCGACCGCGTCAACTACGATGGCGGCCCGAGCTTCCCGGATCCGAACGGCGCGAGCATGATGCTGGTCGACGTTTCCTACGACAACAACGTCGGTGCGAACTGGGCGGAAGAGAGCAACGAGACCTACGGTGACGGTGACTACGGCACGCCGGGAGCGGCACCGGAGCCTCCCCTCAGCCCCGGAGACCTCGTCATCACAGAGATCATGCAGAACCCGTCGGCGGTGCTCGATGATCACGGCGAGTGGTTTGAGATCTACAACGCCAGCGGCGCGAGCATCGACCTGGACGGGCTCATCATCAAGGACGACGGATCGGACAGTCACACCATCAGCGGCACTGTCGTCGTGCCATCCGGCGGCTACGCACTGCTGGTCAGGAACGGCGACGGCGGCACGAACGGCGGGCTTCCGACCGTCGACTACGTGTACTCGGGATTCGATCTCGCCAACGGTGACGACGAGGTCGTCATCATGGACGGGTCGACCGAGATCGACCGGGTCGCTTATGACGGCGGTTCGAACTTCCCCGATCCAACCGGCGCTAGCATGTACCTCACGAGCGTCGCGCTCGACAACAACGTGGGTTCGAACTGGGCCGAGGAAGCGCTCTACACCTACGGCGACGGCGACTACGGGACGCCGGGAGCCGCACGCGTGACCGACACGACCGACCCAATCGTGACGAACGTGACGCTGACCAACTCCACGCTCACTCATACAAACGACTTCGTGAAGGACGGTGACAGCCTCACGCTGAGCGCCGACGCCAGCGACGACGTCACGACGCTCCAGGCCTCGGACATCACGGCGGACCTCTCGACGCTGCTTGCCGGCGGGAGTTCCAGCGTAGTGGCCGAGAGCTACGATGGAACCACCGCGACGTGGACGACCGCACTCGCCGGCGTGACACTGGCAGCCGATGGAGCCGCGACGGTCACCGTGACAGCGACCGATGGTGCCGCGAACACCGGTTCCGGCAGTGATGGGATCACGATCGACAACACGGCGCCCGGAAACGCGACCGACTTCGCCGCCGAGCCCGCTCACGAGAAGGTCGAGCTCTCATGGTCCGATGCGTCGGGGCAGGACGCGCACTACCGTGGCGTGATGGTCAGGTACAACGCCTGGGGTGACTATCCGGCGTACGACACGGCAGCTCCCGCTTACCCGTCGAGTTCCACTGACGGAACCGAGCTCTTCTCGGGCGATGCGACCGGCACGACCCACGCAATCGTTGCCCGCGACATCTACTACTACCGCGCGTTCGTCTACGATGAGGCTCTCAACTACAGCGCGCCCGATGCGAGCACAGCTCGCCGCGCCACGAACTACTGGCTCGGTGACATCGCGGAGCCCGAGAACTCCTGGGTGCCCGACGGTCTTGTGACCGTTGCCGACATCACGAAGCTCAGCGGCATGTATGGCGATGCCCCGACCGGCGACTACCTCGCGTGTGATGTCGGCCCATCGGAATCCGGCAGCACCATCGGTGTTCCGCTTCCCGACGACTTCCTCGGGTTCGAAGACCTGATGCTGTTTTCCCTCAACTACGGTGTCGTCGGCCCCGCTCGCGCCATCCCGCTTCTTGGCGGGACGACCGGGGGCGTGCTGGCACTGTCGCTCGAAGAGGTAGGCAGGTCCGGGAGCTTTATCGAGTACTCGCTCGTGCTCTCCGGAAACGTGGGGGAGGTGAAGGGTGTGAGTGTGACGCTCGCGCTCGACGGCCTCGAGTTCGTGTCCGCGCGTCTCTCTGACGCCATGTCAACGCCTTCAGCAGAGACCTTCTTCTGGAGCAGAGGGACACCGAGCACCGCGACGCTCGACCTCGCCATTCTTGGCGGGGGAGTGACGATCGGTGGCTCAGGTGAGCTGGCGCGATTCAAGCTCAACGAGACAGGGGCTGAACACTCTGTTGCATTCGACAACGTGCTGCTCCGGGGTGTGGAGAACCAGGACCTCCCCGCGGAGCTTGAGTCCATAGAGGGCGGTGCGCCGCCCGCATTCAAACTCGTTCAGAACGTCCCGAACCCCTTCAATCCCACGACCACCATCAGCTACCACATACCGCTCGAGTCGAACGTGCGGATTCGCATCATCGATGTCGCAGGCCGCGCGGTGCGTACGCTGATGGATGGAACCTCGCCCCCCGGCCGCCATTCGGCAGTCTGGGACGGACGGAACGAGCAGGGAGAGGCGTGCGGCAGCGGCGTGTACTTCTGCGTGATGGAGACGCCGAAGTACCGCGCAAGCCGGAAGATGGTGCTCATGAAGTAGCGGGGGACCGACGCGGACATGCGTGAACGCTCCGCGCCGGCCGGAAAGGAGCACGGAAATGACACGCGCACTTCTTGTCTTCGCAGCGCTTGTGTTGCTGGTGGTGCCATCGAGCGGATCGCATGACCACCGCGAGATGGTCCCCTCCTGGGAGACCGAGTTGGCATCACGGGACTGGGAGGTTGTCTATCTCGACGACATGGAGGATGGGGAGGGAGGTTGGACGCACGCCGACCTGTCCAGTCCTCCCCCCAAGTTCCATGTCGATACGTACATGGCCTACGGTGGTGGATCTTCCTGGTGGTGTGGGAACTTCGACTACGACGCGAACGGTGGCTACGGAAACTCCTGGGACCAGAGACTTGATCTTCCAACGCTGGATCTCACAGGCATGACGACGCCGGTTCTCACCTTCGTGTACCGCTATGACTCGGAGCCAGGCTACGACTACACCTACGTTCAGGCTAACCAGGGCGGCACGTGGGTCACACTGAATGGTCCGCTTGGCTGGTGTGGCAAGAGTGGCGGTGACGGATCCTGGCAGGACATAGGGGCCTACGGTTTCCCGATAGCGTCCTACGGGCCGAGCTGTGATCTTCGGTTTCGATTCATCTCGGATGGTGGCTGGTCGGATGAAGACGGTATCTATGTGACTGATGGCGGCGCGTTCATGGTCGACAACATCAGGGTTTACGACTACCCCAGCGGAGCCACGATCTTCTTCGACGACGTTGAGAGTGGTGGTGCATGCACGCCGAGTGGACCACCTCCCTCAGGTGACTACTGGCACATCATTGACAGAGCCTGCCCCGCGAGCAGCGGTACGCACAGCTGGTGGTGCGGAGACGATGCGGACACGAACCTTGTCCCCGCCAATCTCTATAACTCGCTGACGTCGCCGCCTGTCGACATCTCCGGTCTTGAGAGTCTCTATCTCTCCTTCCAAGTGCATTTCGCCATACCAACGGTCGACAATGATTCCGTCACATTCGAGATCACCACGGATGGTGGAGTGAGCTGGCATTCGCTTGGCACATGGTGGGGCGACTCCAGTAGCTGCGATGGGTGGTCTCGCAGGTGGCGCAATGGCATGAACCTGGATCCCTACCTTCCTGGGAGTGAGTTTCAGCTTCGTGTAATCATGTACACAACGGACAACGGATGCGGACCTGCCGCATACGGTGGTGCCGGAATCATGGTTGATGACTTGAAGCTGATCAGGACCTTCGGGACGCCGACCACCTGGTACGTCGAACCCGGGGGTACCTACGAGACGATCCAGGAGGCCATTGATGTGGCTGTGCCGGGGGATATCATCGACGTGGGCGATGGTGTGTACACGGACCGCGTGATCATCGACAAGCCGGATCTCACCCTGGTCGCAGGGAGTGAACCTGTCATCGATCTTGGCAAAGCAGCTCCGGGAGATCCGTATGTCGGCAGCTGCATTTGGGTGTCTTCTGCGGGCACTGGGACAGTGATCGACGGTTTCATCATCCGACATGGTGACAATGGAGTCTATCTCGGTGCTTCTGACTGCGTGATCCGAAGCTGCGAGATCTACGAGAACTACGGCGACGGCACGAGTTACTGGGGGCGCGGAACCGGCATCCACTGCGAGGACAACGCAATTGACCCCCTCAGAGTCAACATCATCGACAACGATATTCACGACAACAGCGAGGTCGGACTGAACTTCGTGCGCGGTCGGGGGCACGTCGTCTCGGGCAACTCGATCCGTGACAACGGAAGGACCCCGCTTTCGTACCGATCGATCGGAGTGGCCATCGGGTACGCGGATTCCGTGACCATAGTGGGGAACGAAGTCTGTGGTCATCGGGACAACCCGTTCTATGGGCGCGGCTTCAGTGTGCTGGAACAGGCAGGTGGAGACGGCCATACCTATGTTGGCAACATCGTTCATGACAACGAGTACAGCATCATCTTCCATGCATCTGGTGAGGAACCGAGCACACTCCATGGGAACGCGTTCTACGGCAACTCGGTCGGAATGAACAACATCACGTCCGTGACCATGGACGCCCGCCACAACTGGTGGGGCGATGCCAGCGGTCCGAATGCGTCCAAGCGGGGGAGTGGCGATCCGATCATCAGCGGCGACATCGACTACACGCCGTGGATCGGCATGGCAGGCGGTGAGAACGTCACGTGCGATCCGAATCCGCTCACGCTCACAGGCGGCACGCCGACCGGCACCATCTCGGTCGACTACGCCGGCGGCGCGAGCGCTCCGATCAAGGGATACTCGATCAAGTTCTCGTGGGATGGCGCGGTCGCGACGACGTCACCTGCGAGCGTAACCGAAGGCGACTTCTCTACCGGGGTATCGAGCTTCTTCTATCCGTGGTTGAGCGGAACGAACGAGATCACGGTCGACTGCTCCATCCTGGATGGGGCAGGGAGCAGCATCCCGGGCACGCTCTTCGAGATCGAGTTCGCTGGCCAGACGGTCGACTACGACACGTGCACACTGACGCTCTTCGACCTGGACTTCCGTGATGTCAGCAATGACCCCGTAGCTGGCATCTACGACGCGGACGGCGAGATCATCGTCGATCTGGTCGGGCCGAGCATCTCGGGTGTGGCGATCACGAACCCGACGCTTCCGCATACCGATGACTTCATCAAGAACACCGACACAGCGGTCGTGACGGCGATCGTCACCGACACCCATCCGCTGTTCAGCAGCCTCGACATCGAAGCCGATCTGTCTGGCTTCGGCGCCGGAACGATCAACCCCACGACATACGACGGCACGACAGCGAGCTGGACGGTCGCTGGAGTGACGTGCAGTCCGACGGACGCTGCCATCACGGTGACGGTGTCAAGCACCGACCCGTACGGCAACACCGGGACGCCGGACTCCGACGACATCATGGCCGACAACACGCCCCCTGGCGCGATTACCGGTCTGGACGCGTCCCCGGCGCATGAGGAGGTCGTGCTCGTCTGGGGTGACCCGACGGGTCTCGACACGAACCTCCGCGGCGTGATGGTTCGCTACGACGCGTGGGGCGACTACCCGTTCTACGCAACCGCGGATCCGGGCTACCCGGCGACAGAGACGGGCGGAGACGGAACCGCGTATGACGCGCTCGGCGTGTCGTCAGGTGCGACACACGCCATCGTCCCGCGTGACATCCACAACTACACGGCGTTCGTCTACGACCAGGTACTGCTCTACGGCCCGGCCGATGCGTCGGCTCAGGACCGGGCCACCAACTACTGGCTCGGCGATGTGGCAGATGATTTTGGCAGCTGGGGCTACGACGGTCTCGTGACAGTAGACGACATCGACAAGCTCGGCGGTACGTACGCGGTGTCCGGTCCCGGCTTGCCGGACGCAGAGTGCAACGTCGGTCCGACCGACGATTTCAGTCGCGTCGGCATCCCGCTTCCGAACGCGGGCACCGGCCCGGTCGTGAACTTCGAAGACCTCATGATCTTCTCGATGAACTACGGGGTCGTCGCGCCGCGGATCGTACCGCTTCTGAGCGGCATGTCGGTGGGCGAACTCGCGCTGTCGATCGAGGAGATCGGTCGCACCGAGAACGGCGTGGAGCTCGCGCTGAGGCTCTCCGGCAACAGCGGTGAGGTCAAGGGCACGAGCGCCGTGCTCGAGTTCGATGGTGCGGAGTTCGTCTCGGCCCGGCTCTCGGACGAGATGTCGTCTCCGGCGGCGGACGTGTTCTTCTGGAGCGGTGAGGTCGAGGGCAGGACGCTTGTTGACCTGGCCATCCTTGGCACCGACGTGACCATCGGTGGTTCCGGCGAGCTGGCGCGAATCACGCTGACTCCTACCGCCGGCGAGTACTCGGTGTCGTTTGCCGAAGCAACGCTCCGAAACGCCACAAACGAGGACCTGACGGCGGAGCTCGAGGGTATCGAGATCATCGATGAGATCCCGACGGTCTTCCGCCTCGTGCAGAACGTGCCGAACCCGTTCAATCCCATCACGACGATTGCGTACCACGTTCCGTACGAGTCGGACGTCTCGATTCGCGTGTACGACGTGACGGGTCGTGTTGTGCGGACGCTTGTTGACGGTGCGATTGAGCCCGGCCGTCACGCAGCTGTCTGGGATGGACGGAGCGAGCAGGGAGAGAACTGCGGCAGCGGCGTGTACTTCTGCGTGATGGAGAGCGCAGAGTATCGCGGCAGCCGAAAGATGATGCTTCTGAAGTAGGGCAGTCATCCCTCCGGAGTCCGGGCATGAGTCCGGGCTCCGGAGGAAGAGCGGGGAGGACGATGTGAAGCGAGCCCAGAAGCGGACACCGTGGCCACGCGCGAGAGGAGCGCTGCTTGTTGTTGCGCTCGCCCTGCTGGTCACACCCCTCGGGACGGCCGTCGCCGAGACCGCCGTCCACTTCGAGCCCTGCGGTGTGATGGTGGAGACCGGGGATACGTTCGACATGGAGTTCCGGGTCGCTGCGAGCCCGGATTCGATCGCAAGCTTCCAGCTCTACCTCTGGTTCGATCCGGCGATCGTAGAGCTCACTGACGCGGTCGAGGGAACGCTGTACGTCGAGAGCGGCACGATGACGTGGTTCATCGCCGAGGAGGAGTATCCCGGCTTCTGGCACTTCTTCGACACAGTGTTCGGTGCCGGGACGCATGTCCTTCCGCCGGGAGAGCTTCTCAAGCTGAGCTTCCGTGCGCTCGCACCGGGGCAGACCCCGGCGCGCATCGATACCGTCCGCATGACCGACATCCGTCGGGACGCGCTCCCGGTCACCGGCGCGCAGGACGGGTGGATATTCGTCGACGCGGTCGGCGTGCAGGAGGCAGCGATCGTCGCTCCCTCCGTCGACGCGATCGCGCCGAATCCATTCGTATCGGGAACGAGCATCCACTACAGCGTTCCGGCGGGGTCAGACGGCTGGCGTCTTGAGATCTACGACGTCGCGGGCAGGAAGGTGCGGGTGCTCGACGCGCCGCCAGACGCCGGCACAGCGGGAGGCACGGGGACACTGCAGTGGAACGGCAAGGCAGATTGCGGGTACGAACTCCCGTCCTCCGTCTACTTCGTCAGACTGACCGATGGACGACAGGAGACGCGCTCGCGCGTTCTGAAGATCAAGTGAGGAAGCACGGGAACCCGGACACGCCGGGTGGACTCAGGGTTGGAGCAGGCATCATGAGAACTGTAATCAGGGTAGTTACCATCCTGGCGCTCCTGCTGGTCGTCGTGCCGCAGGCCTCGGCGGAGCGGGGATACGCGCAGATCAAGACCGTTCCCACGGCGAGGAGGGTTGCCGCTGGACAGGCGGCGGCCTTCGTCGTGCAGTACGACGGGTCGGACGTCACGGAGGGCCTGCGCGGGTACCACATTGAGCTCTCCTGGGATGACGCGATCGCGTTCGTCGGGGATGTCGAGGTGGATGTGGTGGAAGGGGATTTCCTCTCGAACGTTGGTTCCACCGCGTTCTTCGCGGTCGACACGCAGCCCGGAAGCATCGTTATCGACGGCGCGATCCTGGGTGCGACCGTCGGCGCGTTCGGCATCGGCGAGCTGTTCACCATCACGTTCACCGGTCAGGACGTCGGCGACGGTGTCACGCTCGTCGAGTTTACCGATATGGTGCTGCGTGACCAGGACAACATGCCGATCCTCTCGAGCGGGATTCCCGGCATCATCGAACTCGACAACACGCCGCCGAACGTCCCGGTCATCGACCCGGAGCCTGAGTTCACGCAGGGGACCACGAACTACATCACGTGGTCGAACGAGAGCGCCTCGGGCGCGGCCGGCTACTGTGTCGAGGCATCCGAGACGCCGGACTTCGCGGTCATCGTGAGCACGAGCGGCTGCACGCCCTTCACGTGGCACACCTTCACGACGCTCACCGACGGACAGATCTACTACTACCGCGTGAAGTGCCGCGATGATCTGTGGAACGAGTCGGATTGGTCCGCGACGGAGTCGTCGACGCAGGACGACTCGCCGCCGGTGACGGCGGCCGGCCCGCTTCCCGCGTACGTCAACTCGGTGACGTTCAATGTTCCGTTCACGGAGTACGACGCGACCAGCGGGACCGACTTCGTGTGGCTCTACTACCGTTTCAACGGCGGCGCATACGTGCAGTACGGCGGTGTCCATCAGACCAGTCCCATCAGCTTTACCGGCTCCGGTGAGGGTGTGTACGACTTCTACACCGTCGGGGTCGACAACGTCACCAACATCGAGGCCACGCCGCCCGTTCCGGATGCGACGGTCGAGGTCGACCTGCAGCCGCCGGACGCGGTGACGGATCTCGAGGCGCTTCCCGGTCACAACCGGATCCACCTCTCGTGGAACGCGCCCATGTTCCGCTCGGCGCCGGTTGAGGGAACGCTCATCGTTCGGAAGCGTTGGGCGATAGGGGCGTACCCTGAGTACGACGATGTCGTTCCGCAGAACGCCTACCCCGCACATCCGGCGGACGGTGTCGTCGTCGCGTTCGTCCCGGGGACAGGATTCCAGACCTACGACGATGAGTCGTTCTCGGATGCCGTCAGGAACATCTATCTGTACACGGCGTTCGCGCGCGATGAGGCCGGCAACTACTCGGCGGCCGTCGCGAGCGCTCAGGACCGCTCGACATCGTACTGGCTTGGTGATGTGGATGAGGTGACCAGTGCGTCCGGCGTCTACGACGGCTATGTGGACTACTGGGACAAGATCATTCTGTCCGACTCATACAACACCACTGACGGTGACGCGTACTACGAACCGGAGATGGACATCGGTCCCACTGATGACTGGTCTCGGTTCGGCATTCCTCTCACGGACAGTGCCATCGACTTCGAGGACCTGATGGTCGTGGCGATGAACTACGGCCGCGTGGACCCCGCCGGCAAGGCCGTTGCCCACGTGCCTGCGGGCATGGGTTCGCGCGGCTCGTTGGAGCTCAGGCTGGATGTTGCCGGCATCGGGGAGGAGACCGCCGTCGACGGAGATTGCGGGACGGTGTCCGGACCTTTCGAGGTGGCACTCTCGCTCTGCGGCGGCTTCGATGCCCGCGGGTTCTCGTCGATCGCGACCTTTGACGCGGATGTCCTGACAGTGCGCTCGGTCGAACCTTCAGGTGATGCAGCGTCCGGTGACGGCTTCTTCTACTGGACCGAGCGCGAACCCGGCGTCGTCCAGATCGACATCGCGGTGCTCGGAGAGGCCGCGGCGCTGACGCCGGACGAGTTTCTGGCGACGCTCACGTTCGAGATCATCGGCGCCGGCAGCACGACGGTTGAGATCGAGGCGGAGAGACTCCGGGGCGTGGCCAACGAACGGCTCGTGTGCGGCGGAGATGCTGTCGATCTCGTCGCGCCGTATGCACCGGACAGCCGGACGGTTCTTCACCAGAACATACCGAACCCGTTCAATCCGCGGACGACGATCGCGTTCGAACTCGCAGTCCGCGGGTCGGCGAAGCTCACCGTGTTCGATGCCACCGGGCGCCGGATCACCGAGCTCATCAACGGAGAGTTCGACGCCGGACGGCGCGCCGTTGTCTGGGACGGCAGCGACGCTCGTGGTCGAGCAGTGGGCAGCGGCGTCTACTTCTACGTGCTCGAGACCGAGGGGAAACGTCACGAGCGCAAGATGGTCTTGATGCGCTAGTCGCGCCGCGTGCCGAGATGGCACGTGGTCAGTGTGCACAGTCGGAATACTCGCGTCCTCAGTGACGCATGAAAGGATGTGAGCAGGGGCGAAGCGCATGCTTCGGGAAGAGTTCCCGACCGCTCTCGGGGACGGCTTCAGGGGAGGCTCGGGCGGCAACCTCCGTTCTGGGCTCGCGGTTCCGCTCGGGCCGAACCTCCCTGCTCGCTTGACTCAGGAGGAACTGTCATGAGGGAGATGCGCAGAGTAACGGTCTGCACGGCGCTGCGACCTCCTCTCCTCGTGGCGGTGAGCGTGCTGCTTGCCGCGGTCGCCGTCACGGCACTGTGCAGTACGGCGTACGCCACGCCGACGGTCTTCGTCCATCCGGCTGAGATGACGGTGGAGCCGGGTGAGACGTTCTCGATGAGCATACGAGTCGATGCAGGGACCGACACGGTCACCTGTTTCCTGACCGAGTTCACGTTTGACGCGGACGTCATCGAACTCACGGAAGCGTCCGAGGGGAGCCTGTTCAGCATGTGCGGATATGGGACGATGTATCACTGGGACGTGATCGAATCGGGGCAGCACTCATGTAACGATGTGACCCTCGGACATGAGTCGCACGTGCTGCCGCCGGGCGAACTCGTGAATCTCGAGTTCACCGCCGGTGAGTGTGGTGCGACATGGGTCGCGATCACGATGGTCGATCTGAGAGACATGAAGCGTGACCCGATCCTGCCCGTCAACACGGAGCGTGCGCTGGTGATGATCGAAGGGACCGGCGTGGAGGATCCGCAGCAGGAGGAGAGGGCGGCGCACGTGAGCGTCCACCCGAACCCGTGCCGCACGACCGCCACGCTGAGCTGGTCCGCACCCGCCGGCGGGAGGCGCGGGACGCTTCTTATCTACGACGTTCGCGGACGCCTTGTCTGGTACGACATGGTCGATGGCGAGTCGGGCACGACAAACTGGGACGGGCGCGGCAGGGAAGGGGAGCGTGTTCGCGCCGGAGCGTACTTCGTTGAGCTGCGATTCGGAAGCGAGAGGGTTCGGGAGAAACTGATTCTGCTGAGATAGCGATTCGGGCGGTGGTGGCCGATCCGAACGGGAAGGTCTGAAGGGAGAGGACCATGAACAAGACTGCGTACATCCTGCTGACAATGGGACTCGTGATGGTGGCCGGCATAGCCGCCGCAGCGCCTCTCGTCTACCTGGATCCGGTAGCGATCGACGCCTGTGGCGAGTTCTCGGTCGATGTCGTTATCAACGATGAGGTTCTCGACCTCACCGGGTTCGATCTGCTCATCGATTTCGACGAGACCATTCTGGGCGTTGCTGATGTGACGATGGGACAGCTCCTCGATGACTATCCCGGGTCACCGTTCTTCTACTGGACCGACGTCGGGACGGTGTCGGACGCGCTGCTCATCAACGGAGCGGCTCTCGGCGGATCCATCGAGGGTCCTGGTGTTCTCGCGACCATCACCTTCGAGTGTCTCACGAATGGACTGACGGATCTCGAGTTCGAGATGGTCGAGTTCCGCGACATCGACAACCTCCCTCTTCCTGCGACGAGTCAGGACGGTGAGGTCAACGCGGATGATGGTGCTGTCGTCTACATCAGCCCTGCGTCGATGAGCGAGGCGGTCGACACCCCGTTCACGGTCGAGGTGATGATCGGCGACGGCATCGCCTCCATGGATGAACTCACACTGATCATCACGTACGATTCGGCGATTCTGGAGTACATGACGGCGTGGGTCGGGGGTGACGTCCCCGCGGGCTCCACCTTCACGGAGAGCGGCGGAGCGGGCACGATCAACATCGACCTCGACGTCAACGTCAGCATGTCCGGAGCCGGATCCGTGGCGGTTCTGCAGTTCAAGGGGATCTTCGAGGGGGATTCGCCGATCACGCTCGATGGCGTTGAGCTGAGCACAGATACCGGCGCGCTGATTCAGCCGTGCATCGAACATGGCACCGTTACCATCTATGGAGGCTCTCCCGTTGAGGAACTCCGATGGGGCATGATCAAGAGCCTCTATCGGTAGTCCGTTCAGAGCGATGTCAGGTTCGTTTGGATGATCGTTTGAATCGATCTCCCGCCAGGTCGATTCCGACGGTAGTGGGGGTGCCCTGGAAGTGCGCACCAGGGCGGTCCAGCTCACGGGCGCGGCACTGCGTCCGGGCGAAGCAGGCAGGGTGCCGGGTCTTTTCTCCCTGCGGGTGGCTCGCGAGCGGCTCGCCCCCGGCATCCTGTCAGCTCCTTCCGCTTGTACCCTTCTGTGGCATCCTCTAGAATGACACCATGAACTCACGCGGAGAAATCGTACGCGTACGGGCCGAGGACGGGCTTGAACTCGCCGGCTTCTACGCCGCACCTCCGGGCGGCGCACGGCGAGCCGTGCTGCACACCCACGGCTTCGCGGGCAACTTCTACGAGAACCGGTTCGTCGACGCGGTCTGCGATGCGGTCGTTGCGAAGGGGCTGGGGTTCCTCACGTACAACAACCGCGGGCACGACTACGTGTCCGACAATCTGCGCGGCAGCGGGCTCGATACGACATACGAGGCCGGCGGCATCCCCTGGGACATGTTCGAGGCCAGCGTCCACGACATCGGCGGGGCCGCCGAGTTCCTCGCGTCGCGCGGCCACCGTGAGATCTACTTCGAGGGGCATAGCCTCGGGACCTGCAAGACCGTCTACTATCTCAATGAACGGCGCGACCCGCGCGCGGCCGGAGCCATCCTCATTTCGCCGCCGGATATGTTCGGACTGAGCAGCGAACGCGCGGGACGTCCGCTCGATGAGATGCTCGCCGAGGCGAACGCTGCGATCGCCGAGGGTGATCCCGACCGGCGGATCGAGGCCGGGCGCACCGTCCCGGTCTCGGCCCGTTCGATCCTCAGCAGCTACGCGGATCCCGCGACGACCGACATCTTTCCGTTCCGTCTCGGGAGCGAGGGCGACTACACCCGGTACTCATCACTCGCGATGCCCATCCTCGCGATCTTCGGTACGGTCGATGAGGCGGTGACGGTCCCGGTCGAGGACGCGGCAGGGCTGTTGCGGACGATGGCGGCCGGTTCCCCGCGCGTGGATGTTGCGACCATTGAGGGTGCGAACCACGTCTACTGGGGCAAGGAAGACACGCTCGCCGGTCTCATCGGCGGGTTCATCGAGCCGTAGCGCGGAGGGCACGACGCCGCGCAGGCGGCATCATTCCGTAGCGCGATACACCGAGTCAGATCGAGGGGACCATGGCGGTACTCATCAAGGGCGGCAGGCTCGTTACCGGCGTCGATTCGTACAACGCCGACATCCTTGTCGAAGATGAGAGCATCAGCGCGGTCGGCCGCGGCCTCGATGCGCCCGACGGCGCGGAGATCGTCGATGCTACCGGTCTGCTCGTGCTCCCCGGCGTGATCGACCCGCACGTCCACGTCGACCTCGAACTCAAGGGGCACCGCTCATCGGACTTCACCTCGACCTCACGTTCCGCCGCGCTCGGCGGTGTGACGACGTTCATCACATACATCACACCGGCCGTCGGGCAGACACTCATGGAAGCTGCGGAACAGCGGAAGCTCCAGGGACGAGGCCGGAGTCACGTGGACTTCGGTCTGCATGCATCGCTCGTTCGTTGGAACGACCGCGAGGATGATGAGATCCCGCAGATGATCGAGGCCGGCATCCCGTCGTTCAAGATGTACACGACGTATGCCGATGCCGGACTCATGAGCACCGACGAACAGATCTACCACGCGCTCCTGCTCACATCACAGCACGGCGGTCTCATCGAGGTGCACTGCGAGAACGACTGGATCATCGAGAGCAAGATCCGCAAGCTCACCGAGCAGGGCCATCTCCGACCGGTCGACCACGGTGCGAGCCGCCCTGGCTACGCGGAGGGCGAGGCGGTCGCTGCCGTCGTCCGTGCCGCATACGAGGCGGGGGCACCCGTCTACATCGTCCACACGTCATCGGGTGAGGCGGTCCAGGCGCTTGCGGAGGCTGACGATGTCGGGCTCGAGATCTACGCTGAGGTCTGCCCGCATCATCTTCTGCTCGATGAGGAGCTGCTCGCCGGTCCGGAAGGCCAGCGGTTCGCGACCTGCCCGCCGGTTCGCGGCGAGGCGCACCGCGAGGAACTCTGGGAGGCGCTCGAGGATGGCCTCATCCATGCCGTCGCTACAGACCATGCCGAGTTCACGACCGAGGCAAAGGATGAAGGGGCGAACGACTTCCGCCAGCTCCCGATGGGTGTTCCGGGAGTCGGGACGCTGCTTCCTCTGATGTGGGAGTTCGGCGTGAAGGCGGGGAGACTCACGGAGAATCAGTTGGTCGACCGGCTCTGTACGCAGCCCGCCGAGATCTTCGGTCTCTCTCCCCGGAAGGGAACGCTGTCACAGGGTACCGACGCCGACATCGTGCTCTTCGATTCCGGTTGCGCCGAGACCATCAAGCCTGCCCTAACTCAAGGACTTGCCGACTACTCGCCATACGATGGGTGGGAGGTCTCAGGCTGGCCGGTCTCGACGATGCTCCGCGGCCACTGGATCGTCAGAGACCGCGAGCTCGTGGGTTCCCACGAGCTCGGGTCGTTCGTTCATCGTCGTGATGTATGCCAGCGGCCGGGCCATCGGTCGGTGGAGGAGTAGGCGCCGGCCGCTCATGCGTCCCGCGCTCCGCTACGGAACGATCCTCGCTATGTGGTAGCCCACACCTGTTCTGTGCACCCAGAGCATCCCCTCGTCGTCGACCGTGACTCCCCACATCAGATACTCGGCGTGCACCGCCCAGCGGACGCTGCCGTCCGTGGGGTCCAGCGCATACAGCGTGTCGACATTGGCATCGGCGAACCAGAGGTTCTCACCGTCGAACGCCAGACCGAACGGTGTGCGTGTCCCGCGGGGAGGAGGAAGCGTCTCGACAAGTGTTCCATCAGGCATGTACTTGTTGATGCTCCCGGGATACCCCGCCCCTGGACGTCTGCCCTGGTAGAGGTACGTGCCGTCCCACGCGATTCCTCCGGCGAAGTTGCTGCTGCCGGCCGGGAACGAGAAGAGCGTGTCTCCGGTCGTCGGATCGATCTCGAACATCCGCATGCCTCCCAGGCTGTCGGTGACCCAGAGGCTTGTGCCGTCCCACTCGATGCCGTTCGGCCACTGATTCACGGCGGCGAGGGTCTCCACGACCGCTCCGGTGAAGGGATCGGTTCGATAGAACTCATCGGCCGACCAGTCGCTCCTCCAGATGTGGCTGCCGTCCCAGGCGAGGCACTGCGGCCCGTTTCCGCCGACAAGCGTTGCACTCACCTCATGCCCGTGGCGGTTGTCGACGACGAACTGCGCCTCGGCCTCGTCGGTCGCCTCACCGTCGCGGACTTTCACGACGACCGTGATCGTGTCCGCGCCGGAGAAACGACGCTCCGCTGTCGGTGTGCTGCTCCACGCCGTGTCCCATGTCCCATCACCGTCGAAGTCCCAGCGGTATTCGAGCGCTCTCGAACGAGACGCACTTCCGCTCGCGTCGCAAACGACGTCGCGAAGAACGGTTCCCGTTGCGGGCGTCAGGACGAGATCGGCATCGACCGACACATCGGGTCCGGATGATGATGACGAGCTGCAGCCGCCGAGCAGGCAAGCCGCTCCGATCGCGGTCACTAGAAGTATGAGGGCGGCCAGCACCGTGCGTTTCATGGTTCCCCCTGTCCTGAGGCTCCTGTGGAGAGTCATGTGGCTCTTCTGTCGATTCGCGCTCGACGGCTAGGGTACGATCTGCTTGAGTCGGTAGCCCGTGCCGTAGGTGTGGACCCGGAGCATCCCCTCGTCGTCCACGGCGACGCCCCACTTGAGGTCGGGTACATGGAGCGCGATGACGACGGTTCCGTTCGCCGGGTTGATCGCGAAGAGGCTGTCCACATCGGCGACCGACACCCAGAGGAAGATCCCGTCGTGGTCGATGCCCTGAACACGGTAGGTGCCGCGCGGCGGGTCGATCGTGTCGATGAGCACACCGTCGGTCGTGTACTTGCTGATGCTCCCCGGTGTGCCCTGGTTGCTGGGGCAGATACCTTCATAGATGTACTCGCCGTCCCACGCGACGCCACCCTGCGAGTAGCTGTACTGGATCGGGAATGACGACAGCGTGTCCCCCGTGGTCGGGTTGACCTCAAACATCTTCGCGCCGCCCAGGTAGTCGCTGACCCAGAGGCTCGCGCCGTCCCAGGCAACGCCGCTTGGCCACTGGCTCGGCGAGGGAAGCGTGTCGACCGTCGCTCCCGTTGTCGGATCGGTCTTGTACAGCGTCGCCGGCGGTCCCCACTGGGGGCGCCAGAGCCAGCCGTCGACCCAGCCCATGGTCATCGATGATGTCCCCTCGACCATCACGTCCGACACGACGTGACCGTGTCTCTTGTCGAGTATGAACTGCGCTTCGGCCTCGTCCGTGACATCGCCGTCGCGGACCTCCACAACGACCGTGATCGTGTCGCCGTCCGTGAAACGGGCCACGAACGACATCTCCGGGCTCCAGGATGTATCCCACGTTCCATCACCATCGTAGTCCCAACGGCACTCGAGGGCCCGCGAACGGCTCGTGCTCCCGCTCGCGTCGAACAGGACGTCGGTGAGAATCGTCCCGTGTGTCGGCGTGAGTGCGAGGTCAGCCTCGAGTGCTTCGTCCGCGCCGGATGGGGAGGAGGAACTGCAGCCGATGAGGATGCAGACTCCCGCAGCAGCGATCACGCAGAGCGCGAGCGCGACATGGATCGAACGCTTCATGATTCCCCCTTTGCAGTCCTGGTAGCGGCGGGTCATCCTGTTCGTGGAAACGGCGCGGGTGTCGCGTGGACATCCGCGCCGCGCACAGTGTTCCAGAGTTCGTCTACTTGAGCAACACCGCTTTCGCGCTCTCTTCACCCATCTCCGTTGTGAGTCTGATGAAGTACACGCCGGTTGCGACCTCGCGTCCGGTGCCGTCCCGACCGAGCCAGACGACCTCGTGGTCTCCCGGGTCGCGGGTTCCGTCTTCGAGCACGGCGACGCGCCGGCCGCTCACGTCGTAGACCGCAAGCTCAACATCGGATGCGGTCGGGAGGTGATACGACAGGACCGTCTTTGGATTGAACGGGTTGGGGAAGCATGAGAGTCCGAGTCCGTTCACTCCGGCATCGACCACGCCGGTTCCGTCCGACGTCATCTGTGGCTGGACCGCGATGGCGTTGGCATTCGTCCCGCCGACGAGCGTGAACGAGTCCTTCAGCGTGTTGTCCGAGAGCTGGATAACGTAGACCTTCGTGACGGAGGAGAGGAGGACGCCGCCGGTGACGAATGCGTATCCGTCGGAGTCGAGGATGTCGACGTCTCTCGGGTCGGCGTACTGCTCGAGCGCGATGGTCGTCGTGGACCAGTCGCTTGTGTCAATCACGTAGACGTTCGAGTCATCCTCGCACGCGACGACGAGCTTCGAACCGTCATCGGTCACATCGATCCCCCAGGGATCGTCACCAACGGGGACCGTCGTGAATTCGGTCAACGTCGCTTGCTCAACGACGCGCACGACATCGCTGCCACGGTCGGTCACGTAGATGTACTCGCCGTCCGGGTCGACCACCAGCTGCCAGAGACTGGAGCCGATATCAACCATATCCTTGACGGAGAGGCCGTCGGAGGCGAGTTCGTAGAGCGTGTCACCATACCAGTCGGCCGCGTAGATCTTCTGGCTGACCGGGTCGAGCGCGAGCTGGCCGGGGCTGTCGTATGTGCTGCTCGAGCCCGAGCTGACCAGGAGGCTATCGACGACGTCGTACGTGCCTGTGTCGATGATGGCTACGAGGTCCTCATCGCGGCTGCTGACCATGGCGTGCAGTCCGTCGTCGGTGAACACCACGGAGTTCGGGTACTCCCAGACGTCGATTCGATGTGTGATCAGCTGTGTATCCACCTCGATCACGACGACCCCGTCGCCGCTGGCTCCGCAGATCCAGACCTCTGAGCCGTCGGGACGCATGGTGCAGTCGTAGGGGTAGTTGCCTTCCGGGAGAAGATCCAGTGCGGATCCCACCGGCGCATACGTGGCGAGGTCGAACGGGACGGCACTGTCCGATGTGCTGCACGCGACGAAGCCGGTGTCGGCGACCGCGGCGGCAGCGAGTGCCAGGGTGAGAAGGGCGGCGAAAGCGATGGTCGGTGCTCTCATGGCTGCTCCTCCATCTGTGGTGTGAAGGGCGCGCCGGCGAACCCGGGGTGGGGCGGCGGTGGAGCCACCGGCAGCAGAGTGTCAAACTACAGCGTGTTCAGTATATCAGGGGCATCAGGCGGATGCCAGACTCCAGCCGGCCTTCTGGTCCCGGGTGTCCTCACCCGAATCCCGTTGACACACACAGGGGCACGGCGTAGCATTAAAAGCTCCGGAAGTTCCCAGTACACGGGCGTTTTCCGGAGTTCTAGACAATATGCGAGGTTGCGGTGCTGAGCGTGCCGCGCGAACGGTTCGGTATATCCGGAGGCTGCATGTCGGCGATTTCGAGGCTCCTCATCAGTGGCGGGACGATGTTCACCGGAGGTGAGGGCGGGCGAGTCGTCTCGGATGGGGCGGTCCTCGTTGAGGACAACCGGATAACTGCCGTCGGGTCGTCTCGGGAGGTCGAGGCACTCGTCGTGGACGACGCGACCGTCGAGCGACTCGATGCCGCCGGCGGTCTCATCATGCCCGGCCTCGTGAACGCGCACACGCACCTCTACAGCGCGCTCGCCCGCGGACTCACCGCCGACCTGAAACCCTCCGGCAACTTCGTCGAGATCCTCGAGAACCTCTGGTGGCGGCTCGACCGCGCGCTCACCAACGAACACAACTGGTACTCGGCCGCGGCCGGCGCGCTCGATCTCATCGCCAGCGGCACCACCACTATCATCGATCACCACGCAAGCCAGGTTCACGTTGAGGGCAGTCTCGACAACGTCGCCGAGGCGCTCATCGATATCGGCATCCGCGCGAATCTGTGTTTTGAGGTCACGGACCGCGATGGTCCTGTGAAGCGTGACGAGGGACTCGCCGAGAACGAGACCTTCGGCCGGCGCGTTGCCGCCGAGCACGCCTCCGCCGAAGGGGAGAGGCTCCTCACGTCCAGCGTCGGCCTCCACGCGAGCTTCACGCTCGATGATGAGACGCTCGACCGGGCTTCTGCGCTCGCGCGGGAGCTGGGTGTCGGGTGTCACATCCACGCCGCAGAGGACCGGGCGGATGTCGACGACAGTCTGGAGCGGTGCGGGAAGCGCGTGATCGAACGTCTCCACGACCACGGTATTCTCGGGGACCGCAGCATCGCCGTCCACGGGATCCACCTCAGCGATGCGGAGTTCGGTCTCCTCAAGGAGACGGACACGATCGTCGTGCACAACCCGCAGTCGAACATGAACAACGCGGTCGGACGCTCGAACGTCGTTCGCATGCTCGACGAGGGATTGCTTGTCGGGCTTGGAACCGACGGCTTCACCGGAAGCATGTTCGATGAGATGAAGGTTGCGAACCTCATCCATCGCCACGACGCGGGAGACCCCCGGGTCGGCCACGATGTGGCGATGCGGCTCTGCATACAGAACAACCCGAGCATCGCCTCCCGCCTGGTCGGCGACCGGGTCGGCGTGCTGGAGCGGGGCGCCCTGGCCGACGTCATCGTGCTGGACTACGATCCGCCGACACCGCTTGTCGACGGCAACTTCGGCGGTCATCTCATCTTCGGTCTGACCGGCGGCATGGTGAACACGGTTGTCATCAATGGTTCGGTCGTCTACCGGGACCGCGAGTTCCTGACGGTCGATGCCGTGGCGACACGGGCTCGCGCTCGTGAACTCGCCGCGGATCTGTGGGAGAGGATGTAGTGATGCGCGGAGCGACGGTCACGGGTCTGAGGTGCGCGAAATGCGACGCGGAGCACGGCGCCATGGAGGCGGGCTTCACCTGCCCCGATTGCGGGCCGGACGGGATCCTGGATGTGCTCTACGACTACGATGAAGTCGCGAAGCACATCAGCCGCGAGACGCTCGGGGCTTCGCAGGAGCACTCGCACTGGCGCTATCTACCGCTCCTGCCTGTGAAGTCGATGGCGTCGGCGCCCCGACCGCGGACCGGTTGGACGCCGCTCTACCATCTGCCCGGCCACCTGGGGCTCTCGGGAGTCCATATCAAAGACGACAGCGGCAACCCGACGGCGTCGCTGAAGGACCGTGCGACGTCGGTCGCACTCGCGCGCGCCCGTGATGAGGGCGTGACCGCCGTGGCGGCGGCGTCGACCGGCAACGCCGGATGTTCCCTCGCCGGGTTCTCCGCAGCTGAGGGTCTGCCGTGCTACATCTTCGTGCCGAAGACCGCGCCGCGGCCCAAGGTGGCGCAGCTGCTGGTCTACGGGGCCACCGTCTTCTCGGTCGATGGCAGCTACGACGACGCCTTCGATCTCGCGATGAAGGCCATCGAGGCGTTCGGATGGTACAACCGCTGCTGCGCCGTCAACCCGTACCTCGTCGAGGGCAAGAAGACGGTCGCCTTCGAGATCTGTGAACAGCTCGGTTTCCGCGCGCCCGACCGCGTGTTCGTTCCGGTCGGCGACGGGTGCATCATGAGCGGGACATACAAGGGATTCGCGGAATTCGAGCGGCTCGGTCTCATCGACCGGGTGCCCGAGCTCATCGGCGTCCAGGCCGAGGGCGCGAGCCCGGTCAAGGCCGCGTTCGAGTGCGGGGGTGATGTCGTCCCGTGTGAGGCGTGCACGTGCGCGGACAGCATCGCGGTCGGCCACCCGAGGAACTGGCGGAAGGCCGTCAAGGGTGTCCGGGCAAGCGGTGGCCGGATGATGACGGTCACCGATGATGAGATCCTCAGCGCGATCGCGTCGCTCGCAGGCTCGACCGGCATCTTCGGTGAGCCGGCCGGCGTGACCGCCTACGCGGGACTCGTGAAGGCCGTCGCAGAGGGTGCGGTCGGAGCCGACGAGACGATCGCCGTGCTGATGACAGGCAGCGGTCTCAAGGACACCGAGAGCGCGATGCGCTCGGTTGGTGAGCCGGTGTCGATCGGCTGTTCGCTCGCGGACGTGGAGCGGGAGCTGGCCACCCGACGGTAGGGTCTCCGCGACCGTGGCGGCGTCCACGGGGTCGCGCGAGTCGGAATCATGGCAAGAGGAGGTCGGGCGTGCTCGTGACACTGACCGTCAACGGAAGTCCCAGGAGCGCCGAGGTCGACTCGGCCGCGTCGCTCCTCACACTTCTCCGCACGGGCCTCGGCCTGACCGGGACGAAGCAGGGGTGCGGCAACGGTGAGTGTGGCGCGTGTACGGTGTTGCTCGATGGCGAGCCGGTGAACTCGTGTCTGGTCTTCGCCGCACAGTGTGAGGGCCGCAGCGTGCTCACGATCGAGGGGCTCTCGGAGTCCGGGGAGCTTGACGGCATCCAGCGCGCGTTCGCCGACGCAGGTGCTGTCCAGTGCGGGTTCTGCACGCCGGGTATGATCATGTCCGGGAAGGCGCTTCTCATGAGGAACCCGCGACCGACGCGCGAGGAGATCGCCGTGGCGATCTCCGGGAATCTCTGTCGCTGTACCGGGTACGTCAAGATCGTCGACGCGCTCGAGCAGGCGGCCGAGCAGGGAACGACCGAGGAGAACTGATTCGCACATCGTCGCCGAGTCGCGCGATATGCAACTCCGGAACGCCGGGGTATCGAAGCAGCGGAATGTGACTGGAGGATGATACGCGATGGAGTACGCGCAGAAGGACAATCTGATCTTCATCCGTCTGCACCAGGGCGAGGATCTGTTCGAGAAGCTGACGGATATCTGCACGGCATGCAACGTGAAGACGGGTGTGGTCATCTCGGGGATCGGCATGCTCAAGCAGTCCGAGCTCAAGTTCTACAAGAAGTACGGCGAGTACTCCGAGGTGCTCTTCCCGGAGCCGCTCGAGCTCGTGTCGCTCACGGGCAACATCATCTTCCAGGAGGGCGAGCACCAGTTCCATTTGCACGCCGTGCTTGCGAAGCCGGACAAGTCGTCGGTCGCCGGCCACCTCGGCAAGGGCAAGGTCAACGTCACCAACGAGATCGTTATCATGACGACCGACCTGGCGGCCCGCCGCGAACTCGATCCTGACACGGGCCTCATGGCTCTGACGTTCAAGTAGGGAGGCGCCATGAGTCCTACGCCGGTTGAGCTCAAAGAGGTCGCAACGATTCTCAGGCGGGACGTCCTGACGATGCTGCTCGAGGCCGGTTCCGGTCATCCCGGCGGATCGCTCTCGTGTGTCGACATCCTCGCCGTGCTGTACTGGCAGGCGATGAGGGTCAACCCAGAGCGTCCGACGTGGGAGGACAGAGACCGACTCATCCTCTCGAAGGCACACGCGGCGCCCGCGCTCTACGCCGCGCTCGCGCGACGCGGGTACTTCGACGTCCGCGAGCTTCTCACGTTCCGCAAGCTCAAGTCGAAGCTCCAGGGATTTCCGGACATGCAGAAGACTCCCGGGATCGATGCGTCGGTGGGTTCGCCGGGGCAGGGGCTCTCCATTTCCAACGGGCTCGCGATCGCAGCCCGCCGCGACCGCAGGAACTTCCGCATCTACTGCCTGATGGGTGACGGTGAGGCGCAGGAGGGGCAGACGTGGGAGGCGGCCATGACGGCCGCGCACCACGGGATCGACAACGTCTGTGCGGTTATCGACCGCAATCACATGATGGGCGACGGCAACACCGAGGAGATCGCGTCGCTCGCACCGCTCGGCGACAAATGGAAGACCTTCAACTGGCACGTTATCTCGGTGGACGGACATGACGTCGAGGCTCTCTCGGCCGCGTTCAACGAGGCTTCGTCCATGAAGGGGAAGCCGACCGTCGTCATCGCGAAGACCGTCAAGGGCAAGGGCGTTCCATTCATGGAGAACCGCCCCGAGTGGCACGATCGGAAGCTCACGGAGGACCTCTACGAAGAGGCGATGCGGGCGCTCGCGTAACCGCCGGGGGATATCACATGGCAGAGATGGGATTGGTGGATGTACATCACAGCGCCGTGAAGCTCGAGGCGACCAACCGCGGCTACGAGCGGGGTCTTATCGAGCTGGCCGAGCGGGGGGCGGACATCATCGTGATGGACGCGGACCTCGCCGGGTCGAGCGGCACGGGCGAGTTCCGGAAGCGATTTCCGGATCGCTTCATGGACATCGGGTTGTGCGAGCAGGACATGCTCGGAACGGCGGCGGGACTCGCGCTCGCCGGAAAGTGCGTCTATGTTACGACGCACGGGATGCTGGCGGCGGGGAAGGCGTGGGACATTATCCGGTCGACCATCTGCTACGGCGCGCTCAACGTGAACATCTGCGGCGCCGATGCGGGGCTCTCCGCCGGTGGTGCCGGCGGGTCACGACAGTCGCTCGAGGACGTGGCGGTGATGCGGACCCTGCCGGGGATGACGGTCGTCGTCCCGGCCGATTCACTCGAGGCGAAGAAGGCGACGATCGCCGCCTCGCGGATCCCCGGACCGGTCTATCTTCGGTTCGCGGCGGCGCGGGTGCCCATTATCACGACCGACATCACGCCGTTCACCGTCGGCAAGGCGGAGGTCTACCGCCGTGGTGACGACGTATCGATCCTCGCGTGCGGAGTCGTCGTCTACGAGGCGATGAAGGCCTCCAGGATGCTCGAGGACAATGGCATCGGTGCACGCGTGATCAACTGTCACACGATCAAGCCGCTCGACCGCTCCATCATCAGCAGGGCGTCGGTGGAGACGGGCGCGCTCGTGACGGTGGAGGAGGGCGCGTCGATCGGCGGGCTCGGCGGCGCGTGCGCGGAGGCGCTGGCGCAGACGGGCCGCGCGACGCCGCTGAAGATCGTCGCCATCGACGACCGCTTCGGCGAATCGGGCGAGCACGAGGAACTGCTGAACACGTTTGGTCTCACGGCGCGTGGCATCTCGGCCGCGGTGAGGGAAGTGATATCTCGGAAGAAGGGCGAACAGCCACAGTCATAGCCGCGGGTACCCCCCGGGCAGCGGAAGGAGACAGCAGATGTTCAAGTTCGCAGAGCGTATGAACCGGCTCGGCACGGAGACGGCGTTCGAGGTTCTCGCGAAGGCGCGGGCCCTCGAGGCGCAGGGGAAGACGATCGTCCATCTCGAGATCGGCCAGCCGGACTTCGACACACCGGACAACATCCGCAAGGCCGCGGTCGATTCGATCTGGGCGGGAGAGACCGGCTACGGTCCCTCGGCCGGCATGATGAAGACGCGCGAGGCCGTCTGCCGCTACCTTGAGAAGGACCGCGGACTGTCGTACTCACCGGACCAGATCGTCATTGCGCCGGGCGGCAAGCCCATCATCTTCTACCCGATCCTCGCGCTCGTCGACCACGGTGACGAGGTCATCTACCCGAACCCGGGTTACCCCATCTACGAGTCGGCCATCAACTTCGCCGGCGGCAAGGCCGTCCCGCTCAAGTACTCCGAGGAGCGCGACTTCCGGTTCGACATCGCCGAGCTCGAGGCGAAGATCAACAAGAACACGAAGATGCTCATCGTCAACTCGCCGCAGAACCCGACCGGCGGCGTACTCGAGGACAGCGATCTCAAGCGGATCGCCGAACTCGCCGTTGAGAACGACGTCGTCGTGCTCTCCGACGAGGTCTACAGCAAGATCGTCTATGAGGGCGAGCATCGTACCATCGCCAGCTATCCGGGCATGCAGGAGCGCACGATCCTGATGGACGCGCACTCCAAGACCTACGCCATGACCGGCTGGCGTCTGGGCTACTCAGCGATGCCTGCGCCGATCGCTGAGAAGTTCACGAAGCTCAACACGAACACGTACTCGCACGCGACGACGTTCGTTCAGACCGCCGGCATCGAGGCGCTCGAGGGCCCGCAGGACGAGGTCGAGAAGATGGTCGGCATCTTCAAGGAGCGCCGTGACGCCATCGTCGACGGGATGAACTCGATCAAGGGGTTCAGCTGTCTCAAGCCGAAGGGCGCGTTCTACGTGTTCCCGAACATCACGGCGACGGGCATCGACTCGCAGACGCTTGCCGACAGGGTTCTCAACGAGGCCGGCGTGGCCTGTCTCTCGGGCACCTGCTTCGGCGCGATGGGCGAGGGTTACCTCCGGTTCAGCTACGCCAACTCGCTCGAGAACATCGAGAAGGGCGTCGAACGCATCCGGAAGATGATGGGATAGAGGCAACATCGCCGACGCACCCGTTTGCGGCGACGCGGCAAGCGGGTGCGTGACGGCAGGCGGCATGGAAGGGGAACTATGGTTTCCGCAGTGGTACTGGCGGCAGGACAGTCGCGACGGATGGGCCGGAAGAAGGAACTGCTGCCGATCGAGGGCACGCCGATGATCCGAGTGGTCATCGAGAAGCTCCTCGGCTCGAGCAGGGTCGATGAGGTCATCGTGGTCCTCGGCGATGAGGCCGACAGCGTCGGCGCCGCGCTCGCGGGTATCATCGATGAGCGCATCGAACTCGTCGGGAACAGACGGTTCGCGGAGGGGATGGGGACGTCGCTCGCACAGGGCGCGAGCGCGTGCTCGTGGGGAACCGATGCGATACTCGTCGCACACGGCGACACGCCGTTCTTCCGCACCGAGGATGTCGATCTCGTCATCGACGCGCACGTGCGTGGCGGAGCGATCGCCGTCCCGGTCAGCGGCGGCAGACGCGGGCATCCGGTGCTTCTCGACGGCTCGTTCCGTGACGAACTCGAGGAACTCGACGGAGACGCCGGCGCCCGGGACATCCTCGAGCGCGAGGCGGCCCGTATCGTCGAGGTCGAACTCGATGATGACGGCTTCCTCGTTGATATCGACACGCCTGAGGACTACGAGGCGGTGAAGGGCGGCATAGCCGGCGCGTAGGCGCAGGCATCCGGCTGAGGCATCACCCCGTGCGGGCCGCGACCGGTGGTCAGGCGCGCGCGGGGGTTTGTCGCTTGGACCGGCTACGGCCAGGGAGCACGAAACGTGGCGCTCAAGCTCGCCGACATCTATCAGGAGATCGCGCGGATGCACCGGGACGGTGTCCCGGGCGTCGTGGCGACCGTCGTCCGCGCCGAGGGATCGACCCCGCGAAGCGCCGGCGCGCGGATGATCGTCTACGCCGACGGGAGGATCACAGGATCCGTCGGTGGGGGCGCGATCGAGGGAACCGTCATCGACGAATCGAAGGCCCTGATCGCATCGGCTGATGCTGCCGACTGCAAGCTCGTGAGGTACGACCTCAACGACGATGTGGGGATGACGTGCGGCGGGAGCATCGAGGTCTTTCTCGAGCCGATCGCCGGTGCGCCGACGGTGACCGTTATCGGCGGCGGCCACGTCGGTCTGGCGGTCGCGAAGATCGCGCGGCAGTCGGGGTTCCGGGTCACCGTTGTTGACGATCGCGCAGACATGGTCACCGCCGAGCGCTTCCCGTTCGCCGACGACCGTTTCGTCGGTGGTGTGGAGCTTCTCGACGGCGATCTGCGCGTGGACACCGACTCGATGGTCGTCATCGTGACGCGCGGTCACAGGTACGACAAGGACTGGGTCAAGGCGCTGCTCCCGCTCGGTCCTCGCTACATGGGGATGATCGGGAGCGAGCAGAAGGTCGATGCGGCCTTCGCCGACCTCGAGGCCGACGGCGTGTCGCGCGACGAACTCGCGCCGATCCATGCGCCGATCGGACTCGATATCGGCGCCGAGACCCCGGATGAGATAGCCGTGAGCGTTGTTGCGGAGATCATCGCGGTCCGACACGGCATACGCGACACGGCGAAGTTGAGAGACAAGATCGGGTTCAAGAACAGGAACAGGCCGGAGCGATCGTGAACGAGCGGCGAACACTCGTGATCGTCCGCGGTGGTGGTGACCTCGGAAGCGGCGTCGCCGTTCGGTTGGCTCGGTCGGGGTATCGCGTCGTGATACTCGAGACTCGCGCTCCCGCCGTTGTTCGCAGACGGGTCGCGTTCGCCGAGGCCGTCTTCACTGGCCGCACCGAGGTCGAGGACCTGGTGGGCGAACTCGTGGATGTCGAGGAGATCGTCGCCTGGCTCGAGGCACACGGCCGCGAGCGGGCGCTTCCCGTCGTGGTCGACCCGGACGGCGAGCTTCTGACTCGACTCGGGCCGGACGCGGTCGTCGATGCGCGGATGGCGAAGCGCAACCTCGGAACCACGCGCGAGGACGCGTCCGTGACGATCGGACTCGGTCCGGGATTCGAAGCGGGTGTCGATTGCGACGCCGTCGTCGAGACGAACCGCGGACACTCGCTCGGACGCGCGCTCAGCGGCGGTATGGCGGAGGCCGACACCGGGACTCCTGCTCCGGTCATGGGTGTTGCGGAGAAGCGACTGGTCCGTGCTCCCGGGTCCGGCGTCTTTGAGAGCTGCGCCTCGATCGGGGATGTCGTCGCCGCGGGGGATGTTGTGGGCGCCGTGGGCGGCGCAGAGGTTACGGTCTCCACGCCGGGTCTCCTGCGGGGTCTCATAGCGGACGGCGTCGAGGTTCATGAGGGTCAGAAGATAGGTGATGTCGATCCACGCGGGGCGTCCGTGGATCCGGCAACCGTCTCCGACAAGGCGCTGGCCATCGGGGGTGGTGTGCTGGAGGCGCTCCTCTCGCGGGGCGTCACACCGGGACGGGTGGCATAGCGAGGAGTTCGGTCCTCAGTATGCGTCGCGCGCTTGAAGCAGTGGAGGAACGGTGTACGAGCCGAAGTGGGTGCTGCCGAAGACGATCGACGAGGCGGTTGAGGCGCTGGCGGATGAATCGTCGCGCCCGATCGCGGGCGCTACGGATCTCGCTGTGAGGATCCGCGCCGACCACGCTGGTCCGGCCACCCTGGTCGACCTGACCGGCGTTCCGGAGCTCGCGATGATCGGCGTTGACGGTGACACGCTGACCATTGGTGCGGCTGCTTCGCACGCGGCCGTCTCGAGGCACGACATCGTGGCACATCGCGCGGCCGTCCTCGCGGAGGCGTGCGGTACGGTCGGGGCTCCCCAGATTCGCGCGAGGGGCACCATCGGCGGCAACCTGGCGAACGCATCACCCGCCGCGGACGCGAGCGTGGCGCTCGCAGCGCTCGATGCCGTCGCACACGCGCGCTCCACACGCGGCGAGCGGGAGGTGCCGGTGACGGGACTCTTCGCCGGCCCGGGACAGCTTCGGCTCGAGCCGGACGAGCTTCTGACGCACGTCACGCTTGCGCTTCCGCGGGCAGGTGCATCGAGCGTCTACAGGAAGCTCGGCCAGCGGAAGGCGCTCGCCATCGCTATCGCATCGGTCGCGGTCACATTCGATCCGACGGCGAGCGCGGTCCGCATCGCGCTCGGCTCGGTCGCGCCGACGGTCGTGCGTGCGGACGCGGCAGAGATGGTGTTCGCCGAGGGGTGGGGATCGCTGGAGCGTGAGGCGCCGACTGGAGACTCGGGCGGTGCGGATGCCCGGGGCTCCGCGCGAAGCAGAACGGAGTTGATCGAGGAAGTCGCGGCGAAGGCCGCGCGGGCCTCGAGTCCGATAGATGATGTGAGGGCGTCCGCCGAGTACCGGACGATCCTCGTCAGGGAGCTGACACGCACGGCGCTCGAGGGGTTGTGTCTCGCCGAACCCCGCGTGTCAGGATAGACAGACCGGCCCGAGGCCGGGGCCTCCCACGCGCAACGCGCGGGAGAGCTGACGACAGGAGGAACACGTGTTCAGCAACAAGGACTTCAGAGGCAGGGATTTCATCACCATCCTCGACTACACGCGCGAAGAGGTCGAGTTCATCCTCGACTTCGCCGACGAGCTCAAGGCGAAGTTCAAGTCGGGTCGTCCTCACAAGTACCTCGAGGACAAGACCCTCTTCATGATCTTCTACAACCAGTCGCTGAGGACGAGGAACAGCTTCGAGGCGGGGATGACCCAGATGGGTGGCCACGCGCACTTCCTCGATCCCGACAAGATCTACACGCCGGCCCTCGAGGGTGAAGAGGTCGCGTACTCGACCGAGCGCATCTCGGACGTCGCGCGCGTTCTCGACCGGATGGGTCACGGTATCTCGATCCGCATGTACGGCGACCCGGTCGGCTGGATCAACGGCAAGGCCAACCGCATTGTGCGCGAGTTCGCCAGGCACGCCGAGCGCGTCCCGGTCATCAACATGGAGTGCGACATCTACCATCCGTGCCAGGGCATGGCCGACATCATGACCGTCCGCGAGCAGTGCGGCGGGTTCAAGAACAAGAAGTTCGTGATGAGCTGGGCCTACAGCCCGTCCGTCCACAAGCCGCTCTCGGTGCCGCACAGCGCCGTCGTTGCAGCCGCGACGGTCGGCTGTGACGTCGTGCTGGCACATCCCGAGGGGCTCGAACTCGACGACGACATCGTCGCCGCCGCACGGAAGCGCGCCGGTGAATCGGGTGGATCCTTCGAGATCACCAACAGCATGGAGGACGCGTTCAAGGACGCCGACGTCGTCTACCCGAAGGCGTGGACCTCGAAGCACTTCATTCCGCCCATCGCGGATAAGCCGATGCTCGAGAAGAGCCAGGAAGTCTTCGATGCGAACAAGCACTGGATCTGCGACGAGGCGAAGATGAAGCTCGCGAAGCCCGACGTGAAGTACATGCACTGCCTCCCGTGTGACCGGGGATACGAGGTCACCAACGAGGTCATCGACGGTCCGAACTCGGTCGTCTTCGACGAGGCGGAGAACAGACTCCACGTGCAGAAGGCCATCATGGCCCTGACGATGGACGTGTAGGGGAGGACATGATGGCAGTGAATCTCAAGGGACGTGATCTGATCTGTACGCAGGACTGGAGCATCGAGGAACTCGAGGCGACGCTCGACCTCGCGGTCAAGCTGAAGGCCGACCGCTACAGCAACGAGCACGCGCAGATCATCAAACACCAGACGTTCATGATGATGTTCTACAACTCGTCGCTCCGCACCCGGCAGTCGTTCGAGGCCGCAGCTACGGAGCTCGGCGGACACGCGCAGTTCCTCGAGACCAAGACGCTTCGTCTGAAGTCGAAGACGCAGCGTGGTGAGATCCTCAAGGACACCGCGAACGTCATGAGCCGCTACGCCGAGGGTATCGGCATCCGCATTCTTGAGGATTCGGTCGAGGACTACGGTGACGGCGACAAGTTTCTGCGGGACTTCGCCGACTTCGCCGACGTGCCCATCATCAGCATGGCGCACGACAAGTTCCATCCGTGTCAGGGGCTTGCGGACGTGATGGGCATGCGCGAGAGCATCGGGGACACGCGCGGCAAGACGCTGCTTCAGGTCTGGGGATACTCACCGATGGTTCGCTCGTGGAGCTCGGTGCAGGAGAGCATCATTATCAACTCCAGGCTCGGGATGAACGTCCGGATGGCGTATCCGGAAGGCTTCGAGTTGGACCCCGAGGTCATCGAGACCACGAAGGCCAACTGCGCCGCGGCCGGGACGAGTTTCGAGATCACGCACGACCAGGAGGCCGCGTACGACGGCGCCGACGTCGTCTACTCACGGCACTGGATGCACCCGAAGCGCTACGAACTCGGACGCGAAGAGGACCAGAGACTCTCGGCCGAGCATCAGGACTGGCGGGCGACGATGGAGCGGATGTCGCGCACCAACGATGCCGTCTACATCCATCCGATGCCGATCGATCGCGAGAACGAGGCGGACGACGCCGTCTGCGACATGGAGCGTTCGATCATCTACGACGTCGCCGAGAACAGACTCCACGCTCAGAAGGCCATCATGGCCCTGACGATGGGGTAGGAGGCGTATCATGGGCAAGCTTGCGGTTGTCGCCATAGGCGGCAACTCCATCACGAAGGCGGGGCAGCGGGGAACGATCCCGGAGCAGTACGCGAACGCCCGCGAGACCGCGAGCCACATCGCGGTCATGATCGAGAAGGGATGGGACGTCGTCATCACGCACGGCAACGGGCCGCAGGTCGGCAACATCCTGCTCCGCGCCGAGCTGGCCTCGACCGTTCTCCCGAATCTCCCTCTGGATACATGCGGGGCGGACTCACAGGGCGGGATGGGGTACATGATCCAGCAGATGCTCGGGAGCGAGCTTCAGAAGAAGGGAATCAAGCGCGACGTCGTCACCGTTGTCACACAGGTCGTTGTCGATGCGGACGACCCGGCCTTCTCTCACCCGGCGAAACCGATCGGGCCGTTCTACACGCGTGAGCAGGCGGAGAAGCGGCAGAAGGACGATGGTTGGGACGTCGTTGAGGACGCCAACCGCGGTTGGCGTCGCGTCGTTGCCTCCCCGATACCGGTGCGCGTCGTCGAGGCGGCATCCATCCAGGCGCTTCTGAGCGCGGGCAGTCTTGTCATCGCGGTCGGCGGGGGAGGCATCCCCGTCATCGAGGTGACGGACGGCCTCAAGGGCGTCGAAGCGGTCATCGACAAGGACCACGCATCGAGGCTTCTCGGCAACGACATCGGCGCGGACATGCTCCTGATCTCGACCGACATTGAGCAGGTCGCGCTGAACTTCGGGAAGGACGACGAGGTCCGCCTCGACCGGATGACGGTCGATGAGGCGAAGCGCTACCACGCCGAGGGTCACTTCGCTCCGGGAAGCATGGGACCGAAGGTCATCGCCGGCATCGATTTCATCGAAGGCGGCGGCAGAGAAGTGCTCATCACGAATCCGGAGTCGATCGGGCGGGCGCTCGACGGCGAGACGGGGACACGGATCGTGAAGTAGCGGTACGGGCTCAGAACGAATGACGGAGGACACATGAAGGACCTTGCCAGGATGATCAGGGTCGCGCGCGGTGCCATGCCGGCGGATCTCGTGCTCAGGAACGCCAGGATCGTCAACGTGTTCTCGGCCGAGATCTACAAGGGCAACATCGCGATCTGGAACGGTCGGATCGTCGGTATCGGCGACTACGAAGGCAAGGCCGAGATCGATCTCAAGAACGCCTTCGTTCTCCCCGGACTCATCGACGGCCACATGCACATCGAGAGCACGATGGTCACCGTCCAGGAGTTCGCCCGGTCGGTCGTGCCGCGGGGGACGACGTCCGTCGTCGCCGATCCGCACGAGATTGCGAACGTGCACGGCCTGGAGGGCATCCACTACATGCTCAACTCGAGCAAGTACAGCCCCGTCAATATCTACATGATGCTCCCGTCGTGTGTTCCCGCGACGGAGTTCGAGACGAGCGGTGCCGTACTCCGCGGGTTCGATCTCTACCCGCTTCTCCGCGAGAAGTGGGTGCTTGGTCTCGGAGAGGTTATGAACTTCCCCGGCGTCCTGATGGGAGACGAGGGGCTCCTCGACAAGATCACGATGACGCAGGACCGCAAGCGAATCGACGGACACGCGCCCGAACTCACGGGAAAGGACCTCAACGCGTACGCGGCGACCGGCGTGAACTCCGACCACGAGAGCACGACACCGAAGGAGCTCATCGAGAAGCTCCGCCTCGGGATGTACGCGATGATCCGCGAGGGCTCGGTCACGAAGAACCTGAAGGACCTGCTACCCGCCGTGACCTGCGAGAACAGCTACCGCTGCATGTTCGTCACGGACGACCGTCATCCGAAGGACCTGATGGATCACGGGCACATCGACCACATGGTCAAAACCGCCATCAAAGAGGGGATCGCGCCCGTCACCGCTATCCGGATGGCCACGATCAACACCGCGCAGTACTTCGGCATCCGGGACCTCGGCGCCATCGCGCCGGGCTACCGGGCCGACCTGGTGGTGGTCGACAGTCTCAAGCGCTTCAACATCCGGAAGGTCTTCAAGAACGGGAAGCTCGTCGCCGAGGACGGGGAGATGGTCGTTCCGAAGCCGAGGATCAGCGAGCCGCAGCTACGAAGCTCGATCAACATCAAGTGGCTCGCGCCCGAGGACTTCGACATCGCGGCCAACGGCAGGAAGATCCGCGTCATCAACCTGGTCCCTGACCAGATCGTGACGAAGGCGACGGTCGAGAAGGCGAAGATCGAGGACGGCAAGCTCGTCGCCGATGTCGAGCATGACCTTCTCAAGATCGCCGTGGTCGAGCGTCATCACGCCAGTGACAATATCGGGCTCGGGATCGTCAAGGGATTCGGTCTTCGCAAGGGCGCTATCGCCAGCTCCGTCGCGCACGACTCGCACAACATCGTCGTGGTCGGAACGAGCAATGAGGACATGAAGGCGGCCGTGGTCGAGATCTCCAAGATGCGCGGCGGCCTGGCCGTCGTCGCGGACGGAGAGCTCAAGGCCGGGCTGCCGCTCCCGGTCGCGGGACTGATGTCCGAGGGGCCGCTCGAGGAGGTCGTGACCGGCCTTCGCCGTGTCATTCGCGCCGCACGCAGGCTCGGCTCGCCGCTCGAGGACCCGTTCATGGCGATGTCGTTCCTTGCGCTCCCGGTCATCCCGGAGCTCAAACTGACCGATCTCGGGCTGTTCGATGTGAACACGTTCCAGTTCACCGATCTCTTCGTCTAGTTCGTCGGCCCTCATCCGGTTCCTCCTGAAGGAGGGGCATGCACCGACGCGTCTACATAGCGCTCTTCACCGCTGTCTTCGCGGCAACGATGGGAGTCGGGTTCATCGGCCCGCTGCTTCCGCTCTATGCG
>CAZRAD010000003.1:0-46680 GCA_964597945.1 uncultured bacterium
CAGGATGCCCAGGGCCTCGCGGTAGTAGTATTCGGAGCTGTGGAAGTAGTCGCGCATCTCACTCGGCGTCGCCCGACCATGCTTGTCAACAATCAGCAGACCAGGGTCCGACACCGTAGCTTCAAGCGGCAGAATCGAGAACTCGAAGTAACCGTCAGGAGCGGAGCTCGGGTACGTCGCGACGTTCCCGACACCATCGGTTGCCTCGAAGTAGTAGTGAATCTCGGTCTGCGGATTCATCTGGTTCACCGGCGGCGGACAGTTCCAGTCGTTGCCGAGCGGATCCAGGCGGCGACAGGGGTAGGACTCCCACGTCGCACCATCATCACCCGAAGCCACGACGAAGACCGATGCAACATCGTCATCGTCCTTGACCGTCAGCAGCGCGGTGTCAAGCAGCGCGTCCGCCGTCTGCTCGACATACCAGTCATTGAAACGATCCCAGTTGCCAAGTGTGAACGCTGTGCCGGGGTCACCGGAGGGAATGCCGACCTTCTGCCTGTGCAGGAAGATACCGGCCTTGTGCGTACCCGGAGCGGCCGGATCCTGGTTCTCCTGCTGCCAGGCGATCGCGAGCCAGTCGTTGCCGGCGAACGCGTCCCAGTCGTCAGCCCAAACGCCCCAGAACGGGCCGCCATACCAGCCACCTGGATTCTCATCCACGAAGCCGTCGGGTGACGTGACACAGGCTTCCTGGTCGTCAGAAGCCAGCCACAGGTCGAACCGGTTGTTCGACTCGAACGGCAGGTCGACCCACATGTCCCACAGGCCGACGAGCTTCTCGGCGCCGCTGATGTCGATCGGCGGCGAGATCAGCCACGTGTACTGACCGTCGATCGTCAGGCCGGTGAACGGATCGACCGCACCCATCATCCAACCAACACGGTTCTCACACGTGAACGGGCGACCGGTCTCGAAATCCGTGCCGTAGAGACCACGGTAGAACGTCAGACCCGTCTGGCCGGCCGCGGCGAGGTCGTCGTGGACCCAGCCGTTATCGCCGGACTCGACATCGTCGGACCACACGGAGAGCGTGTTGACCGTGATATCGAAGTTATCCAGCTGCCAGGCACCATCCTGCACCGAGCCGAGCGGGGCGTTGTTGAACTCGTCCTGAGCGGAGTACGCCTCGTCGGTCTCAACGCGGAAGCGAAGACGGACATCCGAACCGGCCCACGCCGAGATGTTCAGCGCCTGATGGCCCTGGTCCGAATCCCAGTCCTTCGGTGTGCCGGGCTTGCCGGCGAAGCCTGGGTTGTTCGCTGTGTAGATGGTCGTCCACGTCGTGCCACCGTCATCGGAGATGTCGACGTAGCCGTAGTCGTAATCGTGCTCGAGCGCGAACCGCTGGTCGAAGTCGAGGACGACGTCGTCGCCGGCGACACTCCAGCTGGACAGCTCGAAGTCCCGGTGCATAAGCATCAGCCAGTCGTTGCCGTAACCACGTGGCTGAACCCAGCACTCGTTGTACGTACCACACCACCACGTGTAGTCGCCGAGATACGTCTCGGTCAGGCGGATGGTATCTCTGTGCCAGTAGTTCTCCTGAGCAGCGGTGCCGGAGAAGTCAGGAGACGTCCAGCCGGCGTTGTCACCGGTCAGATCTTCGAAATCGGCCTCGAAGATCCACAGAGTCTCGAGACGAGCTCCCTCGAAATCACCGCTGGTCACTGATGCGTTCGGCAGAGGCACATGCGTAGCCAGACCGGCGTTGTCGAGGCCCTTCGCCCCGGCCATCCCGGCAACCAGCACGACCCCCAGCACCAGCAGTACCAGTGTTCTGCTATTCATTCGCTCAATCCCCCCTCTAGCCTGAAGGTGATCCAGCCCATCCTTCTCGTCAAGACAGCTCCTCACTCCGACCGTTCCCCACGCATCGGCAGCCATGGAAACGGCCAGCGTGAGCGTTCGAATGAGTAGCCTTGATGGAAGTTGCGCAATCCCAGACTTGTGGTAAGGACGGCCTCTTGACCGTCTATCGCGGATAGGGCGCAACTACCCGCCCACAACAACCTTCCGGTCTCGCACGGGCAGCAGTGACGGAACCAGCACCTCGGCTTCGCCTATTTCCCGACTCGGGTAGGATTATATCACCATCAGGCGGGTGTTGTCAACGGTCAACCCGGTCATCAGACCGTTCTCGGGAATCCGCCGACTGAGGCAAGAAAATGGAACACGTGGCGATCGGAGGGCGATCGAGACGGATCGTGTGAGCGCTTGAGCGGGTCGTCAGCCGCTCCCAGGCCGCCGGGCGCCGCTACAGCCGCTCGAGGAGCTGCTCGAGCGCAGGCACCGGCTCGCCCCCGAGCTCCCGATAAGCCCTATAGTGATTGACAGCCAGATTCGGATTTCCCTCATTGAAGTAATATGTCAGCGCGAGATTGAGGTGGGCCGGCGGGAAGTCCGGGTTGATGCGAATCTCCGCTTCATATTCGTATATCGCGCTGTCGTGGTCCTGCATCTCGCTCAGGATGACACCCATTGAGAAATGACCGTGCTCGACGAACGGGTCCAGTTCGAGCGCCTGTGCCATGAGTTCCCGGGCCTCCTCGATCAGTCCCATGTCCCGCTTCACCAGCGCTATCCGACGCAGCGGCTCGCCGGACTCGGGTGCCATGCGAGCCGCCATCTCGAGCTCCGCCAGGGCGTCGACGACCCGGCCGGCCCGCAGAAGCGTATCAGCGGCAGCCATCGCTCTCACCGAGACCTCCGGGACCTCGGCGCGCTGTGGACGGTCGATGAGATTCAGGTAGAACGACGCCTCCGCGCGCTCTCTCCGCTCCCCCTCCACCGCCAGCGCCGCCGTGAGCGAAGCCCGAGCCTCGTCGAACCTCCCCCAGCGATAGAGAGCCACGCCCCTCTCCTTGAGCGCGAGAGCGTTCCCGGGGTCCGCCGCGAGGATGGTGTCGAGTTGCGCGACGGCGCCCTCGAAGTCTCCGATGGACTCGAGCGCCATGGCCAGGTTCACACGACCGGTCACGTAGCCCGGATCGAGTCGGACGGATGCGCGGAAGGCCTCGATGGCCTGCTCGGGCCGGTCCGCCTCGACGAGCATCGAACCAAGATTGAGGTAGCTCTTCGGATACTCGGGGTCGAGCTCGATGGAGCGACGACACTCCTCGATCGCCCGAGCCGTGTCGCCCCGTTCTCCGTAGATGATACCGAGACGGAAGTGCGACTGCGCGAAACCCCGGGCGCGATCGACACCGTACCAGTTGACATTGACCACGAGCAGAAGAAGAACCGCCCCGACCGTGATCCACGCCATCGCCCTCCAGGCGCGGTCTCGAACGAGCCGTATCAACTCGAGGACAGCGAAGCCCGAACCGACCGCAAGCACGGGAACGACCGGGAGTCGGTACCTCGCGACAACGAAGAACGCGACCACGGTGGCCATGTAGCTGATGACGAACAGCGCGAGGAGACGCGCCTGTCTGCGCCGCCAGGCCAGCACGATGCCGATGAGTCCGAGCGGCGCGACCAGCGCGAATCCCGGAAGCGGCAGCGCCAGAAGTCCCGAGTATCGCTTCTGGAAGTAGTAGTTCTCAAGCTGGGGCAGTTCGTAAGAACTCATGGCGAAGGAGAGTTTCCTCACGAGCAGCTTCATCCACTCGGACGGGTGGCTCGCGATGTAGGCGCGCGATCTGCCGTACCAGAACGCGGAGACCTCCGACGGCTTGAGGTCACGGCCGACTGCGGCCTCGGCGATGAGTTCACCGTCCGGGTCGTCCACGATGTCCAGTCCGACGGGTTTGACATATCCGCCGGTCGAGATCTCGCTGTTGCCGATGTAGAAGTTGAGTCCGCCGTTCGATGTGACCATCACGAAATCGTCGGCGACCACGAGGTTTCTCACGGTCACCGGAACGACCACGAGGATCACACCGAGCGCGAAGAGAGCCACGGCCCGGCCACGACCCGTCCGGTTTCTGCGCCACGCGAACCAGATCCAGAGCGCCGCCACCGGCACGAAAGCCAGCGCAGTGGCCTTGCCGATGCCGGCGAGGCCCAATGAGACGCCGGCGAGCGCGTAGAGCCAGTGCGTTCCCCGGTCGTCGGCGCGGATGAGAAGGTACAGGCAGAGTGAGTTCAGGAAGACAAGGAGCGGCGTGATGAGGATGGAACCGTCATAGAACACGAGGGCGCCATAGAGCGCGGTGACAAGGCCGGCGATGAGACCAACCCGGTTGCCGAACACGCGGTGTCCGATCAGGTAGGCAAGCGCAGCAGTCGCCGAGCCGATACCGGCCTGAATGACACGTACGAGCAGCAGGTCACGACCGAGAATTCGGTAGATGGCCGAGAGGAAGTACGGATAGAGCGGCGACATGAAGAACGCCTCGCGCTCTGACGTTCCGGATGCGATTCGCCGCGCCCACGCGTCATAGAACTTCGCGTCAAGCCCGAGCGTCTCGAAGAACGGCGTCTGTCTGATCTGGAATACGTAGACAAGCCTCACGACGAGTGCGACAACGAATATGGCCAAAGGCAAGAACCAGAGGGAGCGCGTGAAACCGTATGCCTTCGGTTGCGGTTCTCCCGGCGATGTCTGCGTCGGCCCTGCCGCCCCCGCTGTCCTCGGCGTACGAGCCGTCTTCGGCGTCCGATCGTGCTGCTTCCGCTTTCGCCCTCGTCTGGTCATCGTCCGTCCTTCGGAGTTGTGTGCTCACCCGCCAGGAACCGTCAGCTGATGTAGCCGAGCGTCTTCAGCCGCTCGATAACCTCTTCGTCGACAGGTGAGGGAATCGGCTCCGAATCACCATTCCGCTCCCCGGTCTCGTGCGTCTCGATGAAACTGACCGGATGCTGTTCAAGCCACCCCGGCTCGAACGCCGCATCAAGCAGCTGTCCGTCCATGTCCTCACCGAGCGGGATGTCGAGCGTCGCAAGCACGGTCGGTGCCACGTCGAGAATCGAAGCTCCGTCTATCCGTGTACCCTGCGCAACGCCCGGACCGGCGATGATGACGATGCCGTCCTCGCGATGCATGCTGACGCCCACGGCCAGCTCGCCCTCGAAACCCGGGTAGCCGCTGTGCCCGGCGAACCCGTGGTCGGAACAGAGCACGACCGTCGTCTGCGCACTCCGGTGCGCAAGTACCTCGCCGACGATCCCATCGATACGCTCATAGTAGTTCTCAATGAGAGGAGCGAATGCGGACACCATCTCAGGCTGAAGCTCCTCCGGCCACGTGTCCGGCTCCATGTAGCGCCAGTACATGTGGCAGCTTGTGTCGAGTCCGCGGAAGTAAACGGCCGCGAGGTCGGTCGGGACGTCTCCGAAAAACCGATGCGCCATGGCGAGCGTCGTCTGGTCGGACGCGTAGATCCTCCTGAACTCCCTGACCGCGGCGGCCGCTTCCTCGCTCTGCGGAAGGTCTCCACCGAGGAACGCGGCCACGGTCTCATCACTGACATCCGCGTCGTCGACACGAAGCGAGACCGCGTCATCCCAGATGCCGGGCGGGTGAACGCTCTGACGCTTGCGCGCGAGCATCTCCTCATCACCGACGTCGAGCAGTTTGTCCCGGAGGAGCGTATGGAAACGTGACGAGATCATGTAGCCGCTCACGGGCTCGGCGGGCCACGTCACGAGCCAGCCGATGACGCCGGTCGAGTGACCGGCATCGTTGAGGATCTGCCACATCGCCCTCGCGGTTCTCATGTTGCTGCTCGTAGGGGTCGGATTCGTCGTGGTGCCGCGGTCGACCAGAAATCCCGCGATGCCGTGCTTGTCCTCGCGCTTCCCGGTCGCGATGCTCGTCCAGATGCTGGGAGAGAGATACGGATAGAGAGAGTGAAGAACGCCGGAGCTGCCTTCCTCCATCAGCCCGGCGATGTTGGGAAGCCGGCCCTCGTCGGCCAGCCGCTGGACGCGGCCCCAGTCCAGCCCGTCCACGCCGATGAACAGCACGCGCGGTCCGGGTGGCTCCTCGACTTCCGGCTGACATCCGAATAGAGGGAGTCCCAGGACCACCGAGAGTGCGGCGACGAGCAGTGCGGCTCCTTTGATCCATCGGCCGGAAACAGATCTCATCGAAGCACCTCATCGAGAACGCGTCCGTCAAGCTCGATGGCCGGCGTGATCCCGGCCGCCTGCATCAGCGTCGGCGCGAAGTCGAACAGCTCGGATTCGGATTCGTCGACCCGCGCGCCCGGGCGGATCGACGGCCCCTTCATGATCCACACGCCGCGATCGCTGTGCATGTCGGTTCCGAGCCGCGGGTTGCCAACCCAATCCAGCTCAACACCCTTGTATCCATGGTCTGCAACAACTGCGATCGTCGCGTCGTCGGTCGCAAGATCGAGGATCTCGCCGATGATCTCGTCAAGATACTCGTAGTACCGCTCGATGACGATGCCCAGCGTCTCCGCCTGCACGAGCATCTCCTCGCGAGCCTCGTCGGTCAGTGTGACGCCACCGAGCACGCGCTCCGGCTCCATGTAGTGCCAGAAGCGCTGCGATATTCCGTCGAGACCGAGGAAGTGCACCATCAGCGACTCAACGCCCGGATCGGCCGTGATCCGAAGCGCGATCGCCGTGTGTGACGCATCACCGGCATACGAGGTCGCGAGCGTGGTGTAGTTCTGCCCGACGAGCGCTTCGTAGGGGTTCCTCGTGTCGAGATCGATGAACCGACCAAGGTCGACGCGCCGAACCGAGGACGGACTCGCGAACATCGCGTCGAGCACCGTCTGCTGGCTCTCCGGATAGATTCTCCCTGAGACGTCCCCGTTGTGCATCTGGTCGAGAATGACCCGGCTGTGTGAGCCGACCATGACACCATTCACCGCTTCGACCGGCCATGCTCCCGGCCATCCGATGACACCGACCGTGCGTCCACTGCTCGAAAGCAGCGTCCAGATCGTATCGACCGTCCGATGTTCCGGTACCAGCGGGCGCGGGACGACCTCCCCGCGAGGTGAGATACGCGTTCCGCCGATGCCCTGGTTCTCAGGTCGCATGCCGGTCACAAGGCTGGTCCAGGGGATCTCCGAATCGATACCGCGTTCCAGACTCGCGAATCGTCCGACCGCGCCCTCGGCCATCAGCGCGCTGATATTCGGAAGCCCACCGTCGGCCGAGAACCGCTCCACGAGCTCCGGTTCGAATCCCTCGATACCGATGACGACCAGCGAGAGGGAACCCCCGCGCGGCGCCGAGGCGTCCTGCGCGGTCTCGCCGTCACGCTTTGACATGAACACGACAGCGGCGGCCACCAGGGCGACAATGATGAACAGAATCAGTACGTGGTCTCGCTTCATCGTTCTCCCCTACTCGATGTACCCGAGTGAACGGAGCCGCTCGAGCACCTCGTCATCGACGGGTGACTCGATCGGAGCCGCGTCAGTACGCTCGGTGCGTCCGTAGCTTTCGATTGTGGCAACCGGATTGGCGGCGACGAACTCGTCCGTGAAGATCTCGGAGAGTACCCTCCCGGGCATGTCGTCAGCGACCGGGGCCGCGCTCATGGCGAGAATCGTCGGCGCAACATCGAAGACCGAGGCGTTCTCGATCGTGACTCCCCGCTTCACGCCGGGGCCGCTGACGATGAGCACCCCTTTGAGCGCGTGCTGGTCCTCACCGTACCACGGCGCGTGCTCTCCCCACTTCCCGGGACCTCGGAATCCGTGATCCGAGCAGATGACGACGGTCGAGTTCAGCGGGAGCAGTTCGAGCAGCTTCCCGATCTCCGAATCGGTGTAGCGGTAGTACTCATCAATGAGCCCCGCGAGTTCGACGGCCTGATCGGCCAGCATCGCGGTCCCGGGCTTCGCGGGATCGACCGGCGGACGCGTATCCTCGTACGCGTGGATCCAGAACCTGTGACAGACCTCGTCCACGCCTCTCGTATAGACACAGGCGACATCCGGGACGTCATCAGAGAACAGGAATCGCGCCACTGCGTACGTGCTCTCATCACCCGCGAGCGCACGACGCAGTCCCTCCTCGTAGTGGTCGGTCAGTACCGAGAGACCCTCCACGCCCCCGCTCGCGAAACGCCCCAGCTGCTCGGGTGACAGCGCCAGCTCGTCGGTCACGTGCGGGGCGATGGCGTCGTCCAGGCCATCGGGCCACGAGATGCCCCGGCCCTTCCCCGACTGACGGAAACGGTCGTGATACTGCACGTGCTGAGAGACCATGTACCCGTTGACGGGCCACGGCGGCCAGGTGACCAGCCAGCCGATGACCCCGACCGTCTTGCCTCGGTCGCCGAGGATGTCCCAGAATGCGGGGGCCTTCCACATGTTGCTCGAGTAGTGCGAGTACGAGTCGCGGCCGTGCGGATTGCCGCTGATGACGAACCCTCCCACGCCGTGGACGTCGGGGTCGAGACCGGTGGCGATGGTCGTCCAGATGACGGGCGACTTCCGCCGCGGGTCCAGCGAACCCAGCTCTCCGGATGCCCCACGCTCTATGAGGCCGGAGATGTTCGGAAGCTCGCCCGCCTCGAGCAGCGGCTCGATGATGCTCCATTCCGCGCCATCGATCCCGATGACGACGATGGGGCCGTCCACACCGGTCGGCGGCGCCGGCTCCGCGCACGCGCCGAGTATGACGGCGAGAAGCCCGAGGGCGATGATCGTACGAAGCCTCATATGTTCTCCATGGTGGTCCGCGTCGTGCGTCGACGCGGTTCTCCTCAGTCCTGTGACAGTGCGCCGACGTCTTGCCACGCTGGTGCCGCGCTACTCGATGTACCCAAGCGAGCGAAGGCGCTCGCGCACCTCGTCGTCGACCGGTGACTCGATCGGCTCGGCGTCATCCGTGGTCACGCCCTCTTCATACGAGAGGATCGCCGTGACCGGATGCCGCTCAAGGAACTCCGGCTCGATCGCCTCGGTGAGAACGCGACCGTCCATGTCGTCCGCGACCGGAAGTCCGAGGAGCGCGAGGAGCGTCGGCGTGACATCGAGCACACCCGGCGAGTCCAGCTGTGTCCCCGGAACGATGTCTCGACCCCAGAGAGCGATGACGCCGGTCGGGTCGTGCATCGCGATACCCCAGTGGTAGACACCGTCGCGGTTCTTCGGACCGGAATGACCGTGGTCCGATGTCAGAACGACCGTCGTGCGGTCATCCGCGAGCGCGATGAACTCACCAACAACCTCGTCCATGTATTCGTAGTACCGCTCGACGACGTCAGCGAGATACGCGGTCCCCGGCTCCGTGCCCTCGGGCCATGACTCCGGGAACGCATCCACCCAGAACTGGTGGCTCGGACCGTCGACGCCGCGGAGATAGAGCGCGAAGAAGTTCGTCGGTCGCTCCTCGAACAGTCGAAGCGCCGAGCGCCGAACGGTCTCGTCAGTCGCGATCGCCGTCTTGAGTGAGCGCAATCGAGCCAGCTCCGCGTCCGTGTCTCCCGGGTCTCCGGTGAGAAACGCGCGGACCCTCTCGTCAGAGATGTCGTCTGCGGTCAGACGCAACTCCGCAAGCTCGCCCGCCAGCTCCTCCGGCCACGTGTATCGGCTCCTCTCCCCGTCCGCTCCGGGTCTCCATCCGTAGTTGAAGTAGGATGAGACGAGATAGCCGTTGACCTCCTCTGCCGGCCAGGTCGCGAGCCACCCGATGACGCCGACGGAGAGACCGCGCTCTCCAAGGATGCTCCAGAGAGCCTTCACGCGTCGGACGTTCGAAGTCATCGGGACCGGTTCGGCCCCGGCGTGGAGCTGCTTCGCGAACCCGGTGATGCCATGCTTGTCCGGGGTCTTTCCGGTAGCGATCGACGTCCAGATCACCGGCGACTCCAGGATGTCGAGCGATCGGACCTCTCCCCAGGCGCCCTCACTGAGAACGCGCGCGAAGTTCGGGAGCCTCCCCGCCTCGAGCATCGGCCCCATGATGTCCCATTCAAGACCATCGACACCGATGATCATCACCTTCCGCTCCGACGGCTTCATCTCGCTCGATCCACACGATGTGAGGAGCACGACCGCCGCGCCGAGCGCGATCGCGAGGAGAACGGTCAGCGCCACCCCGGCACGGTTCGATCTGCATCGACAGGTGCTGAGTCTCATCATCTCGTCACTCCAGGCTCATCGGTCGTCTCGTAGGTCGGGATCACGCGCACGGGGTGCGCACGAAGGAAGTCATCCTCGAAGGCATCGCGCATGACGGCCCCGTCCATGTCGTCGCCGACAGGCAGACCGAAGAGCGCGAGGATCGTCGGCGTGATGTCGCGGACGCTGTGCTCGGCTATCGTCACGCCGCTCCGGACACCGTCCCCGCTCAGCGCGAAGACCCCGATCGGTCCGTGGTCGTTGATCCCTCCGCGACGGCGGCCGGGTCGCGGACCCTCAAAGCCGTGGTCCGAACAGAGCATGACCGTCGCGTCGTCGCCGAACTGTTCGATGAGCTCTCCGACCAGGGCGTCGGCGTGTTCGTAGTAGCGCTCCATCGTCTCGCCGAAGACGCGTATCTCGGTCTCCGGCACGTCGACCTCCACCTCCTCCGGGAAGCTCGCGGGCCAGAAGCGGTGGCTCATCGAGTCGGTCCCGCGGAGATAGACGACGCTGACATCGGTCGGTCGCTGTCGCATCAGATGCTTCGCCACCGCCATGAACGTCGCGTCGCCGGCGTAGTGGTCCTTGAGCTGAGAGATGTTGCCCTCGATCTCGCTGATCGCGCGCATCTCGACGAACATGCGTTCGACATCGAGCCGCTGCGCCTCCTCGCCCGTCATCGCGTTGTCGAGGTCGTAGAGGCGCTCCACCTCTTCATCCGGAATGGTCTCGCTCAGGACGCGGAGCGGGGCCACCTCGGCCGCGAGTTCGTCGGGATAGGTCAGACCATCGGTACGCCTGTCCTCGCGCGGGCGATAGCGGAAGTAGTCGGTGACCATCGTCCCGTTGACGGGCTCGGCGGGCCAACTGACGAGCCAGCCGATGACGGTCACGGTGAAGCCGTGCTCTCCGAGGATGTCCCAGAACATCCGAGCCGTCCTCACGTTGCTCGTAAGAAGCTGTTTCGATGTCGGATCAATGTAGTCGGTGATGCCATGCTTCTCCGGGAGCTTGCCGGTGCCGATAGTCGTCCAGATCGTGGGCGACTTCTGCTTCGGTTCGAGCGAACGGAGCCTGCACGAGACACCGGACTCCATCAGCGCAGCGATGTTCGGCAGCCGGCCCTGCTCGATGAGCGGATCGACGATCGACCACTCCGCACCGTCAAGTCCGATGAGAAGGAAGCGTCGGTCGACGGTCCCGTCGCCGGATCCGCACCCGGACGCGAGCAGAATCGCGGCCAGCGCGACAAGTGCGATCAGTTTTCCCGGTCTCACTGGAGGTCCCTCCCCTCTATTCGATGTATCCGAGGGAACGGAGCTTCTCGCGGATCGCGTCGTCGACCTCTTCGGTCTCGGGCGCCTCTCCGGAGGCGGCGGGCTCTCGCTCGTAGGTATCCACATAGGTAACTGGGTTTGCAGCCTCGAAGTCGTCATCGAGGATCTCGGTCAAAACAAATCCATCCATGTCGCGCGCGACCGGCTCGCCGAGCAGCGCCAGGACGGTCGGGGTAATGTCGAACACGCTCGCGTCGAGCGTCTCGTTCGAAGGCTCGATGCCGGGGCCGGCCGCGATGAGCACGCCGGTCTGCCGGTGCATCCAGATCCCGAGCAGCAGTCCCCGCGGCGACCTGTACGGCCCGCGGAACCCGTGGTCCGAACAGATGATGACGGTCGAATCCTCATCCATACGATCGATGATCTGGCCGACGGCGCTGTCGATGTACTCGTAGTAGCGCGGGATGAGCTCGCTGTACGTTCGGATCATCTCCGGGGTCATGTACATGTCGACCGATGTGGTGTCCCACTGCCCCCAGTATCGGTGACAGGTGACATCCAGTCCCTGGAAGTAGGTCGCGAAGAAGTCGGGCTGATCGTGTGTTTCGAGCATGTGGTTCGTAACCTGGAGGATGGTCTTGTCCATCGCGTGGATGCCGCGGATCGATTCCCGACCGTCGCTGACGGTGTGGTCGTCGGTCGTCCTCCACGAGTCGCCGACAAGGAACGGCGCGAGTTCGTCGTCGGGCAATGTGCTGACGGGCTGGCAGAAGGGCGCCAGCTCCTCCGCAAGTTCCGGCGGGGTCGTCACCTCCGGGATGTCCGGATAGCCGTCCTCGGCGGTGAATGTGATGCGCTCCGTAATGAGGAACCCGTTGACCGGGTAGGCGGGCCACGAGAGCCACCAGTTGATGACGCCGACGGTGCGCCCGGCGTCACCGAGCATCTGCCAGACCGCCAGCGCCTTCCAGCCGCGCGAGTTGTAGAGCGCCTGCTCGCCCGTCTGCTCCTGCAGGAAGTCGCTGATCCCATGCTTACGCTGTGTCTTGCCGGTTGCGATACAGGTCCAGATGATCGGAGACTTCATCTCGGGACCGATCGAGCGGAGATTGGCCCTGACGCCGCGGTCGATGAGCGACCGGATGTTCGGGAGCTTCCCCGCTTCGAGAAGCGGGTCGACGATCTGCCAGTCCATGCCGTCGATGCCGATGAGGACGACCTTGTGGTCGCCAGTTCCAGCGCCACATCCGCCGAGACCGACGAGAAGCGTCAGCGCAAGGGCCGCCACGACCAGAGCCGCACGGGTTGTGATCCATCTGTTCGTTCGATGTTCCATTCGATTGCTCGTCCTCTGTTCGCCTGCTGCGTGAAGGCCCTGCCCAACTCCTGCGTTTCGACCCCGCGCTACTCCTGCACTTCGCCCTCGAGCACGACGCGCGAGAAGTCGGCGATTCGCATGAACAGCGAGCGCACCTCCGAGAGCAGGCCGAGCCTGACCGCGCGAAGCCTCTCGTCTTCGACCATCACCATCACGGCGTCGAAGAACTCGTCGATCGGACGCCGCAGACCAAGCAGGCTCCGCACGGCATCGTCGAGATCGTCCGACGCAACGGCGGCATCAACACTCGACTCCGCCTCCGCGCGCGCCTTCTCGAGCGCTATCGAAGCCGGCTCGACCAGAGCGGATGCATCAACCCTCACGGCCGGGCTGCCCTTGAGGATGTTCATCACGCGCCGCGAGCCGACCACGAGACCGGTGAAGTCGTCCGCCTCCCGGAAGTGCGAGAGCGCGACGATGCGCTTCCTCGCTCCGGGCAGGTCATCCGACGACGCCGCGAGGACCGCGTCGACCAGATCGTACGCGTATCCCTCATCCATGAAAACGTTGCGCGCGCGCTGGCGCACGAAGTCGAGCACGCCGTCGAGCGTCGTCGCCTTCGAGTCGCCGGTGAGCTCGAACGCGTCCGCGGCCGCCTCGGCCAGTCCCCGGACCGGCACGCTGAGGTCCCGCTCCAGAAGGATGCGGATGAGACCGATGGCCTGGCGTCTCAGCGCGTACGGATCCTGCGACCCCGACGGGATCAATCCCGCGGAGAAACAGCCAACGATGGAGTCGAGCCTGTCCGCAATACTCAAGATGACGCCGGCCTCCGAGGATGGCAAGTCGTCACCGGCGAACCGCGGCATATAGTGCTCGTGGATGGCCGCGGCTACCGGCGCGTTCTCGCCCGATGCCAGGGCGTATTCGCGCCCCATGACCCCCTGGAGCTCGGTGAACTCCTTCCCGTCCTTCACCATCTCGGTGACGAGATCGGCCTTCGCGAGCCTCGCAGCCCGGACAGCCGTATCGGTCTCCGATGAGGAGATTCGCTCGCCGATCATCCGCGCGAGCCTCTCGAGCCGTTCCGTCTTCTCGTAGAGCGAACCCAGCCCCTCGAGCCAGACGACGCTCTTGAGGCTCTCAACCTTGTCCTCGAGATTCGCGCGGGTGTCCTCGTGCCAGTAGAACGCCGCATCGTCGAGTCGAGAGACCAGCACTCGCTCGTTTCCCTCTCGCACGGCATCATGGCTCTCGGCCGGGACGTTGGCAACGCAGAGGAAGTTCGGAAGCAGCTTACCGTCCTCGTCTTCGACGGCGAAATACCGCTGGTGACTCTTCATCGCGACAACGATGACGTCGCGCGGGAGCTCGAGGAAGCGGTCTGCGAACCGCCCGGCGAACACGGTCGGATACTCAACGAGATAGGTCACCTCGTCGAGGAGTGACTCGTTCACGACGAGCCGCCCCCCGCACTCGCCCGCGACCCGCTGAGTCTCCTCGAGAATGCGGACGCGACGTGCCGCCGGGTCGGCGAGCACGTAGTTGCTCTCGAGCACGGCGAGGTAGTCGTCCACATCCCTGACGCGGTGCGGCCCCGGCGACCAATTGCGATGCCCGCGCGTCTCGTTCCCCGCCTTGACGCCTGCGAACTCCATGTCGAGCACGTCGCCGCCGAGCAGCGCGACAAGCCAGCGTACGGGGCGCGCGAACCGCTGGTCCGGCCCCCAGCGCATCGTTTTCGGGAAGCTCAGCGATGCCGCGGCGGCGCTGAGGATCTCGGGCAGCACCTCGAACGACGAACGCCCCTTGTCGACCACGCGTACGTGCACGTACTCGCCCTTGCCCGTGTCTCGGACCTCAAGGTCCTCGACGGCTACACCCTGGGACTTCGCGAAGCCGAGCCCGGCCTTCGTCGGGACGCCCTCGTCGTCGAACGCGACCTTCGCCGGTGGACCGACGACCTCACGCTCCAGGTCTTCCTGCATGTCTGCAACATCCGCCACCCCGACGGCCATCCGCCGCGGGGTCATGAACGTCCTCACCTCGCCGTGCTGGAGCCGCGCCGCGCTCAAACCGTCTTCGACGGCCGCGCGGAGCTGCTCGATCGCCGGAGGGACGTACGAGGCCGGGATCTCCTCAGCGCCGATCTCGAAGAGCAGTTCCTTCCCCATCACGCACCCCCTCTGCTCTTGGCACCGGACTTGCCGTCGTTCTTGCCGCCGCCCTTGCCACCCTTCGTGCCGCCCTTCTCTTCCTCGGCCAGCAGACGGGTCCGCTCGTCCTCCGGCAGGAGTGGATACCCCAGCTCCCTGCGTTGATCGATGCAGAGGATCGCCGCCTTCCGCGCGAGCTTCCGCACGCGCGCGATGTACCCGGTCCGCTCCGAGACACTGATCGCGCCGCGCGCATCAAGCACGTTGAAGGTGTGCGAACACTTGAGCACGTAATCGTATCCCGGCGCCAGAAGCCCGGCGGAGAGAAGCCGGTCGGCCTCGGTCTCGAACTTGTCGAAGAGCTCGCGATGAAGCGGGATGTCGGCCTCTTCGAAATTGAACTTGGAGAACTCGATCTCGTACTGCTTCGTCAGCTCGCCGAACATCACATCCGGCGCCCACTTCATATCGAAGAAGCTGTCGACCCCCTGGAGGAACGTCGCGATACGACCAAGACCGTAGGTGATCTCCGACGATATGGGATCGAGTTCGAGACCTCCGGCCTGCTGGAAGTACGTGAACTGCGTGATCTCCATCCCGTCGATCCACACTTCCCATCCGAGACCCGCGGCGCCCAGCGTCGGAGACTCCCAGTCATCCTCGACGAGACGGAAGTCGTGCTTCTTCCGGTCGATTCCGAGCGCCTCGAGACTCTGGAAGTAGAGGTCGAGTACATCATCGGGCGCCGGCTTAAGAAGCACCTGGTACTGGAGGAACTGCTGCATACGGATCGGATTCTCGCCGTACCGACCATCCTTCGGCCGGCGCGACGGCTCGACGTAGGCTGCGCGCCATGGCTCCGGTCCGAGACATCTGAGGAACGTCGCGGGATTGAACGTCCCGGCACCGACCTCCGAGTTGTACGGCTGCACGATCACGCAGCCGTAGTCCGCCCAGAACCCCTGCAATCGCAGGATGATATCCTGGAACGTGAGCGCCTTCGCTTCAGCCATGATCCAGTCAGTCCCCTTGTCGCGTGTTGTCGGTGCGGCGAACGCTGTCGCCTGTCGTGAATTCTGCTCCTCAATGCTGCTCCTCAACTCGGCTCCTCGAGCCTCCTGACCTGCGCCAGGAAGCCGAGCGACTTGAGTCTCATGGAACGCCCCGCGTGCATCTCGAGAAACGACCCGAGCGCGCGCGTGATGTCGTCGCGTGCCGCCGGGCTTATTGAGCGCCCCGCGAGGGTCAGCGCGCCCTCGCTCACGCCTGTCACGGCCCCCTCGCTCACGCCTGCAGCTGCGAGTCGCTCACCGTCCTCTCCGGCGAGCACCGGGAGCACGGCCGCCTCGGAGCCGACCGGCAAGGGGACATCGAGCTCTCCCCTGGAGACACAGCGGTCGCAGACCAGCCCGCCGAGGTCCGGGCTGAAACCGGCCCACCCGGCGCTCTCATCGGCGTCGTCCTCGTGCGCTTCCCTGCCGCGGTCGCTCCCTCCCACCGGTCCGCCGCAGCCGGCGGCGCCGCAACGAACGCAGCGCGACAGCTCCGGCTGATACCCGAGCCTGCACGCGACCTCGAGCATGAATCGCCAGAGCACGACGTCCAGCGCGTGGAGCGGCGCCTCCGACATCGTCTCGAGCGTTCGCTCGGTGAGCTCGTAGAGTCCGCCGTCGGGTTCGTGGTCCGGGAGCAGCCGCTCGAGCAGCTCGACGACCGCGCCGCCCATCGCCATCCGGACGACGTCACGCCGGAGCTCGGGGAACTCGCGCTCGATCGACGCCTGCGATACCAGGGAGAGATCGCGCCCCTCCCTCAGGTAAAATACGACCCCGGAGACCATGAGAGGCTCCAGGGCGGCCCCGAACCGGCTCCCACCCTTCCGCACACCCTTCGCCACGAGCCGTACTTTCCCATAGTCGCGAGTATAACACACCACGACCTTGCTGGTCTCACCGAGCCGATGGTCCTTCAGCACGATCGCCCTGGATGTGACGAGCGCCATCTCTCCACGTCCGTTCCTGGATCGGCACGCCCCCGCACGTCAGCTGATCGCCGAGAGGAAGACCGACGCCATCCCGAGGTAGACCATGATTCCCAGAATGTCGTTGAGCGTCGTGACAAATGGACCCTGTGCAACGGCAGGGTCCACGCCCACACCGCGAAGCGCATACGGAATGACGGCTCCGAGCGTCGCGGCGACGAGGATGACCATCGCGAGCGAACCGCCGACGACGGCCGCGAGCTGCCACGACCCGAGCCAGAACCCGACGATGGCCCAGATCGCCGCGCCGAGAACGAACGCGTTCATCAGCGCGACGCGCCATTCTTTGACGAGTCTCTCCCCCACGGGATCGCTGAGGCCACGCTCCGAGTGCATGCTTCGAACGATGATGGTCGAGGTCTGAAGCCCCACGTTACCGCCCATCGCGGTGATGACGGGAACGAAGAACGCCAGCGCGAGCACGCGCTCGAGTGAGACGCTGAAGTGCCGCATCACGAGCGCGGAACAGAGCCCGCCGGCTGCGCCGATGATGAGCCACGGAAGCCGGATGCGCGAGATCCGCATCGAGGACTCCTCATGGAACTCGTCCTCGCGCGTACCCGCCATGAGGCTGATGTCCTCGTCGGCCTCTTCGTGAATGACATCGATGATATCGTCGACCGTGATCCGTCCGACGAGCACGCCGGACGGGTCAACCACGGGAATCGCGACGAGGTCGTACTTGCTGAAGACGTGGGCAACATCCTCCTGGTCCATCTCGGTCGAGACCGACACGACGTCCGCCTCCATGATGTCGCCGAGGCGCGTCGACGGCTGAGCGAGCACGAGGTTGCGGAGCGGAAAGACCCCGACGAGGCGGCGCGCGCCGTCGGTCACGTACACGTTGTGAATCTCGTCGACTTCCTCTGTCGCCTGGCGGATGAGTTCGATGGCATCGGCGACCGTCTTTTCTCTGTTGAGGTAGACGAGCTCGGAGGCCATGATGCCGCCGGCCGACTCGTCGGTGTACTGCAGCAGATCCTCGACCTGCCGTCGATCCTCAGCTTCGAGCTGGGAGAGAACCTCGTCGCGTCGCTCGTCCTCCAGCATGCCCACGACATCGGCAGCATCGTCCGACTCGAGCTCAGTGGCGATATTGGCGATCTCGGGGGTCTCGAGGTCGGCGAGCACCAGCTCGAGCGCGTGCTCGTCGAGATGAGGAAGCACATCGGCGCTCGTCTCGGTGTCGAGTTCAGCGAATACGGCGCGCAAGAGCTCATCATCGAGGCGCTCGAGTGCCGACGCGACATCCGCAGGGTGCAGCCCCATGAGCTGCTCCGCAAGGGCGCTCGCGCTGCCCCGCAGATCCAGAAGAAGGTCGTCCTCTCTTGCACGATCAGGCATGCGGTCCGTCCGAACGGTCGCGCGACAGAACCCCTGCCGATACGACGAGCTTGAGCCCCTCATCGACGGGCATGTCGAGCGCGACGACGTCTTCTTTGGGAACGATCAGGAAGAACCCGGATGTCGGGTTCGGGGTTGTCGGGAGGAAGACCGTCACGACATTGCGGCCGAGGTCATCGGACAAGCGGCCGCCGGTCTCCGATGTCACGAACGCCATGCTCCAGGTTCCCTTGTGCGGGTACTCGACGAGCACGACACGGCGGAAGCTCGTCGAACGCTCCTGGAGAATGGTCGAGAACATCTGCTTCGTCGTCCTGTATATCCACCGAATGATAGGGATGTGATTGACGACACGTTCGCCGGCGCCGATCAGCCGTCGGCCGAGAAGATTGCTCGCTACCGACCCGATGATGATGATCACCGACACGAGCACGACGAGCCCAAGCCCGGGGACCTCGCGGCCGTAGTACCTTGCAACGAGCGGTCCCAGGATCGCATCAAGCCCGAAGAAGAGCTTCCAGAGAATGAAGACACTGATAGACGCGGGGAGGATGACGAGGAGCCCCGTGAAGAAGTAGCGCCTCAGAACACGCGCGATGCTCTGCCGCTCGGGTGCGGCGGTTCCCGTTCCGCCGTCCGCGTTCGGTGTCGTTGTTTCGTCGGTCATCGTTTCCTGATCCTCACCTTGCCGATTCGTGTCGGGCTCGCGGAGACGACTCGAAGATCGAGCCCCGAGACGACGATCTCCTCGCCCGACTCCGGGATCCGCCCGAGCATCTTCAGAAGAAGCCCGGCGACGGTGTTGTAGTCGCCTTCGGGCAGTTCCACACCCAGTATCTCCTCGACCGCATCGATCTCAGCGCGTCCATCGACCATAAACAGGTTGCGGTCGATCGCGCGGATCAGCGTCTCATGAATGTCGTACTCGTCCTCGATCTCGCCTACAAGCTCCTCGAGCAGATCCTCGAGCGTCACGATGCCCGAGAGGCTCCCGTGTTCGTCGATCACGACCGCCATATGCTGCCGTCTCGCCTGGAGCTCACGGAACAGATCGTCGCAGGTCTTCGTCTCCGGCACGTGCGGCACCGGCCGCTTGAGCGCTTCTATCGATTGCTCGCGTGGTATGCCGAGAAGATCACGCGAATGGACCATCGACTCGATGTGCTCACGGTCCCCGGAGATAACGGGTAGTCGTGAGAACCCGTATCGGCGAACGATCTCGACGGCATCGCCGACGGTCGCGTCCTCGCTCAGCCCGACGACGTCGGTTCGCGGCACCATCACCTCGCCGATGGACTTCTCTCCGAACTCGAAGACGCGCGTGATGAGCTTCGTCTCCTCCTTGTCGACCGCCCCCGCCATCTCTCCCTCGCTCGTCAGCAGCCGCTGGAGCTGGTCCTTCGTCAGTCGCTTTCGCCACTCGACGACGTGGACGCCGAAGAGCAGCAGCACGCCGCGCGCCAGACCCGTCGCCAGCCATATGACGGGCGAGAGCAGATAGTAGAAGAACCGCAGCGGGTGGACGATGCGAAGGACGATGCTGTCGCTGTGCCTGCGGCCGACGATCTTCGGGATGACTTCTCCGAGCATGAGAAGTGTCGGCGTCACGATCGCCGTCGAAAGAAGGGCGATCGCCCCGGGCGACCAGCCTTCTCTCTGGGGAGTCTCGCCCAGCCAGCTCATGAGTACCCAGGACACGAGCGACGAGGTCATCACGACCGCGAGATTCGTCCCGACGAGCGTTGTTCCGAGCAGGCGCTCCGGGTCCGAGGCAAACTTCTCGAGCACCCGGGCGCCGCTGCGCCCCTTCTCCAGCCAGTGTTCGAGACGAATCCAGTTCATCGAGACAAGCGCCGTCTCGGCCCCGGAGAAGAACGCGGACAGGACGAATCCGAGCGCGATGAGGAGACCGATCATCATCGTCGACCATCCTCCTCTCCACTCCCGGGCTGTTCCGTCTCGTCGAGCTTCACGATGGTCACGTTCGTGATGCGCTGCTCGTCGAGTTCCTCAACCGTGAACTCGAATCCGTCGCGCTCGAGCTTCTCACCAACCGACGGAATGCGCCCGAAAGCGACCATGAGGTAGCCGCCGAGCGTCTCGATGCCCTCGCCCTCGAATTCGGGGACATCGAGCTCATCGGCAAGCAGGTCGAGCCTGATGGCGCCGTCGGCGATCAATGTCTTGCTGTCCAGGACACGGAATAGAGGGCGCTCTGCGTCGTCGTGCTCGTCGCGGATCTCTCCAACGATCTCCTCGATGAGATCCTCAAGCGTCACAACGCCCGCCGTCCCGCCATACTCATCGACGACGATGGCGATGTGGATGCGTCGCCGCTGCAGTTCGCGGAGCAGCCCGCCAGCGCTCTTGCTCTCGGGCGTGAAGGTCGCCTCTCGCACAAGACCGCGGATCGATTCGTCGCCGGCCTGCTCGAAGTCGAGCTTGAGCAGATCCTTCGCGTACAGGACACCGACGATGTGGTCGATGTCGTCGCTGTAGACGGGCATGCGGGAGAGTCCGTGCTCCCGGAACGCGGCGATAGCCTCGGACACGGTCACGGTCTCGTCGAAACACTGCATGTCGACGCGCGGGACCATGAGTTCGCGGACAACGGTGTCCCCGAATTCCATGACGCTGTCGATCATGTCGCGCTCGTCCTCCTCGAGCGTACCCTCGTGTTCCGAGATGGCTACGATCGTGCGAAGCTCAGCGGCCGTGACGAATGGAGCCTCACCCTCATCAAGTCGGCCGAGCTTGGAGACCAGCCAGTGAACCGCGGTGACGATGGGAGCCAGAACCCGATCGATCGCGCCCAGAATCGGCGCCGCCCGGGTGGCGAACACCAAATTGTGCTGCATCGCATACATCTTCGGGGCCACCTCGCCCACAACGAGGATGAAGAAGGTCACCACGATGACCTCGACCGTGATGCTGGCGGCGTCCGACAGCCCGAGAGCCCGAAGAGCGGTGAGCGCGACGACCGCGCCGAGCGAACTCGTCGCGACGTTGACGAGCGTATTGCCGAGTAGAATGGTAATCAGCAGCCGATCCGGCATGTTCAGGAGCCACCGTATGCGGCTCCGCTCATCCATCTCACTCACCTCGAGCCGCGAGAGCGAGAAGAGCGCGGTCTCGGAGCCCGAGAAGACGCCGGAGAGATAGAGCAGCGCGGAGAATCCAAGAGCCGCTGCGATAAGATAGGTCATCGGTGTCCCTTACGGCTTCGGTGTCCCTTACGGCTTCGGTGTCCCTTACGGCTTCGGTGTCGCTTATGACTGAGGAGCGCGGTAGACCCCTCGTTCAGCGTCCGTCAGACGCCGCCCGAACATGGCGGTTCTCGATCCGCCGCATCTCGGCGATGCGCTTCTCGTTCGGGTGGTCATATCCCAGAAGATGGAGCACGCCGTGTGCCACGAGCTTCAGGATCTCCCGGTCCACCGTCCGCCGGAATCGGCGCGACTGCACGGCCGCGCGGTCGACGGAGATGACGATGTCGCCGAGCACGAGTTCCTCGCCCTCGTCGCGCACGTCGCCGCCGTCGCGCATCGCGAACGACAGAACGTCGGTCGGTCTGTCGATCCCGCGATACTCTCGATTGAGATCATGCACGTACGCGTCATCGGCGAACGTGAGCGTCACGTCCGCGCCCGCCGCATCATGCTCCGAGAGCAGCGCCTCGATGAGCGACCGGATGGTCCTGCGGTCCAGCTCCACGGTCTTCTGCTTGTTGATGATCGTGAGCGGCATCAGTCTACTCCGTTGGTCCGGCGCCGGTTCCCTCATCGGGCGCGCCGGGTGTGGTGTCGACCTCTCGTCGCGCGGCAGACTCATCGCCATCTTCACTCAGGCCGCCCTGACCCTCCTCGCCCTCCGCCTGGTCGGGGTACTTCACCCGCTGGTGGTACATCCCGACGAGAACGCGGAAGTAGGCCTCGCGGATCTTCCGCAGATCAGAGAGCGTCAGCTCCGCGTCGTCGAGCTGGTGCGCCTTCCATCGCTTCTCGATGGCGTCCGCGATCTCGCTTTCGATGCGCTTCGGAGAAGCCGAGTCGCCTATCGAGCGCGTGCGCGCCTCGAGGATATCCGCGAGCATCAGGATCGCCGATTCCTTGCTCCTCGGCCGCGGACCGGGATAGCAGTAGTCGGACTCCGTCACCTCATCAGGATCCTCGGCTTCCTTCCTCGCCTGATTGTAGAAGTACTCCATCAGGCTCGTACCGTGGTGCTCCCGGATGAGGTCGATGAGCGGTTCGGGGACGTTCTCCTTGTGCGCAAGCTCGATACCGTCCTTGACGTGCGCCCGGATGACGAGGCTCGAGACCTTCGGCTTGAGACCTGTATGTTTGCTGGATTCGGCGTCGAGCCCCTGCTGGTTCTCGATGAAGTAGCCGGGGTTCACGAGCTTGCCGATGTCGTGATAGTACGCGCCGACGCGGGTCAGGAGTCCGTTGGCACCGATGGCCTCGGCCGCCGCCTCGCCGAGGTTGCCGACGACGATGCTGTGGTGATAGGTGCCGGGAGCGGTCATCGCCATCTTGCGAAGCAGCGGTTTGTTCATGTCGCCGAGCTCGAGCAGTGTCACGTCGGTCGTCACGCGGAAGCCGCGCTCGAACAACGGGAGTGTGACGATCACGATGCCCATACTGATCACCGCGTTGAGACCGCCCCATCCCATCCGCGACAGCGTTCCCATGTCGACCTCGACCATGACGATGTCGGCAATGGCGATGGCCGCGGCGTAGACACCGACGACTCGGATGCCGGCCCAGTAGAAATCCTCGCGGTGCCGAACGCGCCGCACGGAGTGCGCGGCGACGATGGCCGCGGCGACCGAGACGAACGTGAACGGCATCCCGAAACCCGTGTAGATCGACGCGATCAGAACGACGATGAGCGTCGAGAAGACGGATGTCTCGAAATCGAACAACAGGGAACCCAGCATCGCAAGGAGCGCCACCGGCACAAGATACGGTGACGCGTCGGGAACCCGCACGATGATCGCGGCCGCGATCATGACGGTCGTCAGAAGCACGGAGAACAGCACCGTGTAGCGAATCTCAGTGATGAGCTTCGGCTTACGGACCGATACGTAGAGCGTGAACACGAACAGCAACAGCGCCGCCTGAAGCATGCGGCCGAGCTGCGGGAAGAAGCGCGTGATGCCCGCGACATCCCTGAGCATGTCCTGCCGACGTCGCTCCATGGACCGCAGGATCGTCAGATGGTCCTCGGTCACACGCTCCCCGCGTTCAATGATGATCTCATCCTGTTTGAAGTCCCGTCCCTCGAACTCCGAGACGTTCTCGCGCGCCGTTCTCCGCCGGCGGGCCGTTTCATCGGCATCGTATACGATGTTTCCCTCGAGGAACTGCGAGAGGATCTCCTTGACGGCGATGGTGCGCTCCGGGTCGTCGAACGTCCGACCGGCTTCGCGCTGGACCGTTTCGACAAGAAGCTGCTCGGGGATGAACGCCGCGGTCCGGACGATGCTCTCGTCATCACCCTCGAGGAGGGTCACGGTCGCGTCGGTCGCCATCTCGGGAGTTCCACGTTCACGGAGAATGCCGGTGTCGTACAGAACGAACAGGATCTCACGCGCTCGCTCCTCGACGTCGGAGGCGCGCTCCTCATTGAGAAGGATCTCGCGCGTCGACTCGCTCAGAACGACCCCGAGCTGCCCGAGCATGTCGAGCTTCTGCTGGCGAGGCTCGGTGCCGCCGCGGATCTCGTAGACCCGCGTCAGGAACTCGCCGAAGCTCGTCCGACTGACGGTCTGCACGCCCTCGTTGAGTCGGAACACCGGGACGACCTGTTCGGCAGCCGCCGTGCGCTCCTGCTCGAGCGCGTCCTCGGACTTGAGCACATCGAAATCGTACGGAGCAACGATCTCCTCGCGCGCGACCTGGCCGACCTGCAGTTCCACTCCGGTCTCCGGCAGAGCGCGCGGGAAGAGAAGCTCGAGGACGATGATGAACGCGAGCGACAGGAGAATGCCGTAGACGACGCCCCGGCGCCGCCAGGGACGAGCGGGCCCCTTCGCGTCGGCGTCAGCGACGTGCTTCACGCGACCGGCGCGTCGGCGGGTCTCCGGCCGCTTGCCGAACAGGCGTCGCATCACTGGTCACCCTCCTCGCCGGCATCGCTCCCGGATCCGTTCGCGGCGCCTTCGCCGGGCGTCCCCACGTACGGCGACGTCGAGCCGCTGCTGTTCCGTCCGGCATTCTCCGTCGCCTTCACATAGCGGTCGAACGCCTTGACGATCTCACGAACGAGTCTGTGGCGGACCACGTCGCTCTCGGTCAGGTAGGAAAAGGCAATGCCGTCGATTCCCGAGAGGATGTCCTGGATGCGTACGAGTCCTGACATCTCACGGTTCGCCAGGTCGATCTGCGTGATGTCACCCGTGATGACGGCGCGCGAGTTGAAGCCAAGCCTCGTGAGGAACATCTTCATCTGCGGCATCGTACTGTTCTGCGCCTCGTCGAGGATGACGAACGCGTCGTTCAACGTCCTCCCGCGCATGTACGCAAGCGGGATGACCTCGATCGTCCCGTTGTCGATGAGGTGCTTCACGCGCTCGGGGTCCATCATGTCGCGGAGCGCGTCGTAGAGCGGCCGGAGATACGGCGCGATCTTGTCCTGGTAGTCACCGGGCAGATATCCGAGGCTCTCACCGGCCTCGACCGCCGGGCGGACCAGCGCGATCCGCGCGACCTCCTTCTGACGAAGCGCCGACACCGCCATCGCCACAGCGAGATAGGTCTTGCCCGTGCCCGCGGGGCCGATGGCCGCGACGATATCGTTCTTGAGCATCGCCTCCACGTAGCTCTTCTGGCCGACCGTCCGTGGCTGCACCGGCTTCTTGAGCCCCGTCAGGGGCTTCTCGGCATCGTAGAACCGCGAGAGCTCCTCGGCGCGATCGGACCCGACCATCCCCATCGCATACTCGACATCCGCGCGGCGAACAGTCCGGCCACGGCGCACGAGCTTCGCCATCTCCGTGATGATGGTCTCGATCTGCTCAACCTCGCTCTGCTCACCCTCGATGATGATCTCGCCGCCACGCGCGGTCACCCTCGCGTCGAACGAGTCCTGGAGCAGCCGCAGATTCGTGTCGTGCCGCCCATAGAGATGGAGCGTGTCGATGTCGGCAACCGATACCTTGCGCTTCACATTGCCCTCACGGAATGAAAACAGGCTCCCGGTCCCGGCGTGCCGGGAACCAGGAGCCAGTTTCTGTCGTTATCGCCTGGCAGCCGGGCGGCCCTCCTGCCGAGGTCGCCTCACCACACACTGACACCCGATCGACTCGCGGAGGCGGCGCCAATCGGCTTGTCCCTGCGCCTAGCGCGGGATCATCAGGACCATCCCCGGCTGGATCACATCGGGGTTGTTGATCTGGTCCGTGTTCGCCTCGTAGATGACGTCCCACTTCGTGGAATCACCATAGATCTCCCAGTAACCGGCGATGCGCCAGAGGCTCTCGCCCATGCCGACCGTGTAGCTGTGCGGCCAGTCACGCGGGATAGTGAGCTCCCAGTCCGGGTAGATCAGGTTCGGGTCCTGGATCAGCTCTCGGTTCGCGCGGTAGATGCGCTTCCACTTGAGCGGATCGGCGTAGATCTCGTCCATCTCGGCGATCTTGTAGAGGAAGTCGCCCTTCTGAACGACATACACGCGCGGCAGACCCTCGTACCATGCGATCTCGCCCTCGAGCGCCTCGACCTCGCCTCGGAGCCCCATGAGCTCAGGCTGCAGACGGGCCATCTCGACATCGAGGTCACCGATCGCGCGCTGCTCGGCCGTGACATCATCAAGAGCCGCGGCCGCGCTGTCCTGCATGTCCTCGTACTCACCCAGCAGGTCGGCGCAGTACGCCTCACGCTGGTCCTTCGAAAGCTCCTGGTACTCCTCTTCTGTATAGAAGTCGCCACTGCTCGGATCGGCGGTCCGCTGAACTCCGGAACCACACCCTGTCACGAGCGCGAGAGCGACCAGGAGAACCAGTACCACTGTTATCCTTCGCAGCATTGGTCGAATCCCTTTCGTTCGCTCGCGGCGACTAGCGTCCGCTGCCCTTCTTCAGTTCATTCAGCCTTGCCTCCAGCGCGGCAGGCTGCGACTCCAACTCCGAGATCTCACTTCTTGCTGCCGCGACCTCAGCTTCGAGGTCGGCCCGCGCTGCGCGGACCTCCTCAAGCTCGGCGGTGGCGGCATCGTACTCGTCCTGCGCCGCCTGCACCTCGGTCACGTACACGCCCTCACACGGAGGCTTCGGGCCACAGCCCATGAGCATCGCGCTGAGGACGAGGAGCAGCGTGGCGAGAGTGAGAACCCCCCCGGTCTTCCTTGCCATCGCGTGGCACCCCCTTCCAACATACAACGACACACGCCTTGCGCGCTGTCACACGCAAAGCTCTCGAAATACCTACGTCCGCACGACTTAAGCTAACAGAGCCCCTCAGAGCTGTCAAGGCTGATTTGGGGGTCAGAAGCGGCTCTGGAAGCCGCGCGACGATGCGCAACTTGCCATGAAGACGCGTTTTACAGAGATGGCGACGACTCCGGACCGGGCGCGCAGCGCTCAAGGGAGCCCCCACAGCGAGCCTCCTCGGTCTACTGGACGTATCCCAACGCCTCAAGCATCTCCCGGAGCGCGGGATCGAGCTCGTTCTCAGCACCGGCCACACCGGAGAACCCCTCAGGCACGGGCGTCTCCGCCAGTACGGCCGCCGCACGACTCAGGACATCGGCAGCTGAATGAATATTATTCACCGTCTCGCCCGGGTCGCTCTCCAGATCGTAGACCTCCACAGGGAGCCCGCCGCGCTCGATGACCTTCCAGCGTCCGTCTCGGACGGCGCGATGATCGATCCCCCGATGCGGATTCGAGAGGATGACGAGCTGCTCTCCTACGGGCGACTCGTCCTTCGACGCCCTCGCCGGCGGTGACTCCCCCATTGGCCGGGTGAGCAGGTCCGCAAGACCCGAGCGCCCGCCGAGCTCCCCGGAGATACCGGCCAGTTCCAGGATCGTCGGCGCGATATCCATCGATGAGACCTGGCGTTCGATCCAGAGATCGCTCGGGATGCCCGGCCCCGCCATAACGAGCGGCACACGGCAGACCTCATCGTACGGATCGACGTGCGCGAACCAGTTCTCCGGCGGCACGTGCTGCTCCTGCATATGCTCGCCATGGTCCGAGGTCACCACCACGACCGTGTTGCTCAAGGCACCGGTGCGCTCGACCGCATCAAGCAGAACACCGAGTCCGTCATCTGCGAACCTGACCTCGGAGTCGTAGGCGTCCAGCGCCGCTCCGGCCGTCGAACGCTCCTCGCCCGTTGGCGGCGGTTCGTCAGTGCCGGATGCCTCCGTCGCCGTCCCCCCCGCCCCCACCACGCTCGCGACGAGGCTCTCACGCTCCTCGAAGCTGAAGACGCGCCCGGTCTCGTGATTCACGTACGGCATGTGCGGATCGAAGACATGCACCCAGAGGAAGAACGGCGCGCGGTCCGACGACACCGACCCCGACGACCGTCGCTGCGCCTGGAGCCAGTCCGCTGCCGCCGTCGCCGTCAGCATGGCGCTCCGCTCGTGCGCGAACAGTGCCGGCGCGTGACGCTCGAGCACGCGGCCGCCGACGTGATGTCGATAGCGGTCCGCCCACCCGCGGTCGGCGAACAGACGGAACCCTCTGCTCAAGTGAGATATGTGGCCGTCCAGGTGTTCGACGCTGACGAAAGCGGCCGTGTTGTAGCCGGCATCCGCCAGGAGCTCCGCCAACACCGGCACGTCCCGCCGGAGCGGCATCGCGTTTCGAACCACGCCGTGCTCCCACGGCGGGACGCCGGTCAGCAGCGACGCATGACTTGGATCCGTGACGACCTCCGGGACGATGGCGTTGGTGAAGACGGTCCCGCGCGAGGCGAGCCCATCCAGCCGGGGCGTGATCCCGAGGCCGTCCGCCCGAGGGCCGAACGGCGAGGAGTACCCCGAGTAGCCGGTCCGGTCGGCCCGCACGGTGTCGAGCGTGACGAGGAGTATGTTCGGGCCTGCTACGCTCGGATCGGAGGAATCATTCGGCGCAACAGCTGGCACATAGGTGGTTCCATGCGGAAGCGCTGAGACCGCGACAGCGAGGCAGATGGCGAGCAGCGCGGCCGACGTGACGACCACAGGCATCGCCTGCACCCCGCGCTCTCTGGAGAGAATGCGCCGAGCGAGAACGAATGCCGCGGCTGCCGCAGCGACCATTGCAACATGGCCGACCGCGTTCCCGGCGGTCCCGAAGAACCTCCCATCGAGTGCGGAACCCCAGAACAGGAATACGAAGAACGGGATGCACAGCGATGCGGACAGCACAAGGGCCCGCCGTGCGGACCGAACGAAGGGCCCGAGCGCGAGTGTGAGAGCAGCGCCAATGAGAACGCCGACGACCGCGTGCGCGGCCGCCGGCAGGAGCAGGAACGAGAGAAGCGAACGGGTGGTGTTGAAGTAGTAGCCGTGTCTCAGCGCGACGAGCAGACTCTCGACGGCGCCGGTCACCGCGCCAGCGGAGACCCAGACGGCTGCTGCAATCCAGACGGTCAGCGCGACGCGGCCGATTGCCGCCACCCGGCCGGTGGCCGCTGCCACAGACCCCGGGGCCGCGTCCGCGTCCTCACGCGACGATGGCGTGGCGCTACTTCTTCTCCTCGACAAAGCTGATCCCGATCTCTTTCATTACATCCGGGTCGGGCTCGGACGGTGACCCATCCATGAGCGACAGCCCCTTGTAGGTCTTCGGGAACGCGATGACGTCACGGATGGAATCCTCGCCCACAAGCATCATCACAATACGGTCAAGGCCGGGCGCGATCCCGCCGTGCGGCGGCGCGCCATAGTCGAACGCTTTGAGCAGGAACCCGAACCGCGTCTCGGCGTCCTCACGCGACATGCCGACGACGGCCATCACGCGCTCCTGGATATCGCGGCGGTGGATCCTGATGGAGCCCGACGCCATCTCGACACCGTTGAGCACCAGGTCGTAGAGCTGCCCGAGCACGCGGCCGGGGTCGCTCTCGAGGTACTCCATATCCTCGTCACGCGGCATCGTGAACATGTGGTGCTCGGTCTCCCACGACTCCGTATCATCGTTCCACGCGAACATCGGGAAGTCGGTCACCCAGAGGAAGTTCAGCCTGTCCCCGGGGATAAGGTCGAGTTCCGCGCCCACGGCGAGCCGGAGCCTGCCAAGCACGTCGTGGACGACCTTCGTCCGATCGGCGCAGAAGAGCAGGATGTCGCCCTCGCTCGCCTTCGCCGCATCGATGATCGCGGTCGCCTCGTTCGGCTGGAGGAACTTGCTGATTCCGCCGGTGAGACCGTCCCGGTCGACCTTCGCCCAGGCGAGTCCCTTTGCGCCCCACTTCTTGACGAGCGCTTCGTGGTTGTCAATGTCCTTTCGCGACCAGCTCGCGCAACCGGGCGCGCACAGACACTTGACCGACCCGCCCGTCTCGACCGCGCCGCGGAACACCTTGAACTCGCTCTCGGCGACGATCGACGAGACATCGACGAGTTCCATCCCGAACCGCGTGTCGGGCTTGTCGGAACCGAACCGCGCCATCGCCTCCGCGTACGGAAGCCTCGGGAACGGCGTCGGGAGGTCGATGTCGTTGACGGACTTCCACATCGCCGCCATGAGGCCCTCGGCCATCGTGAACACGTCGTCCTGCGTCGCGAAGCTCATCTCGATGTCGATCTGCGTGTGTTCGTACTGCCGGTCGGCCCGGAGATCCTCGTCGCGCAGGCAGCGCGCGATCTGGAAGTACTTGTCACACCCGCTGACCATGAGGATCTGCTTGTAGAGCTGCGGCGACTGTGGGAGCGCGTAGACCTTGCCCGGGTGGACGCGCGACGGCACGATGAAGTCGCGCGCGCCCTCGGGCGTCTTCTTCGCGAGCATCGGCGTCTCGATCTCGAGGAACCCGAGCCCCGCGAGGTAGTTCCGCGCGGAGATGGCGGCGGTGTGCCGCGCAAGCAGCCGCTGCTGCATATGCGGCCTGCGAAGATCAAGATAGCGGTACTCAAGCCGAAGCTCGTCGCTTGCCTTGATCGGCTCCTCGAGCACGAACGGCGGCGTCTGGCAGTCGTTGAGCACGTGCATCGCACTGACGGTGACCTCGACCTCTCCGGTCGGCATGTCTCTGTTGATGGTGCCGTCCGGTCGCACACCGGCCTCGCCCTCGACGGCTATCACGTACTCCGCCCCCAGATCGCCCGCAGCCTCGAAGAGCGCCGCATCCGTCTCCGGATGGAAGACGATCTGCGTCTCGCCATACCGGTCGCGGAGGTCGACGAAGAGAAGTCCTCCGAGGTTGCGTCGCCTGTGCACCCATCCCATCAGCACGACGGACTCACCGGCGTTGCCGGCCCTGAGTTCGCCGCACGTGTGTGTTCGCCTGGTCGTACCGAGCGGTTCGAGCTTCATGTGTGGTGACTCCCATGTTGTATCGTGTCGGTGTACTCGGCTGCGCCACCGCGCTAGTCGGCCATGCGCTCGGCGATCACGTCGGAGACCATGTCCGTGGTCACCTCGACCTCCCAGCCCGCGCCGCTCTCGCGGACACGGAGCGGAGCGTCCGGCCCGTTGTTGACGACCACGAACCGCGCGCCGAGCTTGCCGGCCTCCTGCATCTGCTTGTTGAGGCTCCGGCCCTGGTAATCCATCTCGACGGCGAACCGCTCTCGCAGTCTCGCCGCCAACTCGACGTTCGATGCAGCGCAATCGCCCTCCCCCGCGACGAGATAGACATCGGGCGCGGGGGCGTTCTCCCCAAAGGCGCTCTCCTCTTCGAGCGCCATCACCAGACGCTCGACACCGGAGGACACGCCGCATGCCGGCGTCGACGCGCCACCGAGCTCCTCGACGAGACCATCGTACCGGCCGCCGCCGCAGAGCGCGTTCTGCGCGCCGAGCTTCTCGTAGTGGATCTCGAAGATCGTCTTCGTGTAGTAGTCGAGACCGCGCGCCATTTTCGGGTCGAGCGTGTACGGCACGCCGATGGCGTCAAGGTGCGACCGCACGGCGTCGAAGTGGTCGCGGCATTCAACGCAGAGCGCGTCGAGTATCGACGGCGCGCCGTCGAGGAGCTCCTGGCATTGCGGGTTCTTGCAGTCGAACATCCGACGCGGGTTGCGCTCGTAGCGCGTCTGACAGTCCCCGCAGAAGTCACTCAGCTTCGCCGCGAGTTCCTTGCGAAGCAGCTCATTGTAATCGGGCGTGCAGGTCGGGCACCCGGCACTGTTGAGCTTCGCCCCGGTGTTGCGGATACCCAACCGCTTGAAGAAGCTCACCGAGAAATGGATGATCTCCGCGTCGATCGCAGGGTTCGACGAGCCGAGCGCCTCGAGTCCCCACTGCCAGAACTGGCGGTAGCGACCGGCCTGAGGACGTTCGTACCGGAACATCGGGCAGAAGTACCGGAGCTTCGTCACCCGCGCGCCGCGCCCCATCCCGTGCTGCACGAATGCGCGCACGACACTCGCGGTGCCCTCGGGCCTGAGTGTCAGGCTCCGACCCTTCCGGTCCTCGAACGTGTACATCTCCTTGCTCACGATGTCGGTCGTGTCCCCGATGCCGCGCGCGAAGAGCTCCGTCTCCTCGAAGACGGGCGTACGGATCTCCTCGTAGCCGAACCGCGCTGCGGTCTCGCGGAAGATCTGCTCGACCCGCTGCCACTTCCAGCTCTCGACAGGCAGTACGTCCTGTGTTCCTCTCGGTGCCTTGTACTTCATTTCGATCGTCCTCGCTCGATGTGTTCGCGTGCTCTCTCGCCCGCCGCCCTCCAGCCTGACGCGTTCGCGCTACTCGGTGCCTTCCTGGTGTTCAGGCTCGCCGGTGCGCCATCGGAAGAACTCGGTCGCGAGGCGGTTCCCAAGAATGACACCCACGGCGTCGGCGCACCAGTCGTAGAACTCGACCGAACGGCCGGGCACCGTGAACTGGTAGAGCTCGTCGAAGACGCCGACGGTAAGCCCGGTCGCGATCACCAGCGGGGTAACCCATCTCCGCCTGTCGTCGGTGAACGTGCCGCGATACCCGACCGTCAGAAAAACCCCCAACCCGCCGTACTCGATCGAGTGCGCGAGCTTATCGATCATATTGAACTTGATGATGCTGCTCGCGAAGACCGTCATCGACGACAGACCGAAGATCACCATCGTCCACACGATGGCCGGCAGCCACGAGAGCAGCATGCGTCTTCGGTCGTCCGTCATGTTACCTCCGTCCGGGCGATCTCAACCGCCGCGCGGCTCTGCTGCACCCCGCGCCCGGGCGGCCTCGCCCGGCGTGACCCGTCGCACCACGCACCTAGACGCCGTACGAGTGCAGCCCTCCAAGAATCTTGCTGCCCAGGATCGTGAAGATGGTCATCGCATAGCCGAGAACGGAGATCCACGCGGCCCCGCTCCCGCTCCACCCGCGGACGAACCGCGCGTGAAGGTAGATCGCGTAGATGAACCACACGATGAGTGAACTGGTCTCCTTCGGGTCCCACGACCACGGCGAACCCCACGCCTTCTGCGCCCAGATGGCGCCCGCGAAGAGCGCGCCGATGGTGAAGAGCGGGAAGCCTATGCCGATGGCGCGGTAGGTCACCGTATCGAGCTTCCGTCCGTCGGGCATCCCGCGGAAGTCGCGACCCTGACCGATGAGATACATCACGGACGCGACGAACGCCACGGTGAACGCGGCCTCTGCAAGCACGGCAAGCGAGACGTGGATCCAGAGCCAGTAGCTCTGGAGCGCCGGGATGAGCTGCTGGTTGATCTCCGCGGGGAAGAGCGACGCCATCGCGAGCGCGAGAGCCCCCGCCGTCGCCCCGAAGACGGCAACGAGATCGAGTCCCTTGCGCCGCCAGAGCAGCAGGAATCCGAGCACGATGCACCATGCAAAGAGCGTCATGTACTCGAAGAGCCCGGTTACCGGGGGGTGTCCGGAGATGACCGAGCGGATGATGAGTGCGACCGTGTTCGCGAGAAATCCCGCGAGCGTCAGCGCGAACACGATGCCCCGGACCGCCGGACGACGGACGCCGGCATAGACACACGCCGCCACCGTGCCGCCGAGATAGCACCAGAGAGCTATCCAGAAGTAGAGCATGTCGGGGTTCTGCGTCATCGTTCACCTCACGCTGGATTGGGCGGCGCCTTCCGTGTCCAGAACACGAGACAGAGCCCGAGAGAGAGCGCGGCGAACCCGAAGAAGAGAAGCGGGGTTCCCGGCTGGTGCGTGAACTCGAACCGCGTGAGTCCGCGGTCGAAATCGGGAATGTAGTCCAGGAAGAAGAGCCGGCAGGGCAAACCCTCCGCCTCGTGGCCGGCGACGCCAGCGAACACCCACTGCTCCCCGGCGAGACGACCGTTCTCCCAGACCTGTACGAAGACCGCCGGGTTGTCGTGCCTCGGCGACGCCAGCCCAGCCGTTCGTGTCTCGATATCATATGTGAAGTCCGAGAGGAACTCCAGAACTTCGACCGAGATGCCCGTGTCGAGCACCGGGACACGTTCGTGGAGCGCCGCCGGCACCTCGAGATGGAGCGGTGTGGCGGCTTCGGTGGCCGCTTCCCCTGCCGGGGCCGCGGCGCCGCGCGCGTCCGTCGCGCCCGGGCGATCCGCGGGGATGACCACGCCGAGCAGCACCTCACGGACCGAGCTGGCCGACGGGAGCATCTCGAACTGGTAGACGCCGATCCCGTTGTGAACCAGGGGCTCGTTGACCTCGATGCGGTGCTGTCGAACCTCGTTGCCGTTCTCGAGGACCGTAACCTCGGAGAGATACTCCGAGAGTACGCCGTCGTCGGAGAACTCGGTGCGGGCGGCATCGACGCGGATGGAGAACCCGCCCGCAGGCGCCTCAATCACATCGCCCGCCTCCATGTAGCGTGGCGCGGCCTGACGGAAACCACCCACCGCGGTCCAGACGCCGCCGGCGGCGATGAGCGCGATCGAGAGGTGCGTGATGAGCGAGCCGAAGACGCGGAGTCTCCGGTTCGACGAGGTGAAGAGCGTTGCGATCCGCTTGAGCGAACAGACGACGGTCGAGAGCGTGAGGAGTCCCGCGAGCGCGACGAAATACCACGTCCTGAAGACGTTGCCGAGCCCGGCGCGGAAGACAAGCGTCCCGATCGCGTGACCGAAGCGTTCAACGTACACCTCCGGCGGAAGCTGCTGGCCTATGAGGACCCCGAGGACGGCGAGCGCCGTCATCGCGATGAGCAGCCCAACCGCCGTCCGCATGGATGTCAGCCAGCGTATCACTCGTGCCTCCCCCGCTCGCGTGCCGTATCCTCCGCTGATCGCGCGGTCGATCCCGCCTGCTTCCCGTTTAAGCCGCCCGGTTCCCGCCTACCCCGCCCGCTTCGCAGCGAGCTTCCCGCGGAGCCAGTCGCACCACGCGTCCATCCCGTCGCCCTTGAGCGCCGAGACTCGCATGATCTCGCACTCGGGATTGAGGACGCGCACTTCCTTCTCCGCGCGCTCGATGTCGTACGGCAGATACGGAAGAAGATCGATCTTGTTGACGACCGCCATCTGGGACTCGTGGAAGATAGCCGGATACTTCATCGGCTTGTCGTCGCCCTCGGTCGTGGAGAGGAGTACCATCCGGACATCCTCACCGAGATCGTAGGTCGCCGGGCAGATGAGATTGCCGACGTTCTCGATGAACACGAGGTCGGCCGACTTGAGGTCGAGGCCGTCGAGGACCTCCCGCACCATGTTCGCGCTCAGGTGACAGCCACCACCCGTGTTGATCTGGATCCCACCCGCACCGTGCGCACGAACGCGGTCCATGTCCCGCTCGGTCGTGACGTCTCCCTCGATGACGAGGATGTTGAACTCGCTTGCGAGCCGGTCGAGCGTCGCCTCGAGCAGCGTGGTCTTACCGGAGCCCGGTGAGCTGATGATGTTGAGGACGAACACGTCCGCGTCGTTGAAGACCTGTCGGATCTCGGATGCGGTGCGCTCGTTGTCACTCTGGATCTTCTTTTCGACATTGATCTTGGTCACTGCAGTCTCCTGTAGTTGGTTCCCTTAACATAAAGTCCGCCCGTGCTCCATATGAAAGGCAGCCTTTAGCATGTCCGGACTAGCCGGCCTCTGGCTCATCGATCTCCAGCTCGCGGATGTCGAGCTCCATGCCGGACTCGATGACGATGTTCGTTGATCCGCACGACGGGCACCCAAGCGCCATCTCCTCGTACGTGAACGACTTCCCGCAGTCGCGGCATCTGCCCGCGATCGGGATGGTGTTGATATCAAGCTCCACGCCCTTGTACGGCCCCCTGTCGGTCAGGATCGCGAACGCGTCGGTGAGCAGTATCGGCTCGATCGTCGCGCCCTTGCCGATGTCGAGCCGGATCGTCTTGAGCTTCGCCCCGGGATGCTCGCGCATCGTTCGCTCGACGATATCGAGCATGCTCTGGCAGACGGAGAGTTCGTGCACGTGTGTCCTCGGTGGTTAGCAGATGCGTGGGAGCTGGACGCCCTCGAGCATGAGTATCGGTCGCAGCCCGCCGACCGACGTTCTCAACCGGACGCCCGGGTCGCCGCCCACCTCGCCGATGACGGCGGCGTCGCGTCCGAGCGGGTTCGCTCTGAGCGCTGCGAGGACGGCGTCCGCCGACTCCGCCGGCGTGACAACGATGGCCTTGCCCTCGTTGGCCATGTAGAGCGGGTCGAATCCGAGGATGTCGCAGACGGAACGGACCTCGCGACACATCGGAATGTCGTCCTCACGAATGGTGATGCCGACGCCCGCGCGCGACGCGATCTCGTTGAGCGTCGTCCCGAGCCCGCCCCGGGTCGGATCCCGGAGCACGTGGACATCGGCGTACGCATCGAGCACGTCGCGGACGAGTCCGCCGAGACACGCGCAGTCGCTCTCGATCGGCGTGTCGAGCTTGAGTTCCTCGCGAGCGACCAGAATGGATGTCTCGTGGTCGCCGATGGTCCCGGAGATGATAACGACATCGCCGTCGGCAGCACGCGCGCCGGAGATGTTCACACCGTCGGGGATGAACCCGATGCCCGCGGTGTTCACGATCATCCCGCCGACCGCGCCACGCTCGACGACCTTCGTGTCGCCGGCCGCGATCTCCACGCCGGCGCCCTTCGCTGTCGCCGCGATCGAGTCGAGCACGCGCTCGAGTTCGGGCATCTCCACGCCCTCCTCGAGCACGAGGCCGAGCGTGAGATAGAGCGGTGTCGCTCCCTTCATCGCGAGATCGTTGACCGTCCCCGCGACGGCGAGCGTGCCGATGTCGCCGCCCGGGAAGAACAGGGGCTGAACAACAAATGAATCGGTCGTGAACGCAAGACGTCCGCCTTCGATGGCGTGTCCGCCAAGGTCGGCGATCTCCGCGGCGTCGTCGAGCGCATCGAGCGCCGGATTGCCGAGCCTGCCGACGATCAGGTCCCCGATGAGTTCGTGCATCAGCGTGCCGCCGCTGCCATGCGCCAGGCGGATCTTCTTCTCGCTCACTCGGCCTCCGTGCCGTCAGGACCTTCGGACCGCCAGCTCTGCTCATACTTGTAGAACGCCGCGCACGAACCCTCGGTCGAGACCATGCACGGCCCGACCGGTGACCGCGGCGTGCACGCCGCTCCGAAGTGCGGGCAGTCGGGCGGGAGGTTCCGGCCCAACATGATCTCCCCGCAGATGCACCCGCGCTCGCCTTCGGGCTCGGGCACGTCGATCTTGAGTCGCTTCGTCGCGTCGAACATCTCGTACTTCTTCGAGAGCGTCTGTCCCGTTGCCGGAACGACACCGATCCCGCGCCACTCCGCGTCGTAGACCGCGAAAACGTCGTCCATGAGCCCCTGCGCGGTGGTGTTGCCCTCGGGCGTCACGGCGCGCGAGTACTGAACCGCAACACCGGCGCTCCCGGTCGCTTCGCGGATCGCGACGATCTGCTCGAGCAGCATCACGATACCCGCGAGGATATCGAGCGGCTCGAACCCCGTCACGACGCACGGGATATTCCGGTCGCGGGCGACCGGCAGGTATGCGTCGGACCCGATGATGACGCTCACGTGTCCCGGGCAGATGAACCCGTCGAGCGGACGACCGGGCACGGCCGCGAGCATGTCGAGCGCTGCCGGCACGGTCTTGAAGAACGGCAGCACCGTGAAGTTCGAGATCCCTTCGCGCGCGGCCGCGACGAGAGTCGCGGCGATGATCGGCGAAGTGGTCTCGAATCCCACACCCAGAAACACGACGAGCTTCTTCGGGTTCCTGCGCGCCGTCTCGAGCGCGTCCATCGGACTGTAGACGATGCGCACATCGGCGCCGTCGGCGCGGACCGATTCGAGCGAGCGGTGCGAGCCGGGAACACGCATCATGTCACCGAATGTCGCGACGATCACGTCGGGCACCGTCGCTGCGGCGATGGAGCGATCGATCTCGATGAGCGGGGTCACGCAGACCGGACACCCGGGACCGGACAGAAGCCGCAGTCCCGGCGGGAGCATCGTACGCAGACCGTACCGCGAGATGGCAACGGTGTGCGTGCCACAGACCTCCATCAGAGCGATGGGGTTCTCTGGTGTGCCACCGGCGCGCTTGAGGAGCGACGTGATCCGTCCGACGAGCGCGTTCGCCGCCGGCTCGGAGCGGAAGGCTGCGAAATCGATACCGCCGGTCATGAAGACTCCCCGTCGGCTGGATCGTCGCGCTCGGCCGAGTCGTCGGAACGACGGCCGTCCTTCTCGAGCGCTTCGGCAAGCTCGCCGAAGAGCTTGAGCGTCTCCTGCGCCTCGGCCTCGTCGAGCTTCTGGATGGCGAACCCGGCATGGACAAGAACGTAGTCGCCGGGCTCGACATCAGGCACGAGCGTCAGATCGGCCTCGCGGCCGATGCCGTTGAAGTCGACCCTCCCCTTTGTCCCCTCCACCTCGAGTATCCTGCCCGGTACTGCCAGACACATGGGCACATCCTCCTCACTCACGCCGTAGGCTACGCGCCTCGCTGATCGAGCAATCCGGACATCTCAAGCAAACGCTGAGACCACTCGCCGGCCTCATCGGCCATCGACGACCGGCGCTCACTGTCATCCCAGACGCTCTGCCACTGGTCGTGCCACTGCACGAGCCGTCTCTGCAGCGCCGCGAGATCCGGGAGCTCCGATGTCTCAACGTCGCGCGCGGTCCACTCAATGAAGAGGGCGCTCTCGCGAACGAGGCGGGAGACAACATCGCCGTGATCTGAACGATCAGCGTACGAGCGGATGCGAAGCAGGTTCGCGGCCAATCCACCGAGCCTGGTTCCCACATCGTCGCGCATATAGCGCGCTCGAATGTCCGCCCAACTGCTCATCACTCTCCCAGGAGTGCGCTCGCGCAGTCAGCGTGCATGGCACCGCCCCCGGCAAGCACACCTCTCTCAACATCCACTGCCAGCTTGATGTAGTTCTCAAGCTCCTCAAGCATCTCGGCCAGCTGTGCTGCAGCGGCCTTCTCTCGAATGATGTGGATCACGCGCTTCTCCCCAAGGGGCCCAAAGGGGAACCTCTCACAACTTCTATTCTACCCCGCGCCGGTGCCGCTCGCCACCCACGACCGCCTGCCCGAGCGAGACGCCCCCGTCATTCGTGGGGACCTCACGGTTGAGAAGCACCCGGAATCCGCCCCGCTCGAGGAGTTCGACCAGAGAGGCCAGCAGGTAGCGGTTCTGGAAGACCCCGCCGGAGAGGGCGACGGTCTTGATGCCCGAGACCTGCGAGATCCAGCGAGCCGCCTCGAACGAGAATCGGGCGACCGTGTTGTGGAACGCCTCGGCGATGACGGCGCGGTCGGTTCCGGAAGCGACGTCGGCCAGCACCGCCAGAACGGCGGGTCCGGCATCGACGATGAACCCGCGTTCGCGTCCGTCCGCATCGCGACCGGGATCGAGTGAGAACGGATAGTACGGACCGCCGTTCACCCGTGCGGTCGACCGGTCAATGAGCGACTCGAGCTCGATCGCGGCCTGGGCCTCATAGCTGATCTCGGTGCAAACACCCAACAGCGCCGAGACCGCGTCGAAGAGCCGACCCGCGCTCGAGGTGTCGATGCAGTTGACGCGCTTCTCGATCTGCTGCGCGACCAGGTCGATCTCGCCGGCGTCCACAAGCGGAAAGAGCCGTCTCCCCCAGTCCGCCGGACCGGACTCGCCCGCCGCGTGGAGATGCGAGAGCGCGACGCGGTACGGGTGGCGGACCGCCGCGTCTCCTCCCGGAAGCGGAACATACGCGAGATGACCGGCGCGTTCGAAATCACCCCGGTCGGCGAGCATGAACTCACAGCCCCAGATCGCACCGTCGGTCCCGTATCCGGTCCCGTCGAGCGCAAGTCCGATCACCGGCGAGTGAACACCGTTCTCCGCCATGACCGACGCGATGTGCGCGTGGTGATGCTGGACGCCGACGAGCGGGGTACCGTGCTCGGCGGCGTAGCGGCGCGCGAACCGTGTCGCGAGATAGTCGGGGTGAAGGTCGTGCGCGACGACGCCCGGTGTCAGGCGGAACCAGCGGAGGAAGCGCTCGAGCATCTCCTCATAGAAATCGAGCGTCGCCTGGTTCTCCATGTCGCCGATGTGCTGACTGACGTACGCGCGGCTCCCGTCGAGCAGCGTGAACGCATTCTTGAGCTCGGTGCCCGCCGCGAGAACGGTCGGGCTACTCGTCGTGCGCCCGCCGCCACCACCAGCGGTGCCGCCACCACCAGCGGTGCCGACACCACCAGCCCCGTCGCCACCCCCGGCCGTATCCCCCACATCGGCGGCGTCGCCTGCGAGCTCGGGTTCAGGAAGGTCGATCGGGTACGGCGCGTAACCGCGCGACCGCCTGCTCATCAGCGGTCTGCCGACCTCGACGTAGACGATCGAGTCGTCGTTGCGGTTGACGATATCACGGTCGTGTGTCAGGAACGTGCGCGTGATCCCGCCGAGCCGTTCGAGCGCCGTCTCGACGTCCGCGATGATCGGCTCGCCCGAGACGTTGGCGCTCGTCATCACGAGCACCTCGAGATCGTCATCGAAGAGCAGGTGATGAACCGGTGCGTACGGAAGCATCACGCCAAGGTAGCTGTTGTTCGGCGCGACATTCGAGGCCAGCGCGCGGGTCGCGTCCTTCCGCCGCCTGAGGAGCACGATCGGGCTCCATGGACTCGCCAACGCCTGCTCCTCGATCGGATCGAGATGCACGAGCTGGCGCGCCACATCGAGCGACCGGCACATGATGGCGAACGGCTTCGCCGGGCGGTTCTTCTTCTCGCGAAGCGCGCGGACGGTCGACCCGACGGAAGCGCTCGCCGCGATGTGGAACCCTCCGAGCCCGCGGACGCCGACGATGGCGCCGTGCCTGAGGAGCCACCGCGTGCGCGCTGCCTCGTCCGAAGCTGCCACATCCTCGGGCATCCTCAGATAGCTCCGGCCGAGCAGAAGCTCGCTTGCCTCCGATGACGCGTCGCGCGGTGCGACCAGTTCGAGCGACGGGCCACATACCGGACACGCGTTCGGCTGCGCGTGAAACCGACGGTCAAGCGGGTCCACGTACTCTCGCAGACAGTCGGGACACATCGGGAACGACTTCATCGAGGTCTTCGGGCGGTCGTACGGCGTCTCCTCTATGATAGAGAAGCGCGGCCCGCAGTTCGTACAGTTGATGAACGGGTAGTGATGCCGACGGTCGCTCTCGTCGAGGAACTCGCGATGGCAGTCCGGGCAGACGGCGACATCGGGACAGATGAGCGTCATCTCGTCGCGGTCGGCCTCGCTCGCGCGGATCTCGAAACCCGCGAACCCCTGGACCTCGAGTTCGTCCCGTTCGATGGAGTCGATGCGCGCAAGCGGAGGCGCCTGCTCGTCGAGCGCCCGCTCAAACGCGCGGAGCCGGTCAAGCGTGCCCTCGCACTCAATGATGACGCCGCGGCTCGAGTTGACGACCCAGCCGTCGAGTCCGATCTCGTGCGCGATCCGGTAGACGAACGGCCGGAACCCGACGCCCTGGACCACGCCGCGCACGGTGAATCGCGCCGCGTGCCGCCCCGGCTCCGAGACTGGACCGTTCCTCTCTGATGACGATCTCGCCATCAATGCTCCCCGCTGGAGTGATATCGGCAGAACGACCATACTACCCCCCTCCAGACGACCGGGCAACCCACGCGGGTGAACCTGCTCGATGTGTGGCGCAACCTGCCCTGCGGGTGTATACTGCCAGCCTGAAGCTCGAACACGCTAACAGGAGAAGCAGCTTGCAGTTCCCCGATGAACTCACACGAGCCGCGGCGTTCCATACGCATCTCGGCCCGTTCCTCGTCGTCGGTCTTCGCATGGGACGCATCGTGGTCCGCGAGTTCGGCGATGAGCCGTTCCGAACGAGGATCGACGTGCACACCGGGCGCATCCCGCCCTACTCGTGCCTCTCGGACGGCATACAGATGTCGACGCCGTGCACGACCGGCAACGGCTGCATGTCCGTGACCGACGAGCGCGCCATGCGTATCGACGCACGGCAGGACGACCGGACGCTGTCGGTTGCGCTCCGGCGCGAGGTCTTTGACTGGATCGAGAACGAGTGCGGTGAGGACGACCAGCACGCGTTCTCGCTAGAGATCTGGGAGATGCCCGACGAGAGGCTGTTCGATATCTCGATGTCGAACGGAGCAGCGCGCCCGTCGAGCTCCAACGCGGGAGGCGACCGATGAGCGGACGCCGAATGACCACGGGGATGATCACGGGGACCGCGCTTCTGCTCGCACTCGGTGTCGTGCTGCCGATCGTCTTCCATATGATACCGCTCGGCGGGAGGATCTTCTCACCGATGCACATCCCGGCGTTTCTCGCCGGACTGCTGCTCGGACCGGTCAGTGGTCTCATCGTCGGACTCGGGTCACCGGTGCTCTCGGGTCTTCTGACGGGACGCCCGACGTTCTTCTACATGATTCCGATGCTCTTCGAACTCGGGACCTACGGTCTCGTCGCGGGGCTCCTGCGGCCGTGGCTCGCGAGGATGATGCAGCCTGCCGGAGCAAAGGCGATCGGATACGCACCGACGCTTCTTGCGCTCATAGGCGCGATGGTCATCGGACGCGCCGTCTGGTTCGTCGTCGTGGTCTGGCTCGCACCGCTGCTGGGGATCAACGCACGCACGACAGCGCTCGCACTCGGCGCGCTGGGCGCGGGCTGGATCGGCATGGCCATCCACATCACGGTGCTCCCCGCGCTCGTTCGCGTTATCGAACGCTCACGACGGAGCGATCGGTGATGTGCTAGCATCAACGTGAACACGCCATCTCACACCAAGGGGGACGCCATGACATCCCGAGTGATGCAGTTCGCCCTCTCGCTTCTCTCCGTCGCGCTCCTCTCCGTCTTCTTTTCGGTCTCCCAGGCAGGCGTTATCCACGTTGACCAGGCCGGCGGCGGCGACTATGAGATCATCCAGGATGGGATCAACGCTGCGACGTACGGAGACACGGTCCTCGTGGCTCCGGGAACCTACTACGAACATCTCTACATGGGACCGGCGGCGGACGGCGTCACGCTGCGTGGCGAGTTCGGCCCTGAGCAGACCACGGTCCACAACGAATCCACATACCCCTACTCCGTGTTGTTCTGCGAGGACGTCGGCGCGGACACGCGGGTGGAAGGACTGACCTTCGACGGTGGCTACTCGGACGCCCACGGTGGCGGCATCCGCTGCGACCGTGCGCACGTGCGAATCGAGAACGTCTCGGTGACGAGTTGCAGCGCACTGGAGTCTCACGGTGGCGGCATCGCCGGCCAAGGCAGCGACCTCGTCGTTCTCAGCAGCATGATCGGAAACAACCGATCGGGGATCGGCGGAGGCATCTCGATCGACGGAGGATCCCTGTACGCTGAGGGCAATCTCGTGGCGGGAAACAGCGCCGACTGGATCTCGCTCGATCGCATCGGCGGCGGGATCTACATCTCCTGCGACGGAGCCGACATCATCGACAACCAGATCGAGTCGAATAACGCTCTGGACGGAGGGGGCATCGCAGTCGACCGCAGCAGCAACATCTCGATCACCGGGAATCGCATCATCAACAACTCGGCGACCGACAGGGCCGGCGGTATCTACATCTTCGAGAGCGACTGCGTCGTCTCGGGCAACGCGATCACGGGCAACTACGCCATCACGACAGGTGGAGGAGCCGTGGACATCGATCTCTCGGAGACGCCATCGAGACTCGACCCACCGGTCTTCACGGGGAACACGTTCTTCGGCAACATCGCCTATGGATGCGAAGCTGCCATTCGCGTTCATGACGGGGGCCAGCCGCCGGAGTTCAACGGCAACTACTTCGCCGATGCCACGACGTATGAGGTGCTTGTGGTCACATCACCCGAGCGGCTCACCATCGACTTCACGGGCAACTGGTGGGACACGGAGGATCCGCTCGAGATCGCCGGCAAGATCTACGACTGCGATGACAACGGTGGACTCGCCTGGTGTGTCGATTACTCTGACTGGTGCGATGAAGCGTCGTGCGGCGGGCAAGCGACATCCGTCGAGGAGACGCCTGGAACGACCCCAGTCAGCTGGGGGCAGCTGAAGAGCCTCTACCGATAGCGCCCACATGCCTCCGGAGGAACACCCTTGCATCTACGTCCTCACAGCGCCGTGGCAGCGCTTGCCACGATCGTGCTCGTTGTACTGGCAGTTCTTGGCTGTGCGTCAGACTCCGCCAACCCTGACAACTCCGCACAGACAGCCACTCTGGCGGTCCCCGACCATCTCGGTCCGCCTCCCGGCAGCTACACGATCGACGGTGATGCGCGACCGGTCGTCATCCCGTTCGAGTACTACGGGATGAACCTCATGGTCGATGCGGAGATGAGCGGCACTCCCATCAAGATGCTCATCGACAACGGCGTGATGTGGGACGAGCTCTGGTTCTTCACGAACACTCTTACCGATTCGCTGGGCATCGAGTACGAACAGGCGCTGGAGGTCACGGGCGCCGGCGAAGGTGAAGGGATGGACTCGTTCACGGCGTCGGATGTGGCGATTCGGTTCGGAGACGTTCAGTTCACCCACCAGCCCGCCATCATCACACCGGCAGGCCAGAGGATCAGCGAGATGTTCCCCGGTGTGGACGGCCAGCTCTGCGGGTGCTTCTTCAAGCACTTCGTGACCGAGTTCGATTTCGACGAGCAGCGTGTCATCCTGCATGAGCCCGCGGGCTACGTGTACGACGGTGATGGCGTTGCGCTCCCGATGACGCGCGACGAGGTCGGCTCGTACAGCATCCCCGTGACGGTCGGGGTCGAAGGCGGGAAGCTGATCAACATGGACATCTTCATCGACCTCGGCGGGGTCAACGTGGCGCATCTGGTCATCGATGAGGAGGCAGGGATCCTCCGGCCCGACGCGGAGCGCGTTCTTCTCGGCCACGGCGCGTCCGGACCCATCCACGGATACAGAGGCAAGCTCGAGAGCCTGACCGTCGGCGGATACACGCTCATCGAGCCGCCGACCGTGTTCACGGAGGCGCCTGAGGGTGGTGACAGCTCGAATGTCATCATCGGGCTCCCGGCGTTCCAGCGGTTCACGGTCGTGTTCGACTATTTCCGCGAGATCCTCTACCTCGAGCCGAACAGCCACTTCGCCGAGCCGTACGGGGAGTAGGCGACCCGGACGTGCAGCTGGTGGCCCCGATGCGGGCCGGCCGGCGTGTTCAGCCCTGACTACCCGAAACCAGCCCCGCTTGCCGGGTCCCAGATTCCGTGCTACGATATGACGAAATCTCCCGATATCGGCACTGCCAGGATCTGAGGCGCCCGAGCCATCCGGACGGGTGCAGGAAGACGGTCTGCTATGCGTATCCTTCTGATTCACGCTGATAAGTTCAGCTACCACGTCACCGAGAAGACCTCGGCGGTCTCGAAGCTCGCGGAGCTCGACGAGAGCCAGATGCAGGGCAGCTGCGGCGAGTCGCTCGTCGCGTTCATGGCCTCCGAGAAGCCCGACGAGAAGGGCGTCGACTCGGTCGCGGAGCAGGCCGCGGAGACCATCACCGACCAGGCGAAGCAGCTCTCGGTCGGCACGGTCATGCTCTACCCCTACGCGCACCTCTCGAGCGACCTCTCCTCCCCGCGCGTCGCGACGAAGGTGCTCGCGCGCATCCGCGAGCTCATGAGCGAGTCGGGCGAGTTCGAGGTGCTCGAGGCGCCGTTCGGGTTCTACAAGGGGTTCAACGTCGCCTGCAAGGGTCACCCCCTCTCCGAGCTCGCGAAGACCATCGCGCCGACCGATGCGAAGGGGAAGCCCGAGGACGAACACGCGTCCGAGGCGATCAAGGCCGAGGCTGAGCTTAAGTCCGACTGGCGCATCTACACGCCCGACGGCGGCGATGTCGAGGCGTGCGACTTCGATCTGTCGACGAGCCACGCGCTCAAGTGCATGTGTGACTACGAATTCGAGGGCTCGCGCGCGGTCACCGAGCCGCCGGCCCACATCGAACTGATGAAGCGTCTCGAACTCGTCGACTACGAGCCCGCGTCCGACAGCGGCAACATGCGGTGGTACCCGCAGGGCCAGCTGGTCAAGTGGCTCTGCGAGGAGCACGTCAGCGCGCTCACCAACGAGTACGGCGCGATGCGCGTCGAGACGCCGATCATGTACGACTACCAGCACCCGAATCTGAAGAGCTACCTCAATAGATTTCCGGCGCGTCAGTACGTCGTCATCTCGGAGCAGAAGGAGTTCTTCCTGCGGTTCGCCGCGTGCTTCGGTCAGTACATGATGCAGCACGACATGCAGCTGTCGCACAGGATGCTCCCGTGCCGGCTCTTCGAGATCAGCCACTACTCGTTCCGACGCGAGCAGTCGGGCGAGCTCGCGGGCCTCAGGCGTCTGCGCACCTTCACCATGCCCGACCTCCACACGCTCGCAAAGGACCTCGTCCAGGCACGTGAGGAGTTCCTCAGGCAGATGGAGCTCGCGACCCGGTGCCTCGATGACTTCGGTCTCAAGTACGAGGTCGCGGTCCGGTTCGTCCGCGACTTCCTCGATGAGGACCCGGAGTTCGGGCGCTCGATCGCGAAGCAGGCCGACAGGCCGATGCTCGTCGAGATCTGGGACCAGCGGTTCTTCTACTTCGTCGCGAAGCTCGAGTTCAACTTCGTCGACGCGCAGGGAAAGGCGTTCTGTCTCTCGACCGTTCAGATCGACGTCGAGAACACCGAGCGGTTCGATATCGACTACGTCGATGAGGACGGTCAGAAGAAGCGACCCGTTCTCATGCACACCTCGGTCTCGGGCGCCATCGACCGCGTCATCTGCGCCATCCTCGAGCAGCAGGCGATGAAGATCGAGAAGAAGGAAGTCCCGATGCTCCCGGTCTGGCTCGCCCCGACTCAGGTGAGGGTCATCCCGGTGGCGGAGCGCCACACCGAGTTCTGTGAGGCGCTCGTCGAGAAGATCCCGTTCCGCACGGACTTCGACGACCGTGAGATGAGCGTCGGCAAGAAGATCCGCGA
>CAZRAD010000004.1:0-45383 GCA_964597945.1 uncultured bacterium
CGCCTCGCCGTCCGGGGGTCCGGCGCGTACACTCATCGTGATGATGCGACCGTCACAGGGTCCCCGAGGAGCCGCGTTTCATGACGCTCACTGGTCCCGGACATGCCCGAACCCACATCGCCGAGGCAGCGGTCGCGCTCGCGCTGCTTGCCATTCCCGGATCGGCTGCGAGTGCCGGGGCCGGCAGGATCGTGCACTCCCCACCATCGTCGGTCGTCGTCTCCCTTCCACTCACCATAGAGATCGCGATGACCACCAACATCTCTCCGGCGGACATCGATGCAGCCGACGTCATCATCGTTCGCGCGGACGGTACACACGCGGAGGTCCCCCTGTTCTTCTCGACCAACGCTCTGTTCGGCGAGATCCCCGGTGCGCTCGTCAATCTGCCGGAACTTTCGTACTACCTGCGCGTCATCCACGTGGACGGTCTCATCGAGACAGCGCCACCCGGCGCACCGGTGTCGGGAACGTTCCGGATCCCCGTCTCCCCATCCGGGATGGGGAGCGGTATCGAGATCGTCAGCCCGACTGCCGGTGAAATCGTCAGCGATATCCACGCGGACATCGCCGCCCTCTTTGTGCCTCCGCTCGAAGAACCGTGGGACGCGATCGTGCTCCTCGACGGACGCGATGTGACATCGGCCGCCGCGATCACGTCCGATCTTGTCGTCCTGGTCCCAGAGGACCCGCTGTCCACCGGTCGGCATCGAGTGACGATATCCGCGCTGACCGAAGCAGGATCCGTCGAACAGAGCTGGATATTCGCGGTCGGCGATGCTGTGACGCCGGCGGGTGAGGCGACCGCGGGAACGGAACACGTGGCGGCGGAGCAGATGGAGCAGGAAGGAACCGCCGACCCCTGGCGCGTGATTGGCCGTGTTGAGGTTGGATGGGCGACCGTGTCAGCGGACACCACGTCGGCCGACTCGCTTGACGTAGCGCTTCCGTATAACGAGGTGAGTGACCCTGCCATCGATCTCTACGTATCCGGGTTCCGCTCGGACGCCTCGTACCTCGTCACGGCGCAGTACGATCCCGTCTACAATGATGAGTTTGCGTGGCAGGCGGATCTGGCGCTCGGCACGCTCGAGTTCGAAGTCGGCCACATCTATCCGTCGCTCTCCAGCACAACACTCGACTGGGCCTCCGGGTTTGGCGCCGGCGCCGTGGCAACCGTGGGACGCGGCCACGCCGAACTCGTCGCGCTCCGCATCAGCGACTCCGACACGCTCGATGGATACGGACTCTACTCACGATATGCGCTCGGCGGATCGGCGGGATTCGACTGGAGCGACCGATTTGGTCTTTCTCTCGCACACGTCTCGACGTTCGATGACGAGAGTTCGATCTCCGAGAGTGACAGGATCACCGATCCGCTAACGAACCATGTGACGGCGGGCATCATTCGCGGACGCCGGGAGGGATACGCGGGAGAACTGGAGTTCGCGGTGTCGAGCGCGTCGGCTGGAACAGACAGCTCGGGGGTTGCGCTCCACGCTGAGATCATTCGCGGCGCGGAACTGGACGACCACGTCGCGCTCGAGTTCTGGACGAGCGAGGTGAGCTTCTACTCGGCCGGGAGCCTCGAGCAGAAACCCGGCGAGTCCGCGCTCCGCTTGGGCGGTGCGTGGGGCTCGGGCGGACCCGCGAGGGTGTCGGGCTGGATGCGCCTGAGCCGCGATGAAGTCCCGTCGAACTCCGAGTCCGGAACCATCGTGAACACGTATGCCCGGACAGATGTCACATGGGCTCTCGGTGACGCCAACCTCCGAAGCTATGCCGTCGCGCGGTACGATCACTCCCCTGGCATTGACGACGACTACATCTACGGCTACGCTTCGATCGGCACCACCTGGAGGCTCGATCGGACACGAGCCGTGGCGAGTGCATCTTGGTCCCGGTCGCAGTCGCAGTCGTCCGACAGAACAGACCTCTGGACGCTGAGCGTCGACCTGAGGCAGATGTCGGCCGATGCCCGGTGGAGCGGCCGCGCGGCAGGACGATGGTCGCTTGGGAGCGGCGATGAGACGGAGTACACCCGTTCCCACTACACGCTTGAGGCAACAGTTCAACTCGGCACGACGGAACTCCGGCTCGAGTACTGGCTCATCGATCGATCGGACCGGGCGGAGATTCAGCAATCGTACATGGTACACGTGCTCCGGGCAGGACTGGGATACTCGTTCTAGCGCTCATGGGTGCCTGCCGGGCGGGAACATCGCGGTCGTACGAGGCCTCTAAGTCATGGAGAGGCACGTTGGAGGGCGTCGATGGCGAAACCCGAGTTCGAGGAGTTGGTCACCCTCTACGACAGGAGGCTGTTCAACGTGCTCTACGGCCTGACGGGTGATTACCACGAGGCGCTCGACCTCACCGAGGAGGCCTTCGTACGAGCCATGCGCGCGTACCCGCGCTTCCGGGGCGACTCGGACCCGTTCACGTGGCTCTACCGGATAGGCGTCAATGTTCTGAAGAAGCGCTACCGCAAGAGGACCAGGCGGGCGGAGCTCTGGGCGGCGCACATCGAGAGCCATCCCCCGGCAACCTCCGACCCGCGGACGGCGGAGCATCGAGTCATCGCAGGTGAGCGCGCCGAATCCGTACGCGTGGCCATCGCGGAGCTCCCACCAGTCTACGGCGAGGCGGTCACACTGCGATACATCGACGAGATGAGCTACGAGGAGATCGCGAGCGCTGCCGGATGCTCCATCGGCACCGTGAAGTCACGGCTCGCGCGGGGCAAGTCAATGCTCGCGGAGCTCCTCAAGGGAAAGGTCTGACAGCTTTGGCACACAATCCAAGGGACGAACGACGCCCATCCGACAGGCCGACCGACGGCCGCCCCAGCGAGCAGGATGTTGAGAGACTGCTCAAGGGGCTGGCGCCCGTAGACCCACCGCCGTTTCACCGCGAGCGCCTGCTCGCACGACTGCGCCAGGAGGCTGAACGCCCCGCATGGTCGCGCGCGCTTCACTCGCCGAAACTCGCATGGGCTGTTGCCGCCGTCTGCATCGTCGCGCTCGTGATCACGCTGTCGCTGCGGCCCGACACCGGGGACGGACTTCTCCCCGGACAGCGCCCGATTCCCTCCGGTGAGGCGGTCGCCGTCTCACCCGATACGGCCGGACCCGCATTCGCTGCCGACGTCGCACCGGTGATGCCGACCGACAACGCGGTCGTGGGAGCGAGCAACGTCGAGATCGTCGCCGCCATCCAGCCACCGCTGGAGGCCGGCGGGATCGTCCGCCTGCTGGTGGACGACCGTGATGTCACAAGTCTCGCCGACATCACCGACAGCTACGTGATGTACTCCCCCGCCATGAGGTTTGACGAGGGCGAACACATCATCACGATCGAGATCTCCGACGGTTCCGGTCAGACGCTTCGGAACGTCTCCTGGCTCTTCTACGCCCTCAACGGCAAACGCACGTCGCTCGAGCAGCGGGTCTGATCCACTACACGCAGAACTTGTGACGCCTGTGGAGGCACACGATGAAACGGAACAGCTTGAATGTGAGCAATGGTGGCAGGGGGGCGTGGAGCATCGGAGCGACGGCCGCGCTCGCTGCCATGCTCCTCATCTCGCTTACCTCCAGTGCAGCGGCTGCTGATGCACCGACCGTACGCGTTTCACCCGACCGTGCGCACACGCCCCCCGGTGGGGTCGTCGGTTTCACGGCGACCATACTCGACGGTACCGGGGCATCCATGTCCGCGAACATCGTCTGGACCGTGATTCCGCCCGGGTTGGGCCTCATCGACTCCGCAGGCAGGTTCACGGCTGGCGACACGCCCGGACGTGCGATCATCCGCGCGACGGCCGTGGCCGGAGCCGCATCCGGCGCAGGCCACGCTGTCGTAGACATCGGCGCAGAGCCTCCGCGCAGGCTGAACGTTGTCGTAAGTCCTCAGCAGGCCACTCTCGACGTGAACGATGGACGGCTCTTCACGGCCACCGTCACCGATCCGATCACCGGTGGAACGGTCGACACGGACGTCGAGTGGGTGGTGATCCCAGAGCGCCTTGGGACCATTGGTGCCGATGGCATCTTCACAGCCTCGGACGAATCCGGATCCGGCCGCATCGCGGCGCGCGCCTTCTATTCCGACCGAGAAGGAGTCGGTGACGCCGCTGTTGTTGTGGGCACGCCTGCGCCGACAGGAGCCATCGTCACTGTCGCACCCCACAGGGCGAGGTTCGAACCGGGTGAGACGGGACGCTTCACGGCCATCGTGACCGATGCGAGCGGTGAACCCGTCGAAGCGGAGATCGAGTGGACGGTGATGCCTCGGATGGGAGGAACGATCGACCCCGACGGTCTGTTCACGGCGGGACCCAGTGACGGCGCGGGTCGTGTCATCGCCTCGGTCGCTACGGAGGACGGACCGGCAAGAGGCATCGCAATGGTCGAGATCGAGCTGCCGGGACCGGAAGGCATCACGGTGCGCACGCGTCCGCGTGACGCGGCCGTGCTCCCGGGCGACGAAGTCGACTTCGAGGCACAGGTCATCGGTCCCGACGGCTCGCCCCTGGATGTTCCTGTCGACTGGGCGGTAGCACCCGACTGGATCGGAACAATAGACGCAGATGGTGTCTTCGTGGCATCCGACGAGATATCGGAGCCGCCTCAGAACGGGATGTGGATGGGCACAGTGGTCGCGTCCATCGAGACGGAACAGGGAGAGGTGAAGGATGCGGCTCGGATGACCGTTCGAGACGCCGCACCCGGCCTGCGGCTGCGAGTGCAGCCCGTCAGACCGACCCTCGCACCGGGCCAGGATGTGCAGCTTCAGGGCCTCGTGCTCGGTCCGGGTGCGCCCGATGACTGGCGGACGGAGTGGGCCGTATTGCCGGCCGAGCTCGGCACGATCACACCCGACGGCCTGTTCGCGGCGAATCCCATCTTTGGTGATCCGACGTCCGGACAATTCGGTCCACGCGACGGGGTGATCGTAGCGCGTGCAACGCTGCCCGACGGTTCGACGCTGACCGCGCGCGGACATATCCGAGTACGCATTCCGGGTCAGCCCGTGCGTGTCAGGGTCTCCCCCGCGGTCGCTACAATGGAGCCTGGCGGCACGGTCGGCTTCGAAGCGATCGTGGTCGGTCCAGGCGGCCGCGAGTTCGACCTCCCGGTGACTTGGGCCGTTCGCCCACAGTCAATCGGCACAGTGACACAGAACGGAGAGTTCACGGCCGCCGCGCAGCATGGTTCTCCCGGACAAGGGCAGCGCCCGAAGGGACTTGTGGTCGCCCAGGTCAATCTCCCGGGCGGAGGGGTCTTCCGCGGAACGGCCGCCGTCATCATTGACACCGATCAGCCGTAGACGGAGCGGCACCCGAAACGGTATCAAACACAGAAACGCGCCCACTGGACGCGTCCGTCACGAACTCGATCTGAAACGCCCCGCTTCGGCGGGGCGTTCGCTATTGCCGTCCGGGCAAGCCGCGGGCTACTCCTCGACCTTCCTGAGCCAGTCCTCTTTCCAAAAGAAGTAGCAGCAGCGGTCACATCCCTCGCGCCCGTAGATGCCTCGTCCATGACAGATGCCACCCTCGAGCACCACGGTCTTCGCGATCTTCCGCATCATGTGATCGTGTTCGTCGAGGATGCGCCGCACCGGCTTCAGTACACGCATTCGTCGGCCGCAGTAGTCCTCCATCGGACGGAGGAACTTGAGACCGCCGGTCTTCCCGTTCGCGTCGAGCGTCTTCTCGATCTCATCGAGCGGGAGAACTTCGATCAGATCTCCCGCTTTGAGTCCTCTCCCGGGGAGCTTCCGTGGAGCAAGTGGAACCGACGTGCCATCCGCGTGATCGTTCCAGTCGGCGCGACCACCGTACGGCTGAGGCTCGACGGCGATCACGCGAGAGAGAGCCATGCGCGAACGACGAATCAGCCCGAGTCGCTTCGCGTTGGCGAATCGTGCCAGACGTTCGAACCAAGTCAGCTCTGAGAGGGCTTCGTCGATCCAGCGGAGCTGGCAGAGCTCGCGTGTCGACTCCGGCAACCCGCCGGTCATGACCTTCCCTTCGGGAAGCTGGCTCGATGTTGTATGTGAGGGATTTGTGCTCACGCTCATCTCCTGTCACAGGTGCGGCGCTGCGGCGTTGTGCCGCCGCGGCCGCCGGCACGGAGGTCGGTTCCCCCGACATGTCCCGGCGTATCCCTTCTGATGCGCGCAGCTGCCTGGAAGAGCGGAGCGCACTGCAGAATCTTCTCGAGTAACGTGCAGACTGTATCCTGACCGACGATGAACTTCACTCACGATTATGTCGCATCGCAGTCTCCCCGTCAAGTTGCACGTCGCGAGAGCACGCCACGAAGAGCCGGTCGAGCGAAAGCCCGCTGACAGGGCTACTCGAGCGTGGCACACCAACCAAGAATTACGGATATCCAGTATCTCTACTGGCACACACCTTGCTTTACATCACGACGGAGGAACAGTGTCGCATCCGCGGTGTCCGCTCCCGCATGTCCCGTGCGCCCACTCCTCGACCGCGGCGCCTTGAGCCACGGTGGACGCACGGCTGACGGAGGTATCCGATGGTGCCCAAGCGCTTCTGCACACGGCACGCTCGACCCGAGCACCAGGCGATCATCCTCGCCGTGTTCGCCGGCATATTCGCGTGGGTCATGCAGGCCGCGCTCGACTTCTACTTCTACGCGGGCAAGACCTATCCCGAACACCTCTTCCTCAATGTTCCTCCGCGGGAGGTCTACAGCAGGGCGACGATCATCGGCGCCTTCCTCATCGCGGGATTCATCAGTTCCCGGATGGTACAGCGGCTCGAGAGGACCACGGCTCGTGCGATTCGGCTGGACAACGTCGTTCGCTCGGTCCGCTCGGTCAACCAGATCATCACCCGGGAGACCGACCGCAGAGCTCTCGCTCGCAGATCGTGTGAGACGCTCGTTGAGGGGCTTGGATACAGAAGGGTGGAGGTCCTGCTCGGTGGCATCCCGATGGGCCGTGCCGATCTGAGCGACGACCCCGGCGAGCAGTGCGAAGTCGATGATCTGGATGAGGTTTGCGTCCCCATCGAGTGCGCGGGAACGCAGCTCGGCGAACTCCTCGTCACCCCGAGCGCCGAGATGTTCTGGGACGACGAGGAACTCGCCCTGCTCCGGGAGGTAGCCGAGGACATCGGGTTCGCCGTGCGCAGCATTGAGACCGCTGAGACGCTCGAGCAGCAGCGCGAGGAGCTCCAGACCATCCTGGACTCGGTCCCCGCGTACATCTCGTACAAGGACAGGCACAGCCGGTACATCAGGGTCAACAAGGCGATCGCCGACCTCGCGCATATCCCGGCCGAGCAGTGGACGGGCCGCAAGCTCTCGGATCTCGTCAGCGGGGCCTCCGAATCCAGTCAGGCCATCGACGCCGAAGTGATCGCTACCGGGCGCCCGAAGCGCACGGCGATCGGTACGATCGAGTTCTCCCCGGAGAAGCGATGGGTGCAGACGGACCGCATCCCCTATCGTGATCATGACGGAAACACGATCGGTGTCATAGCCCTCAGCATCGACATCACACAGCTCATGGAGGCTCAGCGCGATCTCGCCATCAAGGATGAGCAGCTCCGGCAGTCACAGAAGATGGAGGCGATCGGCCTGCTCGCCGGCGGCATCGCTCACGACTTCAACAACCTCCTGACGGCCATCTCCGGATATGCGGAGCTTGCAAAATCACACATCGACCGCGACACACCCGCCGCCCCCATGCTCGAGTCGGTCATCGATGCGTCGGGCAAGGCGGCCGGACTCACACAGCAGCTCCTTGCGTTCAGCAGAAAGCAGCCACTCTCTCTTTCGTCAGAGGATCTCAGCACCATCGTCCTCAACATGGGCGACATCCTTGGCTGTCTCGTTGGCGAGGGGATCGATCTCAAGACGTGTCTTGCCGCCGATCTCGGACATGTGGAGGTGGACGGATCCCAGATCGAGCAGGTGATCCTGAACCTCGCCGTGAACGCGCGAGATGCCATGGGTGAGACAGGCACCCTCACGATCACCACGAGGACCGCGATTCCCGAGGACATCGAGCAAGCCATCGGACTCAATAGCGAGCCCTGCGAGTGTGTCTGCCTCTCCGTCTCCGACACCGGAACGGGGATCGATCGGAACACGCTTGACCACATCTTCGAGCCGTTCTTCACCACGAAGGAACCCGGCGTCGGGACCGGGCTGGGGCTGTCGGTCGTCTTCGGCATCGTCGAGCAGCACGGCGGATGGATCAAGGCCAGCACCGAGCCCGGCCACGGCACGACGTTCGACATCTACCTGCCGGTGATTCCGGAACCTGAACCGGAGCCCGAACCGGATATGAGCTCGGATGGCCTGGATACCACGACGTCCGGCATCGGCAGCAGGATTCTGGTCGTCGAGGACGAGACCGTTGTCCGGGACTTCGCGACGCACGCGCTGAGGCACTTCGGGTATGAGATCGTGGATGTCGAGAGCGCCGAGGAGGCGATCGAAGTGCTCGACGATGACTCCGTCGAGTTCGACATGGTCTTCAGCGACGTCGTGCTTCCCGGAAAGAGCGGGATCGAACTCGCCGAGGAGATCAGAGCGCGCGGTTCGGACGTGCGGATGCTTCTGGCGAGCGGCTACCCGGACAGGAGAGTCGCCGGCAGCCATCCCCAGGAGCTGGGAATCCCGTTCCTGTGTAAGCCGTATTCGATCAGGGGACTGCTGGAAAGCGTGCGGGACGCGCTCTGCTGATTCCGCCGCCTCATCTGCCTGTGCAAGAGAGAAGCGCGCGTGCGAACGCGCGCTTCTCTCTTATCGCGTACCGTCGGCCGCTACTCTATGTAGCCGAGCGAACGAAGCTGGTCTCGCATCTCCTCGTCGATCTCAGCATCCGTCGATTCGCCCCACTCCCCCTGCGGCAGCACGGCGCGAAGCGCCTCCACCGCGCCGGGATCCGATCCAGCGCGATTCTTCGTTCGGCCGGGGTCCGCCTCCAGATCATACAGTTCGAGCGAGCCGTCCGTACCGACGGTCAGCTCGAGACCCTCGATCCGAACCTTCGCGAACGCGGTCTGATAGCGAGTGAGATCGAGCGCCGGGTTCAAGTTCCCCAAATGCTTGATCAGCTCGTGGTTGGCCCCCGCGTATTCGGCGATCTGCGGCCGCGCGGGTTCGAATGAACCCGAGAGAAGCGAACGACTGTGCGGCGTCTCCGGAACGTCACTGACGCCCGCCAGCTCCACGACGGTGTCGTAGATGTCGGTGAGCATCACCGGGGCGCTCGACCACCCCGGCTGTGCTGTTCCGGGCACTCGCACGACGAGCGGGACCTCGATGAGCGTCTCGAAGAGGCCGAACTGGTGATCGAGAAACCCGTGGTCGCCGAGATTCTCGCCGTGATCGGAGGTCACGATGATCACGGCATCCTCGTACAGCCCGTGCTTCCGAAGTTGCCGCAGAAGCTCGCCCAGATAGCGATCGGACGTATTGACGTCGCCATCGTAGAAGCGGGCCGCCCGCTCGAGTTCCGCGGTCGTCGCCATCGCCGCCCTCGCGTTGTGCCGCTGGGCCCAGCCCGTCGTCACGACGAATCCCGGCGGCGCGTCCGCGAGAAACTCGGCACGGTAGTCGGCGGGCGGGTCGTACGGGAGATGCGCCTCGAGGAAGTTGACGAAAGCAAGGAACGGACGATCGTCGCGCCGTTCGCTCAGCCACCGACCGACGTTCGCGAGCGTCCTCGCCCCACCCTGGTCGGTCGAGTTCAGGATCTCCGCACCTTCGCCGGTCTCGGAGTATCGCGCATCGAAACCGACGAGCATCCCGGTCAGGCGATCCGAGAGCCAGGGGTTGGAGAAGAAGGCGGCGGTCTCGTATCCGTTCTCGGACAGGAGCTCCGCGAAGGTCGGTGAGCCCGGAAGGAACGCGAACCGACGGCTCGTGCACTGGTGCGACGAGGGAAGGAGACCGGTGAAGATCGAGGCGTGCGACGGTACGGTCCACGGACCGTTCGCCCACGCACGCGTGAACACGATGCCCTCCTCACCGAGCGCGTCGAGCGTCGGGGTCACACTGGTCCCGCCCCCCGCGCCGGTCCGGTCCAGGCGCACCGTGTCGAGCACGACGATGACGATGTTCGGCCCCGCGGGCGGCTCCGCGCAGGACGCGAGCAGAAGCACGGCGGCGGAGACGACCGCCGTCATCGCGATTCCCGCCCACAGTCCCGATCTCGATCTGACCACTTTCACAGCCTCTCTCGCTTTCATGTCGATGATGGCCGCCCGAGCAGCCGCTGATGATAGCAGAGCAAGAGATAGCACGCCCCCGAGCCGACGGTCAAGCGGCCCGGTTATCCTATCATGAGCCGCACTCGCGCAGTCGGGCCGCGAACCACGAACTCCCGGGGGAAACTCGCTGACTAACGATTGCACTCCCGTTTGAGTCGGGCTAGACTTGGTAGTTGGTTTGCCTGATTGTTGGTGCGAAATTCAGATATTCGCAGCAGCGACCGTCACGGTTCTAGGGCTCAGGTGACGCCCGGCAGAGGTGTCGGCGCGCCAGAACAGAGTCCACTCCAAGGAGGAGCAGCATGGCCAGCAACGGCGCGTACAACGCGTTCGAGATGGCTCGCGCGCAGTTCGATCACATCGCAGACCTCATCGGTCTCGACGACGGTGCGCGCGCGTTTCTGCGCACGCCGCAGCGCGAGTTCCACTTCACGATCCCGATCCGCATGGACGACGGGACGGTGCAGGTCTTCCAGGGCTTCCGTTGTCAGCACAATGATGCCCGTGGACCGAGCAAGGGCGGCATCCGATTCCACCCTCAGGAGACGATCGACACGGTGCGTGCGCTGTCGATGTGGATGACGTGGAAGTGCGCGGTCGTCGACATCCCGCTGGGCGGCGGCAAGGGCGGCGTGATCTGTGACCCGCACAATCTGAGCATGCGTGAGCAGGAGCAGATCTGCCGGGGATTCGCCAGACAGCTCGCACGGAACATCGGCCCGGTGGCCGACGTCCCGGCGCCCGACGTCATGACGAACGCGCAGCACATGCTCTGGATGATGGACGAGTTCGAGAAGATCCACGGCGGCCATTTCCCGGGCGTCATCACCGGAAAGCCCGTCGGGATGGGCGGCTCGCTCGGAAGGACCGAGGCGACCGGCTACGGCGTCGTCTACACTCTCCGCGAAGCGCTCAAGGAGCTCAACATCCGTCCCAACGACACGATCGCGAGCGTTCAGGGCTTCGGGAACGTCGCGCAGTACGCGGTCGAGCTCTATACACAGATGGGCGGCACCGTCGTCTGTGTCTCGTGCTGGGATCAGAAGAGCTCCTGCGCGAACGTTTTCCGCAAGATGGACGGCGTCGACCTGGCGGAGCTTCAGGGCGTCACCGACCGCTTCGGCGGTATCGATCTGGCAAAGGCGAAGGACCTCGGCTATGAGATCCTCCCCGGCGACGCGTGGATCGAGCAGGACGTCGACATCCTTATCCCGTCGGCGCTCGAGAACTCGATCACAGCCGACAACGTCGAGAAGATGAGCAAGCGGGTCAAGATCATCGCCGAGGGAGCCAACGGACCGACCACTCCCGACGCGGACAAGGTCATTCACGCTCGCGGAATTCACGTCATCCCCGACTTCCTCGCGAACGCCGGCGGCGTCACCTGCAGCTACTTCGAGCAGGTCCAGAGCAACATGAACTACTTCTGGGAAAAGGACGAGGTTCTCGGTAAGCTCGATGTGAAGATGACGGCCGCGTATGCTGCGGTCAGCGAGTTGGCCCGCAAGCAGAACATCTACATGCGCGATGCCGCGTATGTCGTGTCGATCAACCGCGTGGCCGAGGCCTGCCGTCAGCGAGGCTGGATCTAGCCCGCGGCGGGGCCGACCAAACGCCGTCGGCATCCGACACTCGCGCCCCGTCCGGGGCGCGGCCGAAACTGAAGAGACACACGGGGCGGGGCGCCTGCTCGGGTGCCCCGCCCTTGATTCGAGCCAACAGGGGGCGCGCACGATGGCAGCCGCGTCGCAGCTTCCACGGTTCAACCGCACCTTCCTCGGTGGAGAGCAGACGTTCACCGGAATCGGAGCGGGTGAGATCGGCGGCAAGGCCGCCGGCCTTCTCCGCGTCCGTGACGGCGTCCTCTCCCGCCTCGAGCCCGACGAGTTCCCCACGATCGATGTCGGCATACCGACGCTCACCGTGCTCACAACCGAACTCTTCGACGACTTCATGTCGCGGAACAACCTCTACGACATTGCGTTGAGCGATGAGAGTGATCAGCGGATCGCGCTGGAGTTTCAACACGCGGAGCTCCCGGCGGAGTTCGTCGGCGACCTCATCTCGATCTCGGCCGGGCTCCATACGCCGCTCGCCGTCCGGTCATCGAGTCTTCTCGAGGACGCGCTCTCGCACCCGTTCGCCGGAGTCTACGGCACGAAGATGATCCCGAACAATCTGCCCGATCCGGATACACGGTTTCACCGTCTCGTCGAGGCCATCAAGTTCGTCTACGCATCAACCTTCTTCCGCGGACCGAAGAGCTACGTCGACTCGGTCGGACGGTCTCTCCGCGATGAGAAGATGGCCGTCATCGTGCAGGAGGTCGTCGGACACCGGCTGAACGAACGCTTCTACCCGGCTATCTCGGGTGTCGGCCGCTCGTACAGCTACTACCCGACGCTCCGGGCGAAGCCTGAGGACGGCGTGGTCGACCTGGCACTCGGGCTCGGCAGACAGATCGTCGACGGCGGTCTCGCGTGGACGTACTGCCCACGCTACCCCAAGGCACCGGCGCCCTACAACGGTCTCAGCGACCTGATGAACAACACGCAGACCAGCTTCTGGGCCGTCAACATGGGGAAACCGCCGCCGCACGACCCGGTCGAGGAGGCCGAGTACCTGGTGCAGGGCCAGCTCAAGGACGCCGAGTACGACGGGATTCTCGACAACATCGTATCGAGCTACGACCCCGCGTCGGAACGCCTGCGGCCCGGACTTTCGGGAGCAGGCGCCCGCGTCATCGACTTCGCGCCTGTGCTCACGTACGACACGCTCCCGCTCAACCGACTCGTGGTGCGCCTGCTCGAGCTCTCGGAGGAGGCGCTCGAGAGAGAGGTCGAGATCGAGTTCGCGGTCTCGCTGGATCCGCTCGGGCGCAGGCGGCCGAGGTTCGGGTTTCTCCAGGCGCGTCCCATGATGGTCGCGCGGGCGATGATCGAGATCGACGATGACGAGTTCACGTCACCCGACGTCCTCGCCGCCTCGGTGAATTCGATGGGCAACGGAACGCGCGATGACATCCACGACATCGTCTATCTTCGCCCCGAGGCGTTCGAGGCGCGTCACACGCCGGCGATCGCCGCGGAGATCGCTACCGTAAACCGGCGGCTGGCCGGCGAGAACCGACCGTATCTCCTGATCGGTTTCGGCCGCTGGGGCAGTTCGGATCCATGGCTCGGTGTCCCGGTCGACTGGGCACAGATCAGCGGAGCCGCCGTCATCGTGGAGGCGACGCTCCCGCAGATGTCGCCCGATCTCAGCCAGGGGTCGCACTTCTTCCACAACCTCATCAGCTTCGAGGTGCTCTATCTTTCAGTCAGTCACTCCGCGTCCCCCGGTATCGATTGGACGTGGCTCAACGAGCAGCGCGCCGAGACGGAGTCGGACCTCTTGCGACACGTCCGGCTTGAGCGTCCGCTCCGCGTGAAGGTCGACGGTCGAAACGGCAGAGGAGTGATCACACATGTCTGACGAGCTGCGCTCGACACCTGACGGGCTGATGGCATCGCTCACGGAGCGCGCCAAGGAGCTCAACTGCCTCTACCACGTGGAGGAGGCGCTCCGGCAGAGCGGCGAGGCCGACGAAGCTTTCATGAGCGTCCTCAGGGCCATCCCTCCGGGGTGGCAGTACCCGGATGTCTGCGAAGCGCGTCTGACGATCGAGGGGCGTGCGTTCTCTCTGTCCGGCTCCGCGCCGGTCGACGGCGTGCTCAGCTCCGACATCATCGTCCAGGATGAGAAGATCGGGATCCTCGAGGTCTTCTACACCGACGACCGTCCGAATGAGGACGACGGACCGTTCCTCAAGGAGGAGGTGCGGCTGATCAAGACGATCGCCGGCCTCATCGGTCATTTCGTGCTGAGACTGCGACTGCAGGATCTCCAGAAGGACTGGGAGGCTCTCCGCAACAGCGGCGGCGAGACGGGAGCCGAGATCTGGCGCAGCCCCCTCCATCTCCTCCGCGAGTCCGACCGAAGCCTCTATCTTCGCATCGCGCACAAGATCCTCAATTACCTCTGTCAGATCGGCGTCGAGGAGGCCCAGGAGATGCTCGCCACCGCCTCCGGTGTGTCCGGCGACGCAGAGGAGGTCGCCGGAGAGATCAACGTGCCTGCGTGCCGCCTGGCGCAGGACCCGGACTACCTCATGAGCGATGCACCCTTCGAGCTGGCGAGCCGCTACCTCAGCCAGACCGAGGTTCTGACGCGCGTGCAGAACTGGATGCAGGAGGACAAGGCGTCCAGTCTGCTCCGCGTCCTCAACAACCCCCGCTCCCCTCTTCCGGAGATCGTCGATGCGATGCGGCGGTTCCAGCACGGCATTCCGGACAAACGCATCCTCCGTCCGTCCACCCTGAAGACGCTCCGAGTGTCACTGACGCAGCGTCTTCTGACCGAGCAGATCGATTTCGTCCGCGTCGCCAAGGAGAACATGGAGATCGAGGATTTCTATGACCTCACCCGTCGCATGATCATCCCGGCCGGCAGCCATGGGCGACTCGGCGGCAAGAGCGCCGGCATGCTCCTCGCGCACTGTATACTCGAACGCTCCACGGACGAAGACCGCCCCATAGGCGAGGTCAGAGTCCCCAAGACTTGGTATCTCCCCTCCGACGGACTCCACGACTTCATCGGACACAACGATCTTCAGGACGTCATCGAACAGAAATTCCGCGAGGTCGAGGAGATCCGCCAGGAGTATCCGGACATCGTCCGTCTCTTCAAGAACTCCACGTTTCCAACGCGTGTCATCAACGGTCTGTCGGTCGCGCTCGACGATTTCGCGGACGTGCCGCTGATCGTCCGGAGCTCGAGCCTCCTCGAGGACCGGCTCGGGACGGCCTTCTCCGGAAAGTACAAAAGTCTCTTCGTGGCCAATCAGGGAACGAAGGCGGAGCGGCTGGAAGCGCTCGCCGATGCCATCGCCGAGGTGTACGCGTCCACGTTCGGACCGGACCCCATCGAGTACCGCCGTGAACGCGGCCTGCTCGAGTTCAATGAGGAGATGGGTATCCTCATCCAGGAGGTCGTCGGTACGAAAGCCGGCAGCTACTTCTTCCCGGCGTTCGCCGGTGTGGCCTTCAGCAACAGCGAATTCCGCTGGTCGCCCCGCATCCAGCGGGAGGACGGCCTCGTCCGTCTCGTTCCGGGTCTTGGAACGCGCGCCGTCGACCGTGTCTCGGACGACTACCCGATACTGCTCGTTCCCGGAAAGCCGAACCTCAGAGCCAACGTCGCCGTCGACGAGATCATCCGCTATTCCCCGCACTGGATCGACATCATCAACCTCGAGACCGGGACGCTCGAAACAAGAGACCTCGCCGAGCTCGTCGGGGAACTGGGCGCGGACTTTCCGGGCCTCGAGAAGGTCTTCTCGTCACTCCGGGACGGGATGCTCGGCAAGGCTCCGCCGCGCGTGCTCTTCGACCCCGACAAGACGGAGCTCGTGGCGACCTTCGACGGACTGGCATACTCGACGCCGTTCATCAGACATCTCGACAGCATGCTCAGCATCCTCGAGGAGAGACTCGACACGCCGGTTGACATCGAGTTCGCGCACGACGGCGAGAGCTTCTATCTTCTCCAGTGCCGTCCGCAGAGCCGGTCCGACCAGTCGGCGCCCGCGCCCATCCCGAAGGACGTCGAGACGAAGGATATCGTGTTCACGGCGGACCGCTACGTTACGAACGGCTGGGTGCCGGATATCACGAATATCGTCTATGTCAACCCGGAGGCATACGGTCGCCTCGCAAGCCGCGAGGAGATGCTCGAGGTGGCGCGCGCGGTGGGACGCCTCAACCGGCTCCTCCCGATGAAGCGGTTCATCCTGCTCGGACCGGGACGCTGGGGCAGCCGCGGGGACGTCAAACTCGGCGTGAGCGTGACGTACGCCGATATTTCGAACACCGCAATGCTCATCGAGGTCGCGAGGCGGAAGGGCGACTACGTCCCGGACCTGTCCTTCGGTACCCACTTCTTTCAGGACCTCGTCGAGTCGCGCATCCGCTATCTGCCGCTCTATCCCGACGAGGAGGGAGTCGTCTTCAACGAACGCTTCCTTCTCGGCTCGCCGAACCTCCTCGCGGGCATGCTCCCCGACTTCGCGCACCTCGAGGACGTCGTGCGCGTGATCGATGTGGCGGATGCGACCGAAGGCAGGCTTCTGAGGGTGCTCCTCAACGCCGATCTCTGCGAGGCCCTCGCCATGCTCGTTGATCCGACGGACAGCGTCGCCGAGCCGCCTCCGACGCGGGAGGTCACGCCACGGCTGCCGGTTCAGTACTGGCAGTGGAGACTTCGCATGGCCGAGCGGATCGCCGCGGAGATCGACGCCACTCGATTCGGCGTCGTCGCGGTCTACATCTTCGGGAGCACGAAGAACGCCACGGCCGGCCCCGCCAGCGACATCGACCTGCTGATTCACACGCGCGGAGACGCGAGGCAGAGTTCGGAGCTTCTGAGCTGGCTCGACGGCTGGGGACGGTGTCTGAGCGAGATGAACTTCCTGCGGACGGGGTATCGAACCGAGACACTCCTCGACGTCCACCTGGTGACGGACGAGGACATCGCGAAGCGGACAAGCTACGCCTCGAAGATCGGCGCCGTCACCGATGCGGCCCGCGAACTGCCGATGGGCGACTGATGTGCATCGGCCTGCTGCCGTCGGACTGCCGACGACAGACCGACGCGCACGAGCGCGGATGCTACACCCGGAGCAGTTGCCTGGTCGCGGTCTCCGGATCGTCCGGATCGAACTGCACGAGAGCCAGCTCCGGACCGTCGTGCGCCGCCCCGAACAGATGGGTCCGCCCGATGCGGTCTCGCCACGAACCGGTCAGTTCCGCCGACTCGTGCACGTGCCCGTGCAGTGTGATGAGCGGCTGGCGCTCCTCGATGAACCTCCGGATCGCTACACTCCCAACGTGAACGTCGACGGGCACGTGATCGACCATCTGCCCATCGAGCGCTGCGCGGTCGAGGCGGGTCCGATGCGGCGGTGAATGGAAGAGGAAGACGGCGCGACTGAGATCGTCTCCGCCGGCGAGCTTCTGGAGGTCATCCTTGATCGTCGCATTCCGGACTCTGTGCGCCTCCACCGGGACCGATCGATGCCCCTCCTCCGGCGAGACCGCGCCGGGATCAACGAATCGTGAGACATCGTACCGTTCCCAGTCCTTGAGCAGGAACGGGGTCGGCGGCACGTGCGAGTAGCCGTACACCGTCATGGCGTCACATTCGATCCGCCGACCGTGCGCGTACCGCCAGAGCCCGGCGGTCTCGAGTTCGAGCGCGGCGGTCTCGTAGTGCCTGGGATCGTCGTTGCCGAGAATCACGATGAAGACGGGGTAGCCTGAGCCAAGATCGTCCCTGAGACGAGACAGCTCCCCGCCAAGGAAGTCCTCGATGAAGCCGCCGTCGACCTGCTCGTCCCCGGCGATGAGCCCCATCGGAAGAAGGTCGCCCCCAAGAAGAACAGCGTCGGGACGCTCGTCGCGCACGGACTCGAAGAGCCGTCGGTAGCGGGCGACGCGACCGTGCATGTCCGAGACGAAGAACGCGCGCACGAGCTATCCTCCCGGCGGTTGCCCCTCAACGAGCGAACGGATGAGAGCGTCGGCATCGGGGCGAAGCGAAGGCTCGAGCGCACCCGCGGTTCGGGCGTGGTGGATGGCGGCGTCGCGGAGGTCCGGTTGCCCCGCCAGGAAGATCGCGAGGTTCCAGTGCGCGAACGCATCCCGCGGGTCGAGCCGGAGCGACTGCTCAAGAGCCGACACGGCCATGAACGAATCCCCCGTCATGATGCCGAGCCTCGCAAGATTGTCCCACGCGGGCTTGAGGTCCGGATCTTCCTGCGTCGCCCTCAGCAGGCTCTCCTTCGCGAGATCCATGCGATCGGTCTGCATGTAGGCGAGTCCCAGATTACTGTGCGCCGAGGCGAGCAGCGGGTTGATCGAGAGCGCCTTGAGAAGCATGCGCTCCGCCTCGTAGTGTCGGCCCAGTCGCAGAAGCGACGAACCGAGACTGTTGTACGCGAGGTCGTACTCCGGACTCTCCTCGATGGCGAGCCGGTAGTAGCGCGCCGCCTCCTCGTAGTCCCCGGCGTCTCGGTAGACCTGTCCGATGATGGCGTACTGCGGCCCGAGCGAGAAGTCGACGAGCGGCAGGTTGACGATCACAAGGACGATGACGAGCACGATGACCGGACCGATCCATCCGCTTCTCTCGCGAGACCTGATGCGCTCCCATATCCACCAGAGCGCGTGCGCGCAGAAGACGATCATCACCGGGACGACCGGGAGCCGGTACCGCGATGTCACGAAGAACGGCATCAACGAGATGAGGTACGCCAGTCCGAACGCGTAGAGCACCGCGTACCTTCGCCAGTGTCTTCGCGAGACGTACATCCCGAGGAATCCGAGCGGCACGATCCAACTGAACATGAACGGGTTCAGACCGAGGACCTTTGACGCCTGCCGGAAATAGTTGATATCGTAGTGATTGGGTATCTCGTAGGCGTTCCAGAACAACAGGAGCTTCCGGCCGAGGAGTTTGAGCGCGGCGCCCGGCTGCGAAGTCACGAACTGCATTCCCTTGTCGAACCAGTACGAGGAGACCTCGGACGGCTTGAGCTCGCGTCCGACCGCCACCTCCGCCGCCATCTTCGACTGCGTGTAGAGGTCGGTGCGCATGTTCTGCGGAACGAGGAAGGTCCCGTCGGCACCGTGGTTGTTCCCGATCCAGAAGTTGATCCCGCCGTTGCTCGACGTCAGCACGAAGTCGTCGGCGATGACGGCGTTCATGATGGTCATCGGCGCGATCACGACGACCGTCCCGATAATGATGAGCGCCACCGTGCGGAGCGTCTCCTGCGCGCGTTCGCTCCGGCGGAAGAGCCACCAGATCCAGACCGCGGCCACCGGAGTAAAAAGCAGCATGTTCGGCTTGCCGAGCGCGCTTACGCCGATGGCTGCCCCGGCCGCCAGTGCCGGCCAGAGCTTCCCCTGGCTCCGGCAACGCAACAGCAGCCACACCGAAAGAAGCGCGAAGAAGATCACGTACGTGATCATCAGGATCTCGGCATCGAAGAAGATGAACGGCGCGTAGAGCGCGGCGATCACTCCGGCGATGAGACCCTGTTTCGGCCCGAAGAGCGTCCGCGTGATCGACCAGAGCAGCAGGCAGCTTCCCACGCCGAAGAGCGACTGGATGATCCGGACGGCGGTGTAGCTCTGCCCGAAGATCGCGTAGATGACCCCGAGAATGTACGGATAGATGGGACTCGAATGGAAGAAGACGTCGTCTGCGGCCCACTGTCCCCCGGCGATCTCGAGCGCGCGAAGGTCGTAGACCTGAGGGTCGCCCGTGGTCGTGGTCATCAGAGGATGCGCACGCACCTCGACGATGTACGCGACGCGAACGGCGAGCGCGATCAGCGCGATGAGGAGAATGATGCGCAGCACGTCCCGTGGCACGCCGCGGGATGCTGAGCGTTCCCTGCCCCTGGAGATCTGGCCCTTCTCCCGCTTTCTTCCCTTCGAGCGGCTCATCAATCCCCCCCTACTGACACCGCGCGGCGCGCGCTCTGGCCCTCGCGACACGGAGCTTGCGGACGCCGCCGAACGACATCAACGCCAGAAGCGCCACCGAGACGATGGGCAGGACAACCGCGAGTATGGACGTCACGACCGAACCCGCGAGTTCCCCGCTCGAGACGACTGGGTTCGCCAGCCCGCCGGTGGTCGCCGTCGATGCTCCGCGGAGTGCGACCGTTGTTCCCTGAACGGCTCCCGCGACACCGACACCCGCGATGACGGCGAGAGACCAGCGGAGGAATGGTGACATGTCGCCGATAACGGCCGCCGTGATGATGGTCCCCGCGACGATGGCCGCCGGCGTGGCGATCGAGTCCATGAGATTGTCGAGCCACGGAACGTAGTACGCGATGATCTCGAGGACCGTGGCGAGTGCGAACGCCGTGATCGCGTAGGAGGTGCCGATCCACTCGAACCCGGGCGCCAATTCGATATGGCCGCTCATCGACGCGATGCTGATGACGAGAAACGGCACGAAGACCCGAAAGCCGCATGCGGCGGCCAGGCCGATGCCGACGAGAATACTGAGTGCGAGCTCCATAGTGCGAACCTCCCCTGCCGCTGCCGCAGGTCCGGGACCGTGCGTCCGGGGCCGCCCGCGCCACGCTGCGCGCCGCCTCGGAGCATCGTGCGATACCGACCGCACGATGATCCAGTATACACGAAATGAAGGGGGTCGCTACTGCTAGCGACCCCCCTCTTCGCACGACCTGTGCGGTGAACCCCGTGGCAGAGGAAAAGGCGGGGCAACCACGGCCGTGGATTACATCTTCAGACTGCGGGCCGGAGACTAGATATAGTCCTCGTACTCCGGCTGGTACATTGCGTCCTTCATGTGCTGGTACAGGTCCTTCGGACGCGGGAGCTGCGCGAGCCCCTTCTCATACGCGAGTTCAGCGACGGCTGTGGCGATCTTCGCCGAGACCTCGCGGATCCGCGTGAGCGGTGGGTACACGCGACCGAGCTTGATATCCTCTTCACCGCACTCATCGGCCAGCGCCTTCGCGGCGGCATAGAACATGTCGTCCGTCACGCGAGTCGCGTTCACCGCGACGACGCCCAGACCGACGCCCGGGAAGATGTAGGCGTTGTTGCCCTGCCCCGGGACGAACGTCTGACCCTTGTACTCGACCGGCCCGAACGGACTGCCGCTGGCGTAGATCGCCTTGCCGTCGGTGTGTGTGTACGCCTCTTCCGGCGTGCACTCGGCCTTGTGCGTCGGGTTCGACAGCGCGAAGACGATCGGCCTGTCGTTGAATCCGGCCATCGCTTCGAGTACGTCCTTCGAGAACATCCCCGCCTGCGCCGATGCACCGATGATACCCGTCGGCTTGATCGACTTGACGGCTTCGAGGAAGTCCTTGGTCGGCTTGTGATCGTGAGCGTACGGCTTGTGCTCCTCGCCGAGGTTGTCGCGGCCCTTCACGATGAGGCCGTGCACGTCGAAGAACCAGCATCGGCTCCTCGCCTCCTCCTCGGAGAGACCCTCGGAGACCATCGCGGCCACGATCTGGAGTCCGCAGCCCATGCCCGCTTCGCCGGCGCCGAGGAACAGGAACCTCTGATCAACCAGCTTCTGCTTCGAGATGCGGAGCGCGCCGATGATGCCGGAGAGCACGACACTGCCGGTGCCCTGGATGTCATCGTTGAATGTCAGCACGCGGTCACGGTACTTCTCCAGGAGCCGGAACGCATTGGCGTTGGCGAAGTCCTCGAACTGGATGAGCGCGCGCGGGAAGACCTCGGTCGCCGCCTGGATGAACTCCTCGACGAACTCGTCGTACTCCGTTCCCGTCATGCGGCGCTGCTTCGTGCCGATGTAGAGCGGGTCGTTGAGGAGCCTCTCGTTGTTCGTTCCGACATCGAGCATGACCGGCAGGCACTGCGCCGGGTCGATGCCCGCGCATGCGGAGTAGAGCGCGAGCTTCCCGATCGGGATGCCCATGCCGTCCGCGCCGAGGTCGCCGAGACCGAGGATGCGCTCGCCGTCGGTGACGACGATGACCTTCACGTCAACGAAGTGCCAGTTGCGGAGAACGTCGGCCATCGTGTTCTTGTGCTTCTTCGCGATGAAGCAGCCGCGCGGCTTGCGGAAGATATGTCCGAACTCCTGACACGCCTGACCCACGGTCGGGGTGTAGATGATCGGCATCATCTCCTCGAGGTTCTCGGTGACGACCCTGTAGAAGAGCGCCTCGTTGCGGTCGTGAAGCGACATCAGGTGAACGTACCGTCCCAGTGCGGTGTCGTACCGCCGGAAGTTGCCGAGGACCCGCTCGACCTGCTCCTCCATCGTGTGGACGTGCGGCGGAAGAAGTCCGCGGAGACCGAAGACATCGCGCTCCTGCTCCGTAAACGCGGTGCCCTTGTTGAGCGTCGGCGTGTTCAGCAGTTCGACGCCTCTGGGAACCGACATGCTGCTCTTGCGTATCTGTCGTCGCAACCTCGCTGCCACAACTACACCCTCCTTCGGTGCGGCGCCGTAGGCGATCCGCACGGTTGTGCGGCGCTGTCAGCGGGCCGCACGGCTCCCCGAGCTCGTCGGACCGAGCCCGTCAGCTGGACGCCACCACACCCACTTGACGCGAAAAGCCGGCGCCGCTCGCGCGACGCCGCCCGGTGCTGTGACGCTTCTACGAAGCTGAATGTCCAGTTGATAATACAGACCCTGCGAGGGCGAGTCCAGAACAAAATGAGTGGATATTCACAGATATGGAGAAAGGTCGGACGCAGCGCTATTCCGTCATCGCCCGCAGGGCGGAGAGCAGCTGCCCGGCCTTCTCGCCGACGTCGTCGAAACCGGCTGCCCGCTCGAGAGGGAGGATGGCGTCGGCGTACCGCTCGAGCTGGATGGCGCAGTACCCCGTCATCAGCCAGGCCCGTCCGGAGACCGTGTCCGACAGGGCGCTCCGGCGGTAGGCCTCCATCGACGATTCGTAGTCCTTGTCCATGAAGCTCATGTCGCCCAGGAGCGACCAGAGCCGCGGTGTCGGCTGCTGTTCGAGCGCGCGCCCAAGAACGGCGCGCGCTTCGTCGAACTCGTACGCCGCAACGTGCGCCGAGGCCAGACGCTCAAGGTCGGCCGTCGTGCCGCTGTCCGCGAGCGCGCTCTCGTAGAGATCCCCAGCCCGTGTCGGAACTCCGACAGCCAGGAAGAGATCCCCCAACGTCATCTGTTCGTCGACGGAGAGCGGTCTGAGATAACCGATGACGGTCAGCGCGATGACCGCCTTCTCGTAGTCGCTCCGACCGGCCGCGTACTGGAACGCTATCTGCCACGCGTCCGCGTCGTTCTGGAACTTCGCGAGCATCGCGCGAATCGCCGCGCTCCCCCTCTTCTCGTCCCCGATGTCGAGATACGCCATGACGAGCGCGCGGTGCCACTCGAGCTTCGACTCGCTCTGCGGCGCGTCGATGAGCTCGTGGAGCAGCGGGATGGCCTCCTCCGGCCGTTCGTCCATCACGAGCGCTGCCGACATGAAGAAGAGGACGTTCGGGTCCTTCCACTCGCTCACGTCGTACCCGCGCGCGAGCGATGAGGCCGCGAGACCATACCGGCCGAGGTTGTACGCAAGCTCGCCCATGTTGAGCCAGCCCTGCGCAAAGAGCGGTTCCATCTCGGCGGAACGGCTGTACTCGAGAAGCGCGTTCTCCTGATCCCCGCGCCGCGACCAGCTCACGGCGAGGTGGAATCTCACGAGGAAGTGGTCCTGCTCCGGATACTCCTCGAGGAAACCGAGCAGCATGTCGACCGCCTGGTCCGGATCGCCGGTCTCTCGGAGCTGCTGCGCCTCGAAAAGCGCGAGCCGTGCCGCGGCAGGAACATCGGAGACGTCGTCAATGCGCCGCTCGCCCGCGCCGTCCGCGGCGGGAGCCGGGTCAAAGAGCGCCAGAAGGAGCAGGATGGCGAGCACTCGGCAGGCGAGCGCCACCACTTTCCAGACCCGCGTGGTCTGCATTGGGGAGTATCGAGTCATCTGCTGCGCATCCCTCTAGTCATCAAGCGTGAATCGGATCGTCGTCACGACCCATGCGGTCACGGCCTTGCCCTGGATCTTCCCCGGCGAGAACTTCCACTGCGGGAGTGTCCGCCGGACGGCCTCCTCGAACATCCCCTGAGGCCGCGCATCGAGGATAGCAACCTGACCGACGGTGCCGTCCGTCGTCACGAGCATCTTCACCTGCACGGCGCCCTCGATTCCGCGTTCGCGCGCCGCGTACGGATACGCCGGCGCAACTCGCATGATCGGCTGGGGCGCCTGATCGAGTTCGTAAGCCTCGAAGACGAATTCGCGCGTGCCGCTGATCCCGCTCGCGCCGCCGAGATTGACGGGAATGCCGAGGTCCATCCCGCCGGCAGCTCCGAGGTCCGGACGCACAACGTCAGGCATGAAGTCGAGCTGCTGCTGCGGTTTCGGCTTCTCGGGAGCCTTGACCTCCTCGCGCTCGGGCATCGAGGGCGCTTCGAGCTTGACGAGACTCACGGCCACAGGCTCGGTGATGTCCTGTGGCACACGGCGCTCCTGCAGAAGCAGAGCCGCCATGCCGAACAGCACGGCGTTAACTCCGAGCGCCGTCAGCACGGTCCAGACCGGGAAACGGGCGACTACCGTCATTCCTCTTCCTCGCGCTTCGCCGCCAGACTGACGGTCTTGGCTCCCGCCAGCCGGCACTGGTCCATCACGGTCACGATGGCGCCCGTCTCGCTGCGCTTGTCCGCGACGATCACAACGCCGCTCTCGGGATCCTCCGCCAGCGCGCGCTCGATGTGCGCGCGGACGCTCCGGATGTCGATTCGCTTGCCCTCGAAGTACGCGTCGCCCTCCGGAGTCACGCCAATGAGAATGCCCGCGTGCTCCTTCACCTCCGCCGTCGACGCCGTCGCCTTCTGCACGTCGATGCCCGACTCCTTCACGAAGCTCGTCGTCACCGCGAAGAAGATCAGAAGCAGGAAGACCATATCAATGAGGGGCCCCATCGGGATGTCGACCTTGTCGTTCCCGCCACGGATCGAGCCTCGCACGTTGATCATCGGTTGGTACCCTCCGCGCCGGCTCCTGCCGGCGCCATCGGTGGCGCCACGTAAGACGCTTCGGTGCATCCGCGCGCGTGTCGCGTCCGGTCCGACGGACCGCAGCCCGACCGGCGCACGATGCGTGTCAGGATGGTCGTGTCCTCCTCGAGCTGGACCTCCAGCCTCGAGGCCTGTGTGAGCAGGAGCCCGCTGAGCAGAAGCCCCGGCACCGCGACGAGAAGCCCCGCCTCCGTCGTGATCAGCGCGATGGATATGCCGTTGGCCATGGCGTTGGCGTTTCCGGTGCCGTATACCGCGATGACCGTGAATGTCTCGATCATCCCGAGAACGGTGCCGAGCAGACCCAGCAGCGGCGCCACGCTCACGAGCACGCCGATCATTCCCAGAAACTTCGAGAGCCCGGGACGCTCGCGCATCGAGCAGCGCCTGAGGATGTCGATGTCGAGCGGCGGGAAGCCCGTTCGCTCGGCGAGGAAGCTCCGCACGAGGCGAGCTCTAAGTCCCTCGCCTTCCACACTCGCCGCGCCCTCCCGGACCGCGCTGATGGCGTCATCGACGGCAAGGTCCTCACGGCTCAGCCGCCTGAGAGAGCTCATCCGCTCCAGCAGAAGCGTCCACAGCGTGACCGATGCGAGAGCCAGCGGGATCATGATCCACCCGCCCTGCTTGAGATACTCGAATGTCATCTTGATGACTTCCATCAGTCTCTCCCTGGCGAGGGCGCGTGCCGCGCGCCTCCCGCTGTCTGCCGCCCGCTAGCCGTCGGCACCCACCTTCTCCTTGAGGATGATGTTGGAGAGGTGGACCGCCTTCTCCTCCATCTCCCCGATGATCGCGTTGGACCGGCGCGACAGGAAGGTGTGGAACAGCATGATGGGGATCGCCACCGCAAGACCAAGCTCCGTCGTCACGAGCGCCTCGCTGATGCCGCTCGACATCAGTCTCGGATCGCCTGTTCCGTAAAGCGTGATGACCCGGAACGTCTCGATCATGCCCGTGACGGTTCCAAGGAGCCCCAGAAGCGGTGCGACCGCAGCCATCACAGAGAGCACGGACAGTCCCTGCTCAACGCGTGGCAGTTCGCGCAGGATGGCCTCCTGCATGACACTCTCGAGTGTCGCGCGATCCTCATCCCGAGCCGAGAGACCGTCCGCGACGACCTCGATGACCGGCATCTTCCTGGCCTCGTGCCGCTTGACGACCGCATCACAACCGTCCCAGTCTCCGCGCGACGCGAGCGACGAGACCTCCCCCATGATCCGATCGGTGTTGCCGTGGACCCTGTTGAGAAAGACGATCCGGTACGCCACGATGAGCAGCGCGACGATACCGATGGCCAGGATCGGATACACGATCGGCCCGCCCTGGAGAATGTGCTCCCAGAAACTCACTTCCTGGGTGATCTGCCTGAGCGCCCCGCCGCCGGAGATATCTATCGTCGCGGACTCGCTGTCTCCCGAGAGATACCGTTTGAGCGTTCTCGCCATGCCGCGCGGAGGGAGGGCCGAGAGTGCGAACAGCTTCCGCTCACTCTGTGAGTACCTGAGAAACCCGATCTCCCCTCGGTCGGCGGTCTCGTAGACGGCGGTGAAGGTGCCAAGCGTGAGGACCCTGCCCGTCTGCTCCTCACCGTCTCGCCCCACGAAGCACGACTCCCTGAGTCCTACCTGCCCGCTGAGTTCCATCTCCTCGAGGAGCGCCCCGGCCATGCCGCTGATGTCCTCGATGTCCGGGAAGTATCCTTCCCTGAGGATCTGCTTGAGCGGGTCCAGTCTCTCCGGCCTGAGAGCGGTCAGCGATGACTGCTCGAGCAAGGCCGAAAGGTCGCGAGCAGCAAGCCTCACGTTGCCTGAGATCTCCTTGTACTGAAGCTCCTCGCGCCCCCAGCGGTCGGCAAGTCGCTCACGGCGGACCTCCAGCTGAGATGCCCTGCCCTCGAGTTCCGCCAGTTCCGCGTCGAGAGCGCGCTCCTCGGCCTCCAGTTCCTCCACGGCCGCGAGAAGCGCGTCGCGGTCACTCATGATCGCCGCCTCGGCGGCGGCAGCGCGCTCGACAGCCTCTGTGCGGTCAGCTTCGGCCCTCCTGGCTGCCTCCCTGACATCCTGCGCCCGGGAGTCGCTCACGGCTGAACCCAGCAGGATGGCTGTGAAGATGGCCGCCGCGAGCGCGAGCCTGAGGCCGCGCGTGATCGCGCTGAGAACCGGCTTCTCGACCAGCCTCGCCTCCGACAGTGCAGTCAGTCTCGTCATCGCTGGATCCTCCCGAGCGGCAGGTCAATGAGCTGCACGGGTCTCAACCGCGACGCCATCTCGATCGCGATCGTGATGCTGTGCTCGTACGAAGAAGGTAGCTCCACCCACTCCCACGCCCCGCGGTCGAAGGTCCCGACCCTCTCCCCGTCCGGCGTGCGCCAGAAGAGCGACACGCGCCCGACGCGAAGGACGTCGACGAACAGCGCTTCACCGTGAACCGAGATCTCGTCCTGGTCCACCGCGACGGCCTTGCCGTACTCGGTCTCGACCTGCATGGCCTCGAGCAGCCGCCTGAGCTTCTCGGCGCCCGTCACCTCCGGTCGCGCGAGTTCCCCGCGGAGCGCTTCGAGCCTCAGCTCACGCTCGTCTGAGAGGAAGGGCAGGTCCTTCTCGACGAATCTCTCGAACCGGAGCATCGTCATGTCCAGCGTGTCCTGCAGGCTGTTCTGGAGCGTCCTCGCCTCACCCATCCTTCTCTCGAGTTCGGCGATGCTCTCGCCCAGAGCCGCCACGCGGCCTTCCTCCGACACTATCCGTTCCCGGAGATACTTCACGTTCGCCCTGGCAGTGCGGTATCTCGCCTCGAGTTCCGCCTGTTCGGTCGCCCACTGGTCCCGCTGGCGCTGTGTCTCCTGCTCGATCTCCACCGTACCGCTGACGGTCTCCTGAAGACCGTCGGCAGTCGTCTGCGCGCTAAGAGGAGTTGCCGCGACCATCACGAGCAGCGCAGCGGCTGCGAGTCTTCGCATGAACCGGTCCTTTCGATCGTGCCTTGCTGCGCACGGTCTGTCCTGTCCGCTCGGGACACCTCGCGTACATGTCGGGAAACGCTCAATGGTACGGATGAGAGAGTAGTGCACTCAAGTTAGCGCTCTGTGAAGGGAGTGCTTGCAGTTCGTGATGGCCGCGTTTGGAGGCTCGGGGCGCTGCGCTCTCATGCCCCGAGCCGCATCGGTTGATGCGAGGCCTCCGAGCGCAGCCGAAGGAACGGAATCGAGTTTCCAACGCTCGCCTAACAGTGTGCGAACACCCGCCCGCTAGACTTCGTCTTGCAGCGAACACAACCGACACGGGCGTCGCACGGCCTTCTATCGCCGCCCTAAGAATGCGCAAACACGCGTTGGCTATACTCCTACTGCCGTGCGCAAGACATCGAACGCGGCGAGGGACCGAAATCGAATGAGAAGACGGAATCGCACAGGCGGGATCAACTGGATGAACACGGTCAAGATCACAGCCATCGTTCTCGCGCTGAGCTCGTGCGCGACCGACGTCGCCGCTCAGTCGCGTCACGCTGACAGCGTCCGATCGGGCTCGCTTCGGGGGAGTGTCCGCGACGACGACGGCGAGCGGCTGGCCGGCGCGAGCGTGCTCCTCCTCCACACGACCATCGGCGCCTCCACGAATCTCGATGGCGAGTACGAGATCGAGGACGTGCCGGCGGGCACCTACGACGTGCGCGTCTCATCCATGGGATACGAGACGATCGTCATTCCGGACATCGTCATCAACCCCGGTGCGCAGGAGAGGCTCAACGTCGAGCTCGAACGACAGGCGGGCGGCGCGAGCTTCACGCTCGACGATTTCGTCGTCACGGCCGAACGCATACTGTCCACCGACATCGCGATCATCACGGAGCGCATGAAGGCGATCACGATCGGGGACGGCATCAGCGCCGAGCAGATCTCGAAGTCGCCCGACGGCACGAGCAGCGACGTGCTCAAGCGCGTGACCGGTCTCTCGGTCGTCGACGACAAGTTCGTGTTCATCCGCGGTATCACGGACCGATACAACTCCACGACGCTCAACGACGTATCGGTCAGCAGCACCGACACCGACACCGATCGCAAGAGCTTCACGTTCGACATCGTCCCCGCCTCGCTCCTCGCGAACACGGTCGTCGTCAAGACCGCAACCCCGGACCTGCCGGGTGACTTCAGCGGCGGCCTCGTGCAGGTCAACACGCTCGATCTCCCCCCGGAGCGCGTCTTCAAGCTCTCCGTCTCGAGCAGTTACGATGAGGAGACAACGGGAAGCAACATGCTTCGCTCGCAGGGGAGCGACTCAGACTGGTACGCCATCGACGACGGCATCCGGTCGCTCCCCGGCGGGGACCTCTCGGGCAACGATCTGGCCCGCGCGCTGCCGAACACGTGGGACACTGACTACCACCGGGCGCCGCTCAACGGCTCGTACGGACTCGCCTATGGCGACCAGTTCGATCTTGGACTCCCCGACGGGAAACACACGATCGGCCTCATCTCCGCGCTGACCTACAAGAACTCCTACGAGACGGCGGACTTCGTCGACAGCCCGAGCCTCGGGGGCGTGGAGACCTATCACTTCGAGGGGACGCGCGACAAGTACTCGGTGCTCTGGTCGGGGCTCGCGAACCTCACCTATCGTCTGAACGAGGACCACAGCTTCAGTCTTCGCACGAACTACGTCCAGAGCGCCAAGGACCAGGTGAGCTTCTCGAGCGGCAACAACGAGCAGGGCGGCTACTCAACAAGAACCACGATCGAGTGGGACGAGCGGACGCTCTTCGTCGGGCAGCTCGGCGGCGAACACACGCTCGGCCGCCGCGGCATCGGCATCGACTGGAAGGTCTTCGGCTCCACGTCGGAAGCTTCCGAGCCCGACCGGAAGAACGCGGAGTTCGAGCGCGACTCGTACGGCAACTTCGCGCTCAAGCAGAACTACAGGACGTGGGCCGAGCTCTACGAGAAGTCAAACGGCGGCCGCCTCGACGTGACCTGTCCGTTCGGCGATTCGTCTGTGAAGGCAGGGTTCTACTACGAGCGCCGCAAGCGCGAGTACGGGGTCGACGCCTACTACACGGACACGTCGACGATCGGCGCGCCGAACTGGGGCATCCGCATCGAGCCGATAGAGGAGATCTTCGACGAGGACAACTACGGGACGAAGAAACTGACATTCCGAACGATGACGACATTCACCGGCGAGTATGAGGCAGCCCACGATCTCGATTGCTACTACGCGATGGTCAACCACCCGTTCGCGTTCGGTCGGCAGAGCTTCCGCGTTGCCGGCGGCGCTCGCGTCGAGCGCTCAAGACAGACCGTCGACTCACAGGTCGCCGTCGACGACCCGACGCCGCTGACCACGGTCCTCGAGAGGACGGACGTCCTCCCCTCGGTCAACCTGACCTACATGCCGACGGAACGGACGAACCTCCGGCTCGCCTACGCCCGATCGGTCAACCGGCCGGAGCTCCGTGAGATGGCGAACGTGCTCTACTACGACCTCGACAACTCGCAGAACGTCCTTGGTAACTCCGACCTCGAGCGTGCGGCCATCGGCAACTACGACGTCCGATTCGAGTACTTCCCGTCGGCCGGCGAGGTCCTGGCGCTCTCCTACTTCCACAAGAACATCGATGACGCCATCGAAGAGCGGCTCATCCCTTCACCCGACCGGTACGTCCGGACGTGGTTCAACTCCCCTGAGGGAAGGAACTACGGCTGGGAGCTCGAGGTGAGGAAGTCCATGGGGTTCATGAGTGACCTCATGGGCGGGTTCATGAGCAGCCTCTTCGACAACATCACCCTTGCAGGCAACTACACGAGCGTCGAATCGTCCATCGAGTACGCATACAGGTACACGGACGAACAGGGCAACGCCATCACGGAGATCCGAACGCGCCCGATGCAGGGGCAGGCGCCCTGGACCCTCAACGTCTCGGTCGGCTACACCAACACCGACTGGGGCACGTCCGTGAGCTTCCTCTACAACCGGATCGCCCGCCGCCTCGACGCGGTCGGTGAGAGCCGCTACCTGGACGTATACGAGGAGTCGCGCGACCTCTTTGATATCGCCCTGACGCAGCGGCTCTTCGATTTCGTGGACGCCAAGTTCACGGCCAAGAACATAACCGGCGCCGACGTGGAGCTGACGAGCGGTCCCGAGAAGGCGACCCACTCGCTGGTCTCCCACTCGCCGTCGTATTCGCTTTCGGTCGGGATGAGATTCTGACCGAATGCCTGGAGGATGAACCCGCGCCCGCGAGGGCCCAATGACACTGCACCACGAGCGACGCAGCGGGGCAAGGAGGAGTCATCTCGACCGTCTGCCCATACAACGAGATGCGTCCCCGCGGGAGGAGGTGATGCGCACACAGCCTGGGAATCGGCAGGCGGTATGACGGGGCCGAAGTGTCAGCCCCGAGTGGTCAACTGACGGACATCACGGACACAAGGAGGTTGTGAACATGTTGAGAGTTCTGCTGAGTCTTCTGGCGGTCATCTTGGTCGCTGGTGTTGCCGGTGCGGGCATCCCCGATCCGACTCTGTCGACGATCGCTCTGGATACCCAGGCTGCCAAGGCCGGTCTCATGACCTGCCCGGCGGGAGATGCTCTGCCGTACGAGTTCATCAAGGTCACCGCGAAGCGCTCGGACTCGACCCCGATCCAGGGGATTCCGTACACGAGCTTCTTCTTCACGGTCACCGGTGGTGACTGCACGTTCACCGCACAGACAACCGAGACGGATGTCAACGGTGAGATTCAGTTCTCGGTCGTTGCTGACGAGGCTATTGCCCATCCGGTTGGTGTCTCGCCGTGGCTGGGTACCGCGATCGATATCGATGTTCAGATCTACACGGTCGCTCTGGACGCTGGTGTTTCGCTGACCTGCAACACGGTTGACTACAACCTGAGCGGTGACGTGACGCCGGTCGACTTTGGTTTCTTCGCCGCTGATTTCGGCGCGGACCATGAGAGAAGCGATTTCGACTGGAGCGGCGGCAACGTCAATCCGACCGACTTCGGCTTCTTCGCTGCTCACTTCGGTCACTAGCAGACGAGTCATGAGAGGCATTCGAAACGACGCCGGCCGAGCAGCCGGCGGACTCCAAGGAGGAAGCTCAATGAAGGCATTCGCCAAGACCGGGATCCTGCTTCTTCTGATCCTGACCACCGTGCTCGCCACGACGGCTTCGGCCGGATGGAAGCCCGAGGTCGTCATCGGCCCGGGACTCGATTCCGGTCGGACGCCCTACCACCAGGACTGGCACCGCACGCTGTCGGCTGACACGCTCTATGTGCTGACCGGTCTCTACTATGTCGACTCGCTCGCCAGCGTCACGATCGAGCCGGGCACCGTCGTCGTTGCGGATACGGCGGCCACGCTCATCATCGCCCGCGGCGCTGACATTCACGCGGTCGGCGAGCCGCAGCGCCCGATCGTCTTCACGAGCCTCAAGGACCCGGGCGAGCGCGAGCCTGGTGACTGGGGCGGCGTGATCATCCTCGGCGAGGCCCCGATCAACAAGGTCGAGCCTCTGATCGAGGGCGGCATCATCGGCGGCACCTACGGCGGCAACGACCCGCACGACAGCTCCGGCGAGTTCGCCTACGTCCGGATCGAGTACCCCGGGTACCGTTTCGCGATGGACAATGAGGTCAACGGTCTGACGATGGGCGGCGTCGGTGACGGCACGGAGATCCACCACGTGCAGATCAGCTACTCGTTCGACGACAGCTACGAGTGGTTCGGCGGCACGGTCGACGGTGACTACCTCGTCGTCATGGGCGGCACCGATGACGTGTTCGACACCGACTACGGCCACGCCGGCAAGCACCAGTTCTGCTTCGCCGTCCGCGACATGAACTACTGGGATCCGACGGGCCAGAGCAACGGCTTCGAGTCGGACAACGACGGCACCGGCTCCAACGACGTTCCGTACACCGAGCCCATCTTCTCGAACGTCACGATCGTCGGCCCCGAGCGCACGGACGCGCTCGTCGGCACGATTCCTCCGGGGCACTCGTACCAGTTCAGCGGCGTCATCCGTCGCGCCTCGAAGCACAAGATCTTCAACTCCTGCATCACCGGTTTCCCGTGGGGCTTCAGCGTCCGCGACGCTCAGACGCAGACCTGGGCGCTGACCGACGAGATGAAGATCCGGAACACGAGCATCACCGCCAGTCTGCTCGAGCCGGGATCCTCCTCCGTGCATCAGGAGGACAAGTGGGCCGGCGTCACGGCCTGGTTCGACACTCCTGCGTACGCCAACTACGGCTCGCAGCCGCGCAACCCCAGCGCCGTCGGTCTCACGGACATGAGCGATCTCAACGACCCGAACCCGGTCCCGGCGATCGGCTCCGAGCTCATCGGCTCGGCCGACTTCACGGACCCGGACCTCATGGGCTTCGAGGTGGTCACGTACCGTGGCGCGTTCGATCCTGAGCTTCCGATGGAAGAGCAGTGGACGGCCGGCTGGACGAACTTCGACCCGCAGAATACCGACTACAGAGCGGACGCGGTCGGCGTCGAGAACGAGGTCGCCTTCAAGGGTCTGTCGCAGAACTACCCGAACCCCTTCAACCCCGTGACGAAGATCGCCTACAGCATCCGTCAGGCTGGTCCGGTCGAGATCACGGTCCACAACACGGCCGGCAAGGTCGTCCGCACGCTGCTCTCAGATGAGCTCGAGACGGGCGCCACAGGGTTCGTGGTGTGGGACGGCACGGACAGCGCCGGCGACAAGTGCGCCAGCGGCGTCTACTTCTACAGCATCACTGCTCCCGACTTCAGCGAGACGCACAAGATGGTGATGCTGAAGTAACGAGCATCGAAGAGAACGTTGTACGCGAAGGGTCCTGGGATCCGACGTGGCAACGACAGCGGGGGCCGGTCATCCGGCCCCCGCTCTTCGTGCGCGCTGCCCTGCCCGTGCAGCTGCCTGGCACGACGGCCGCACGCATCCGCGATACGCCGTTCTACCTCCCGCAGCCCTCGCCCCCGGGCGGCTCGAACCTGCCGCCCGAGACCGGTGTGTTCGCCACGATCTCGTCGAAGACGTGTGTGACGCTCCCGCCCTTGCGCCCGGCGACGACGCGGTGCGGCATGAGCACGCCATCCGCGGCGCGGTAGTCCTCCAGATACCAGTGGTAGCCGATGTTCGTCAGCAGCCCGCTCTCGGCGTCGAAGTAGAGCGTGTAGTACGTCGCGTCGCGGTCGGTCTCGACAGCGTAGACGCTGCGGCCTTCGTAGCCGACGATCCCGGTCAGCCTCATCTTCCCGAAGTATTCGCCGATGCGGAGCGGTCCCTGGGGATCGAGCACGAACGCCATCTTCGAACGGCTGGGCTCCTCGGTCGTTGTGACCACACCGTCTTCGAGCTTCCAGCTGGGCGCGCCGTCGGACCCCTCGGCGAACTCACCTTCTGGCAGATGCTCGACATAGGCCCACCGACCGTCTTCGCGTCCGTATGCTTCGAACGTCGTGATGCGGACGGGCCCCGTGTATGGGCGATCATCCACGACCCGGCCGGTCGCCACGCGGGTGGTGATCCGCTCGAGCGCCTCTCTCCCACCGAGCGCCTCGTAGTAGCGTTCGAGTATGTCTTCAACCGTGGGGAGTCCATCAACACCGCGGCCGTCGGGCACCAAGGCCGTAGAGATGCCTGCGGACGGTAGCACCAGCGTCAGAGCAGCGGTCAGCGCAGCGATCGTTGTGGTGATCGGTCTCATCCTGCCTCCTCCATGGAATGAAGGCGCCTGCACCCGGGGAAGTCGGCCTTCAGACGCGCGGAGGAGGAGCTCTCTTCGTCTGGATTGTCTATCTAGATATCGAGGATCAGCTCGTCGAGCGTCCGCTTCGGTACGTGATGGACATCGGCATCGTCCCGCGAGTAACCGACATCCCCGTCCTCCCCGACATCGTCAAGCACGATGGTCTCCGCCGGCTTCCCGATGGCGACCACGAGGAGAATCTCATACCGATCAGGGATGGAGAGCGCGATACGGAGTCGCTCGCGTTTCACCGAGCCGAACATGCAGCCGCCCAGACCCCGGTCGGTCGCTCCGAGCAGGATGCTCTGCGCCGCGATACCGTGGTCACAGCCGAACGAATCCCGGATATCCGAGTCACCGAGGATGATGATGTATCCCGTCGGCCGCTCGTCCGGCGTCGGGCCGTCCCAGTCGGGAAGTCCGCCCGCCCATCCGAGATGGCGGTAGACGAGTTCGTTGCGTTCCGCGTCGGCGCTGAGGATGAACTTGAGCGGTTGCTTGTTCATGGCCGACGGTGAGAATCGGGCAAGTCCGACAAGCTCGCGCAGCGTGCCGATCTCGACCGCATGCGACGCGTCGAATCGTCGATAGCTCCTGCTCTTCTTCACAACGTCCGGCAGCACAGATTCCTCCTGACTTCCTCAACCGGGGCGGTGGAACGCTCCCCCCGCGCCGGGAGAGGATCTCCGCTACGCCTCCGGCGCGACGATCCTGCCCATGAACAGGATCGCGCCGGTCACATCGTCTCTGATCATGAACATGAACGGTCGGTCCGCGCGGAACTCGGGACCCGTCGGCATCGACGTCCTCTGCATGACAACGGCGGTCGCCGCGGCGGCCTCACTCCCCTCCTCATCGACTGCCACGAACGCTTTGTGAAAGACACCGCCGATAAAGAGCTCGCGCGTGCCCGTCATCCCTGAGAAGTCAGCGTCGCGGAAGGCGTCGTCCATTCCGAGAGCGATGAGATCGGTCGAGAGATCGGTAGTCCCCCAGGTCATCTCGAACTTCGGGAGATACACTGCGACCTCTTCCTCGCGCATCCCGCCGAGCCACGCTTCGAGCAGCTCGACCGTCAGGCCGCCTTCGACGCGCTCAAGCCCGCCGAGGAGCCCCTCTCGCGGGAGAACCACGAGCATCGACAGTCTCTCTCCGACGTACGGTAGCTCGACGACCTGCAGGTCCTCGTCCTCGTAGTAGCTGAACGACGAACGCTGCATCATCATGTCGACCTCGGCGTCACCCGTCGAGCCGTGGAAGACCGTCTTGCGCGTCGACTCCGGCTTGAACCGGGACTCCCAGATTCCCTTGAAGTAGACGGCGTTGGTGAGCACGAGCGTGGTGGCCTTGTCGATCCCACCGCGGGGAATCAGGTCCTTGATGTGACCGTTCGTCTCGTTTTCGGCCCACTCGTTGATAGCGAGCCTTGAACCGAGCGGGTCACCGGCGAAGTCCACGCGTTGCATCCCCGCCCCGTAGTATGTCTTGAGTCCGGCTGTGAACTCCTCGAGAAAACCGTATCCGTTCTGGCCCCAAAGGCTGTTCGCCGTCCGGAGTTCGTATCCCGATTCGTCCGGGGATGCCGCCAGCGAACTCTCAAGCGCACCCGAAGCCGAGGCCACGGCGTCACGCGCGAGCCGCGTGTGCATCGTGACACCCGCGACCGGAAGGTGCAGCGCGTCCGCCATCCCCTCGGCCGTGCTCTCACGGGCTCCGAGCCAGGTCATCGTGAGCGCGGTCGTCACGCTATACGGCGAGAAGAACGTGTTCGCATCCCCCTTGATCCGGGAGTAGAGATCGATGGCGAATGCGTTGGTTGCTGCAGCCAGCGTCTCCGCATCCTGGGGCGTCGCGAGCGTCCTGGCGGCGTCGGTCTCCGCCTCAGCCGGCGCTTCATCGGCCGGAGTAGCGCTGCAGGCACTCACGGCGACGAGCACACACCCGATGGCCGTCACGACGACTCCAGTCCTCGTGCGTCTGTTCACGCGTCTCATTCCGTTCACGCGTCTCATATCACCCTCCAGCGCTGCCCTCCCCGACAGGGCGGTTGCGGGATTGCACGCGACCTGAACCGATCGCGCATCATTGTCGTTCGACACATTGACTACCACACGAGTTGTCCGAGCGCCAGTCCCCGCTTGACTGCGGCGCCGCGCTTCCCTACCGTGACACCGTTGTGTCGCCTCCTCGACATCGGCCCCCGTACCGGAGTCTGTTGTGTGATCCAGAGCGAGCGTGTCCAGTTCCTCAATGACCGACCGGTCGCCAATGGGCGCTATGTACTCTATTGGATGCAGCAAGCGCAGCGCGCCAGCGGGAACCATGCTCTCGAGTATGCTATCCGTGAGGCGGACGCGCTGCGGCTGCCTGTCGTTGCGGTCTTCGGGGTCACGCGACGCTTCCCCGGCGCGCGGCACCGTCACTACGCCTTCATGCTCGATGGGCTGGCGGAGACCTCCGAGGGACTTCGGAGTCGCGGCATTCGTCTGGCGTTCCGTCTGGAGCCGCCACCGAAGGCCGTCCATTCCCTCAGCGAGGGTGCGGCGCTCATCGTCACCGACCGTGGCTACCTTCGCGTCCAGCGCTCATGGCGGAACGCGGTCGCGCGGGCGGCCGGGTGCCGCGTCGTTCAGGTCGAGAGCGACGTCGTCGTCCCTGTCGAGACAGCCTCGGACCATGAGGAGTATGCGGCGCGCACAATCCGACCGAAGATCGAGCGTCAGCTCGACGGGTTCCTGATGCCGCTCGAGGAGACCGAGCCCGCTCGGGACTCCCTCTCGCTCCGGTTGCCGGGAGGGCAATCGCGGAGCTTCAACGCGATCGCAGACTCGCTGCGAATGGCGCGCGTCGCGTACAGCGCGAGCCCGCGACCGGGTGCAACCGCTGCTCACGAGGCGCTCCGGGCATTCGTCACTGGCCCAGCTCGTCGCTACGCCAACGACCACAGCGATCCCGGGCTCGACGCCTCATCAAGACTGAGTCCGTACCTCCACTTCGGTCAGATATCCCCCGTCGAGGTGGCACTCGCGGTGCGAGTTGCGCGGGGCATCTCCGACGATGACCGCACTGACTTCATGGAGGAGCTCATCGTCCGGCGCGAGCTGTCGATGAACTTCTGTCACTACAACGACGCATACGACACCTACGAGTGTGTTCCCGACTGGGCCCGGAAGACGCTCAAGAAGCATGCGCGCGACCCGCGTCCCTGGCTCTACACCGAAAGGCAGCTCGAGCGCGCCGAAACACACGACCCCTACTGGAACGCGGCCCAGCGCGAGATGGTGGCAACCGGATTCATGCACGGCTACATGCGAATGTACTGGGGTAAGAAGATCATTGAGTGGTCGCCGTCTCCCGAGGCCGCGTTCCGGACGGCGCTCAAGCTGAACAACGCCTACCAGCTGGACGGACGTGACCCGAACAGCTTCGCCGGCGTCGCCTGGTGCTTCGGCAAACACGACCGACCGTGGCAGGAACGCGAGGTATTCGGCACGGTGCGGTGGATGAGTCCGCGGGGACTCGAGCGCAAGTTCGACATGGAGGCGTATCTGAACCGCGTTGCGCCGCTGGAGCGCAGCGAATGACACGCGACCGGCGCGATCTGCGTGACCGGCCAGCTTGGGAAGAGGGCAGCCCCCATCAGGGAACTGCCCTCTCTCTTCGAACAGATCGTGCTCCGCTGAAGTCCTGCTAGAAGAGCATTCCAAATCCAAGACCGAACGAGTCCTGTGACATGGTCAGGTCGGCTTCGCCGCCACCGAAGTCCATCGGAATGGAATCCTCGCCCTCGACGGTGTTCTCGAATGCGTGCATGTACGCGAACGAGAGTTCCATCTGCTCGTTGAGCATCCACGTTCCACCGAACGTCACGTGCGTCTCGACGACGCCCGGGGCGATCATGTTGAACAGGGTCTCGGAGGACGGGATCGGCTGACCGCCGTAGTTGAAGCCGCCGCGGAGGGTCAGGGCCTGGTTGACGTCGTAGGCGAGACCGACCTTGATGACCGTCACGTCTTCCCAACCGAAACCGGCGCCGTTCTCGTCGCCAAGCGGAGCCTCGCCGAGATTGGGGAGAAGCGGATTCGCAATCGAGTTGACCTCACTGTACATGATGTAGGAGAAGTCGAGAGCCGCGACGAGCCTCTCATTCGGTGTGATGGCGATGCCGCCGCTGAACGATGACGGTACGTCGAAGCCGCCGCTCTCAGCGAAGAGCCCCGCATACTCGTCGAACTCGCTCATGTACGTGCGCGTCTGGTACGCGGCCGCAAGACGAACGGCGCACCCGAAGTGGCCGACGTACCCGATGCGGCCACCGAAGCCGGTCGCCGTACTGGCGTCGTTGTCGGTCACGGACCCCGGCTCGGTGGAGTACATCTCGCTATCGAAATTCTGCAGACCGGTCGCCTCGAAGCTCTGCCAGGCGACGTTGATGCCGAGACCGAAAGCGTGATTCTCATTAACCTTCACGGCGACACTCGGAACGATGAAGAGCTGCATGAGGTTGACGCCCGCGCCGGTCGAACCAAACAGCCCGATCGGCGTGTCGTAGGACGTGTTCATCCCGCCGTTGCCGAAGACCGTCAGACCGACTGCGATCTTGTCGCTGAGGCCCATCCTCACACCGGCGTCCGGCATGAAGAAGGCCTCCTCGCCGTTGCCGTCGTACGACATGTTGACCGGCGCCCCACTCCCGCTGATCTCGCTGCCCCGGTCGGGTCGGAAGTAGTCGACGCCAATGTCGAAGCGGTCCTGAATGAACGCAAAACCGGCCGGGTTCGTGCCGCCGACGAGCGCGTCCTGCGGGTAGGCCAGTCCTGCACCCCCCATGCCCTTCGACTTGATGCCGATGCCGTGCGAGAAATAGCCATTCGTCGCCGCCGCCAGCTGCGGCAGCACGAGCAGCGTGGCCAGCACGACGATGCCTGCGATCGTTCGGAGTCCCCTCACTATGCTCCTCCTTCAGTGAGACGGCGCGCGATGGCGCCAGACTGCCGCCCGAATCTCCGGACGGCGATGCGGCCGCGGCGCCCGAGGGCCCGGGCCATGCTTGACGTGAGTTTGGATTCGCCGCGACGCATTCGGGTTCATCCATCTCAGAGGCTTCGAGCTTCCTTCAGAGTGCCGAACACGGTATCCTGCGCTTGAGATGCCCTGGTCGGTGAGACCGTCCGATGAGATTCGCATCCAAGAGAGTCGAGCATGACGCCGAACACGCAATCAAAGACATGGAGGTGATTATGAAGATCCTGGCGCTGACACTCGGTGTTGTCGCGGTCATCGTGGTCGCATCATCGGCGGCGGATGCCCGGCTGAGCATCGACATCGAGAGCGGGATGGTCGGAAGCCTGTACAACGATGTCCGCATCCCGGGCGACACGGGAACCGACTTCTCGCTCACGGACGACCTCGAGACCGATTCCGCCCCTTTCTTCAGGGCGCGCGTGACATACACGCTCTCGGACCGTCACACGTTCTCTGCGCTCTATGCTCCGCTCACGCTCGAGGCGGAGGGCGTGGCGCCCGGCGACATTGCTTACGAGGGAGAGACCTTCCCGGAGGGATCGAGACTCAACGGAAGCTATACGTTCAATTCGTACCGTCTCACCTACCGGTACGAGTTCACGCCGCGCGGGAAGTGGAGCTACGGTCTCGGTTTCACCGGCAAGATTCGCGACGCCGAGATCAAGGTCGAGAGCGATGAGCTCTCGAGCAGCAAGACCAACGTCGGCTTCGTGCCCCTGCTCAACTTCCGCGTGCGGTACGATGTATCCGACCGACTGGCGCTGTCACTCGAAGGCGACGCGCTCGCGGCGCCGCAGGGACGTGCCGAGGACGTTCTGCTTGCGGTCCACTACGGCCTCACCGACTCGGTCGAGCTACGCGGCGGTTACCGCTTGGTCGAGGGCGGCGCCGACAACGACGAGGTCTACAATTTCGCATACCTGAGCTACGCGTCACTCGGTCTGACGGTCACCTTCTGATGTCTCTTGAGATTTCGATGTGACTGTGGTATTATTGTCTTATCGAGCTATTTCCGAGAGGCTCCAGGAGGCTCCCGTGTCCGTCCCGACCGTGCACCTGGTCGCGCTGCTTGTCGTTCTGTTCCTCGTCATGCCCGCCGCTGCGTATGAGATCGGGCATACGACCATCACCCTCATTGACCCGGCTCGTGGGAACCGGAGCATACCGACCGAGGTCTACTACCCGGCTGACGTATCCGGCGAGGGCGTTCCCGTCGCCTCCGACCCCGAGGTCTTCCCCGTTGTCACGTTCGGTCATGGCTATCTGATGTCGTGGAGCCTCTATAGCTACGTCCACGAGGCTCTCGTTCCCGAAGGCTACATCGTCACCTACCCTGACACCGGGGGCGAGCTCTTCCCCGACCACGAGGACTTCGGCCTCGATATGGCCTTCATCGTGCAGAGCTTGCGCGGTCTGGGAGATGACACCGGTTCGCCGTTCTACGGCCGGGTCTCCGCTGCGGCGGCGGTCGCTGGACACAGCATGGGCGGCGGCGCTTCACTCCTCGCGGCCGCGTCCGACCCGACGATCAGCGCGATCGTTAACCTCGCCGCGGCCGAGACGAACCCGTCGGCCATCAATGCGGCCGCCGGCATCACGATGCCGGCTCTGCTCTTCTCGGGGGGCAGTGACTGCGTCGCGTCGCCTGAGGACCACCAGATACCCATGTATGATGCGCTCGCTTCGGACTGCAGAACCCGCGTGACCATCAGCGGAGCGAGCCATTGCCAGTTCGCGGAGTCCAGCTGGCTCTGCGAACTCGGCGAAGGCGGCTGCCCGGACCCGACCGTATCGAGAGCGCAGCAGCAGCAGGCTGTCGTGGCTCTGCTCCTGCCCTGGCTGGACTACACGCTCAAGGACGACGTGCTCGGCTGGTTCGCCTTCGATGAGCTGCTTGAAACGATGAGCGGGATCGCGTACGAACAGACCTGCTCACCTACCGACGTGCCGGTGGCACCCTCGACTGCGCCGCTGCTCTCCCTCGCCCCGAGCTTCCCGAATCCCACCTCGGGACATGCATTCGCTCGCTTCCACCTTGCGCGCCCCGCGGATACATCGGTCCGTATCTACTCCATCTCGGGACGGCTCGTCGCCGAGATCGACGATGGGCGGCGGAAGGCGGGCTGGCACACGGTCACCTGGGACGGAACGACCCTGGCCGGTGTCACGACCGCATCGAGCGTCTACTACTGGCGCGTCGAGGCAGGTGACGAGACCGCCACCAGCGCCATTGTGCGAGTACGCTGATACTGACGCTTCCCTCATGGCGTACCATCCAGAGCATCCTCTTGACCTCCGCGAAACCCGGTATCTGAGCGAGCATCAGAACCCCTGTCTCCAAGCACCATCTCACCGGCACTCCACGCCGTAGTGCGAAACCCTTGCCTAGCACCAGGAGCTGCACATGAGAGGTAGGTCGTAGACACTCGCCACTTGCCACGCACCAGCGGAAGGACTGTGAGACAGGTGTCGGCAGAACGCAATATCAAGGAGGAGAGAGATGCGAGCAAGACTGTTGACCATTACAATCGGCCTGATTCTCATGGCGACCGCGGTCGCCAGCGCTGACGACACGGCGCTGCTTCAGGTCATCCACAATGCAGCGGACCCGGCAGCCGCCGTGGTCGATATCTATGTGAACGAAGGTGCTGTGCCGTTCCTGGACGACTTCGCATTCCGCGCCGCGACACCATACGTCGAGGTACCTGCCGGTGTGAACCTCAGCATCGGCGTCGCGCCACCGACCAGCACCGGCCCCGGCGACATCATCGCGAGCTTCGACGTGGTTCTCGAGAATAACGAGATCTACGTCGCGATCGCCAACGGGGTCCTGGATCCGTCGGGTTTCGACCCGAACCCCAACGGCATCGATGTCGGCTTCTCCCTGTATCCACGGGGCGGCATGGACCTCGACACGAACCCGCGCGCAGTCAAGGTCATCGCCTTCCACGGCGCGACGGACGCGCCCGCTGTCGATGTGATGGCCCGCCGCGGGAGCCGTGTGCGCCACATCGTCAATGACGCCTCCTACGGCGACTTCTCAGGGTACTCTCGCGTGCGCGCCACACGCTGGCAGCTTGACGTTACCCTCGCTGAGGACAACAGCGCGATCGTTGCATCATATGACGCCGATCTCTCCACGCTCGGCGGCGGTTCTGCCATCGTCATCGCCTCGGGGTTTCTCAATCCGACACAGGGTCCAGCGTTCGGGCTCTTCGCGGTACTCCAGGACGGAACCGTCATCGAGCTGCCGCTTCTGGAACAGACGGCGATGCTCCAGGTGATTCACAACGCGGCTGATCCGGGAGCCGCCGTCGTCGACATCTACATCAACAACGGCGACGTGCCGTTCCTCGATGACTTCGTGTTCCGTGCAGCCACACCGTTCGTACCTGTCCCAGCCGGAGTGAACGTCAACATCGGTGTCGCACCACCAACCAGCACCGGCCCCGGCGACATCATCGCGGACTTCGATGTCATGTTCGCCACTGGGAGAACATATGTCGCGGTCGCCAACGGTGTGCTCGACCCGGGTGCGTTCGACCCAAACCCCGATGCGATAGACATAGGGTTCACCCTGTTCGCACAGGACGGCATTCGCCAGAGTGGATACGGAAGCTTCGTCAGCCTCATCGCGCTCCACGGCGCGACGGATGCCCCCGGCGTGGACATCCGTGTCGCGGGCCCGTATCACAGCTACAAGCTGTTCGGCGATCTGACCTACGGCGAGTTCTCGAGCTACAGGAGCGTTCCCGCGCTGGACTACCGTCTGGATATCACGCCGGCCGGCGATCCCGGCACTCTTGTCGCATCTTTCAAAGCCGATCTGACGCCGGTCCCTGGTGGAGCAGCGGTGGTATTCGCGTCAGGGTTCCTCAATGACGCGCAGGGCCCCGCTTTCGGCCTGTTCGCAGCCCTGCCTGACGGCTCCGTGCTCGAACTCCCTCCGGTCGGACCAACGGCGAGACTCCAGGTGATCCACAACGCTGCTGATCCCGGAGCGGAAGTAGTCGATATCTACGTCAATGGAGGCGCAACGCCGTTCCTCGACGACTTCGCGTTCCGCACGGCGACCCCGTACGTTGACGTGCCGGCTGGTGTCGAACTAACGATCGGCGTGGCACCCGGCACGAGCACCGGACCGGGTGATGTCATCGCGGAGTTCCCGGTGACGCTCGAGCCGTACGGTCGCTATGTCGCCATCGCCAGCGGCGTCCTCGACCCGGGGAGCTTTGACGAGAATCCGGACGCCCGTCCGATCGCGTTCAGCCTCTACCCCCGCGGGGATATGCGCGAATACGTTCACTTCGGTCTGGTCAAGGCGATCATCTTCCACGGAGCCACCGACGCTCCGATGGTCGATGTCATCGCCCACGGCCGCTGGTGGTCCCGAACGGTGGCAGACGACATCGGGTACGGTGACTTCTCTGGGTACTCCACGTACCTTCCGACGGACTATGAGTTCGAGGTCACGCTGGCCGACGACAACTCAGCCGTTGTCGCGACGTACGCGGCTGACCTGGGTCCCGCAGCCTTCAAGGCGCTGACGGTCTTCGCGTCCGGCTTCCTCAATGATGCTCAGGGTCCGGCCTTCGGGCTGTTCGCGGCACTCCCCGACGGAACCGTGCTCGAACTGCCGGTCGTCGGGGCTCCGACACGCGGCGAGTCGCTGGCTGATGAGGGTGGTTCTGTGAAGTTCGCGCTCAAGCAGAATGCGCCGAACCCCTTCAATCCGGTCACGACGATCGCGTTCTCGCTTCCAGAGCCGCAGGATGTGAAGCTGACCATCTACAACGCCAAGGGACAGATGGTGAGAACAGTGGTCGACGAGCAGCGCGACGCCGGTCATCACACGGTCACGATGGACGCGAAGCAGCTGCCGTCAGGCATCTACTTCTACCGTCTCGAGGCCGGACCCCACATGGACATGAAGAAGATGACGCTGCTGAAGTAGCGGTGAGCATGGGGATTGAAGTACTGACCGGGCCGGTCACGATGAGCGGCCCGGTCTCTTTTCCCCCCTCCCTGGTCGTCCACCAAACTCCCCATGAAACCCTCCGGCCGCGATCTGTGTCCAAAGTGGCGTGCAGGGTGAGAAGCACTCATTCTTCCATCGATGGAGTCTTACTGCAAGAGTGGCCACCGGACGGCCGCGCCGGAAGCCCCCCCGGGCTTCGGGAAGGAGTTCGAAGCTATGGCATTCTCGAAACGGATGATCAGAGTCCGCAGACTCCTTGGCAGATTCATATTCGGCTAGGCCTGCGCGGACGACTACACGAGAACAGAGAGAGCACGCGCCCGGATCGTTCACCATCGGTCCGGGCGCGCTCATGCACCAGACATCTCCGTAACCTCCCGCATTTGACCGGCGGTCGGTCGCTTTTCTCTTGCAGGATTCACAGTATTGTGAGATAATCCACGCCGCTGACCAGTGTTGTGGGTATCGGCGCGGTCACACCTCATTTGACAGACTCGAGCATGCGAGCGGGACGACCGTGCGGGCGTCCGAGCGCATGCCTGGGCCCACCGTCGCACCGTGTCCGACCCCTTTTGTGGAGAGACCCAAACGTGCCACCCGGCACGAAGGGAGGCAGTAATGCGGACACTGCTAGTTGCAGCTCTCATTCTCGCGCTCGCGGTCCCGTCGATGGCGATCACCGCCCGCGAGGACC
>CAZRAD010000005.1:0-43971 GCA_964597945.1 uncultured bacterium
TCGAAATCGTGCTTGTCGATCTTCGGGCGGTACTTGATCTCCTTGATCGACACGCCGTCCACGGATTCGAGTGCGCGCAGGCTGCCGCCCTTCACATGCGCCGTCCACGCATAGTTGGGGAGGTAGTCGAGCAGGGTGATCCCGGCCTCGGCGAGTGCATCGCGCTCGGCTCGGGTCGGGATCTCGAAGAACTGGACGACGAGAAACGAGTCCTCGTCTCTGGCGATCCGCATCTCAGCAGGGACGTAGCTGCGGTCGGCCAGAATGAGTTCGTACCGCTCGGCTGAGACCGCCGGCGTCGCCAGCAGCATCAGCGCGGTCGCGGCCAGGAGCAACCTGGTCGGAAGGGGGGCGATCCTGGGCATCGGTGACCTCCTGTGCTCCAGCAGGCCGGTACGCATGGATCACCGGACCGGAGCGGTCAAGGACGGTGTTCGCGCGGCTTCTATCGTAGATGGAGAGAGGGGGCGCATGTCGCGGCTCGGGGCCACAACGCTCGCCACCCTCTGTTGCCTTATTATATCACAGGGATGGCGGGTCAGTCAATGAACAGGCCGAACGGCTGTTCAGTTGTGAGTGGCGTCCGTTTCTGCGTGTGGGGGTGCTCCGGACACGACTGGATCTGCTCCGAACCCCGTCCCATCCGCTTCCCGAGGAGTCGATCGTGATGATACTAGCGCAGAAGCACGAGCTTGGCTGTGGATTCGGAGTCCGTCGTGCGGAGACGAGCGAAGTAGACTCCCGAGGCCGTGGACCCGCCGGACGCCGCCGTTCCGTCCCAGACCGACTCATGGGCACCTGCCGGGAGACGATCGTCGCGCAGTACGGTCACAACACGGCCGGCGGCATCGTGGATGGTGAGCGTCACGGTCTGCGCGACCGGCAGCGTGAACGAGAGCGTTGCCGACGAGGAGAAGGGGCTTGGTCGGGCAGCCAGGCTCAGCGATGGCGGTGCGCTGCCTTCCTCAGGCAGCACGCTGCTCGACGGGTCGATCCGGAAACTGTAGAAGCCCTCCGGGGCAGTGCGAGGAAGTGTCTCGGTCCGACCGCTCTGATCTGATGTCGTGACGTAGTACTCGATGACCTCACCTGGCATCTGTCCTGGTATTGCGCCCACGAGCGTGTCGCCGCCGGCGGCGGACAGCACGGCGTCGTTCCACTGCGCGTCACCGGCGACTCTCCATCGAACACGTTGCGCCCCGGCGACGAGTCCGGCCTGGCTCAGAGCCTCTACGATCGCCACGATCTCGTGGTCCGAAGCGGCCGGGACAACATCATCCAATCTCGCGTGTGTCACCCGCAGCATCCCCGGGTCGAAGATGCCCATCGTGCGGCAGTGGAGGGCGTCGTAGTAGTACCAGGAGCTGTAGTAGATGCCGAGGACCTCGTACCCTGGCATGGCGTCCTGATAGACTTGGAGGGCGTCGGCATCCTCCGGGAGGCCGAACGTCGGGACGAGGACCTTCCCGTTGAGAATGAGCGAGTTCGTGTACGCGGCGACCTCGTCGCCGTAGTACGGCTCGCACCAGATGCGGACGATGTGGTACGGGCGACCATAGCACGTCGTGAGCGCAGAGAAGGCGATCGCCAGCTCCTCACAGCAGTCGTACTCAGGGTGCCACGAGGGCACCTGCTTGATGAGCACGGTCTCCTCGTCGAGCAGCTTGGCGTAGCAGTCGATGTGCTGGATGCCATGCACCTCGGGGTTCTGGAGGATCTGGTAGTCGGTGATGCCAAGGTAGTCCTCCGCACGAGCGTAGAAGCTCCCGTGGCTCATGTATGGCTCGTTCTCAGCGAGCATCTGCTCGGTAGAGAACGCTCGGCGATGTCCGTCGGTCATGATGTTGCCGCCGGTGCAATAGGCGGGGAGTTCGTGGAGCGGGAGTCCGAGAGCGATGGCGACGTCTGCATTGACGGCATCGTCATCATCGTAGCCGCGCGCGCGGGTCCGCGCAATGCCGTCGGGTCCAGCGTTCCGCCGTGGAGCCTCCGCGCGCGAGGGAGTCGCGTCAGACGCCGCCGGCGACCCCGCCGGGGCGGAGTTGTTCGCGCTGCAGCCTGGCACCCATGGATAGCCATCGAACCACGGATCAGCGATCCCCATCTGTCCGTCCGCTCCAAAAACGCACTGCGGACCCCAGTCACGGGTCCACATCGAGTAGGTGTTTGTGCGGATGAACCTGACGTGGTCCATGTTGACGCCGGCGTTCGCGAACGAGTTCCGGGCCTGATTCTCATTGGAGGCCCCCTCGACGAGCGTGTAGAGCGTGTCGTCCTCGGCGAGTTCGATGGCCAGTGCCATCGGGAACCCGAGCGGCCAGCGGATGAGTGTGCCGAGGGCCGGCTCCCACTCGGCGACCATGCGCGCGGGGGAGGATGGTGGAGTACGCGTGTCAGCTGTGGCCGGCGCGAGCGGAAGGGCGAGCATCAGTACCGTCGCCAGGGCAAACAGCTTCGCGATCGCATGGGCGGGCTGTGGCGCTATGCGCCCGCCGGTCGGCGCATGCCGGGCCGGGACCCGCATGGGGGTGTTGTCTGGCACGACATCCTCCGGACGGGGGAAGGCCGCATCGAAAGAAGATGGGGCTCCCGAGAGCGGGAGCCCCGTATTCATAGAATACCACAGAAGAGGCCGATTCGCAAGACCACCCGTTCTGCTATTGCCCCTGAGGCGGCCTCTTGATCTCGCGGTGTCCGATTCCCATCTCCCTGGTCGCACCGAAAGCGGCGGGGCTCACGTACTTGCCGCGCGCGTTGAGCGGCTTGTCCGCCTCAACCGTCAGAGGCTCGGTGAGTGCAGCGCGGTCCTTCCGGACTCCCGTCACCATCCAGCACACTTCCATGCCCGGCTCACCCCCGGAGATCACGAACATGTTGCCGGAGATCTTGCGCGCGATGTGCAGGTCGGGCGCGGCTCCGCCGATCGGTGTGAGCTGGTAGCGCACATCGGAGTTGAGTGTATCGAACCAGTCGGGGAGGGAAACCGTCGCGCTGCCCGTGGCGTCCAGCACCGTCATGCCGTCCGTGACCGTCTTCATCTCCGGGCTCGCAACATAGGCGTGCCGGAGATAGGCGTTCGAAGGGTCGCCAGGGTGGTCGATCTCGAAGCCGGCCTTCGCCGAGGTGATCGTGCCGGTCGAGTGGACGTCGCCGTCGAAGTAGCCGGCCCAGTTCGTTGTCCCGAGGTACGCGGAGCCGTACACGCCGTAATTCTCCGCGGTGCCATACGCGTAGCCATGGACGCCATAGCAGCTACCGGACCCGCTCGCTGCACCGTACACGCCGTGACCCCACCCGCTGGCGTCGTTGATGTAGGCTTCCCCGTAGCTTCCGAAGTAGCTCATCGACTGCCCGCCCACGACGGTGCCTCGCACGCCGACACTGCCGCCCGTGAACTGACCACCCGTGCCGTAGCCGTCGGACCCGGCGTTGCCCTCTACTCCGGTGCAGGAGACATCCATCGCCTGGCAGACGGCGCTGATGGCGGCTCCGTACATGTCGCCGGCACGGGTGACCACGTCGATGCCCGTGAAGTCGTCGGTATCGACCACGATCGTTCCCTCGGTGCTGATGTCGCCGTCAGCGTAGATGGCGAAGCCGCTCCTGCTGAGCGCCGGGCCGGAGCACGCGAGGAAGTAGGCGGCCGTGTCAGAGCCCGAGCCCATCTGCATCGATATCATGCCGTCGCCGGCAGCGATGTCCTGGTTCCGGGTCAGCGTCAGCATGTCGAAGCCGACACCGGATGACGTGTTGACGAGCTTGAGAACCGGCAGGTCGCCGGCGTTCTCGACGCGGAGCTTCGCGTCCGACGTGGTCGAGTCGATGGAGATGCGGCCTGAGGTCTGGAGCATGACGGAGTTGCTGACCTCCGACCCGGTCGTGAACACCGGGATGTATCCCGGGTCGCCGCCGCCAGCGATGCCACCACCACCGCCGTCCGCCGCGCCGGCGTGAATCGCAGTCGGCGTGCTCGCGAGCTTCATCCGCGAGCCGAAGGGCTCGCCGTTGATGGTGAGCTGAAGGTAGTAGGGCGGGCTGTCGAAGGTGGGGAGGGGAGAGACGATCGACCCCAGCTCGATGTTGAACCAGCCCTCGACGACGCTGATGCCACCGTGCGTCTCCGGACCCCACAGTCCGGTTCCGTCGACGGCCGCGTCGAAGAGCTCGGCGACGATCTCGACGGTGTCGTTGATCGGGTCCCCCGTGTCGACATCAGCGAGGAACCCCTGGTACCAGACGGTGCCGGGGACGGCTCGGCCCTGCAAAACGCCGGCGCCGGGTGCGGCGCCCGGCTGCGCGGCCGTCGACTCGTCGGAGCCGGCCGGTACCACCGTCACGAGCACGAGCGTCAGCAGAGCGACGAGACCGATGTTCGCTGATCGTTCCATGCGGGCGCTCCTTGGCTGGAGGGTCATCTGCAGTGAAGTGGACTTCGAGATCGCAGGACGAGACGCGGCTGGCGACCAATGATGAGCGACGTTCTGGTCTCGTGCGGCCAGCCAGGGGCTGAGGGTGGCTCAACATAGCTGTGCGAGCGTCCTGAGGTCAAGCGATTCCTGTCGTCTCCGTGTGTGCGCATGGGGTGCTGTGGGCGGTGTCTCCGGCTTGCTATGGTGGCCACATGATCGGGATCAGGGTCATGGAGATTCGCGACTTCACGGCGCGCCGTGTCGATCACACCCGCGAGCGCGTCCGGGGCCGCGCTGTCGTCGAGCAGCACGCTCCGAACCGTGTCGTGACGCGGGACGAGGTGCTGCCTCGCGTGTGCCGGCGGCGCGCGTCTCGGCCGGCAGCAGCGCGACACGCTGGACTGATGATCCCCCCACGCGCACGCACCCACATCTTCCCTCGCCATGCACCATACCCCGTGGAGTGAAATCACACGTAAGAGCTTATCTGGTAATGACTTGACAATGAATGGCATTCACGGTAGTGTAAGGGTATCCTAACGTGAGAAATGAATTGATGTTCACCGTGACCTGGCGGTTCCCGCGGGAATCGGCCGCCTTGTCACGCCCGCGGAGGGGGAGGAATGCCTGATGAACAGGGTGTGATTTTTACGAGACGCGCGTCCGGGCTCGTCCGCGAGCTCTCATGGTTCGATGTCTTCATCTTCGTTGTTGCAGGCCCCGCCGCTTCGGGTGTGATCTTCTACTCGGTCTCAACGGCGGCTGATTTCCCCGGCGCCAGCCTCCCGCTGGCGTTCCTGCTCGGTCTGCTGATCTTCTTTCCCATCACGCTTCTCGTCGCCATCTCCTCTGCGACCATGCCCAGATCCGGCGGTCTCTACATCGCCGTCAGTCGGGTGCTTGGTCCGACGCTCGGCTATCTGAGTGCCTGGCTGCTGTTCGTGGGCTACGGGATCTCGAGCGGCGTCCTGAGCTACATCGTCGTGGGTCTGATCGGATCGGGTTTCTCGACCGCAGGACTGGCGGGTGAGATCGGCTGGCTCGCCGACCTTGGCGGCGCCATGCAGACGCCGCTCTGGCAGACGATCGGCGGGGCGCTCTGCGTGGCACTGTTCTGGTACGTAGCCTACACAGGCATCCGAAAGATGAAGGCGACGATGCGTGCGATCTTCTTCGTTCCTCTGATCGCGACCATAGTCGCCGTCGTCTGGTTCTTCACGAGCGGAGGAGGCGTCGCCGAGTCCTTCAATCAGGTCTGGGGTTCGGGGGCCTTCCAGATGATCCAGTCCCGCGCCGGCGAACTGGGCTGGACCACGCCCGCCTTCTCCTTTCCGAGCACCTTCAGCGCACTGATCGTCGTCATCTGGGCCTATACGAGCATCACCATCATCAACTACGCCGGAGGGGAGATCAAGACGCCCAAGACCAGCATGGTCCGGGGCTTCATGATCGGGACGGTGTTCGTCGGGCTGTTCTACGTCGTCATCGTCATGTCGGTCTACCGCGCCTTCGGCAACTTCATCGGAAGCTACGACTTCCTGTATGACAATCATCCGCAGGTGCTCACCGACGTCATGGGAGGACTGGTCCAGCCATCAGTCCCGTTCTACTTCATGTCGCTGGCCGGCAACATCTGGTTCGGTCTGACGGTCGCGGTGGCTATCGCGCTCTGGTTCGCCAACTCCATCCTTCCGGGCTTCCTGGCGAACTCCCGCCTGGCGTTCGCGATGGCGATGGACAAGTCGTTCCCCGAGGCGCTGTCGGCCGTGAACCGCAGAACCGGATCCCCGACGAACGCCGTCCATCTCAACGCGGTGTTCTGCTTCCTCGGCGTGCTGATGATGCTCCTTGAGGTCAATGTGATCCTCTCGATCCTCACGCTGACGGTCTTCTTCGTGTTCTGGCCGTTCGGACTGGCGTCGATGCTGCTGCCGTACCACAAGCCGGAGATCTACGAACGCTCGCCCGTGAAGTGGGAGATCGGGGGCATTCCGGTCATGACGATCCTGGGTGCGTTCACGTTCGGTGTCGGGTGGTTGTTCATCTACCTCGCGTTCCGCAACTTCACCCCTGCCATCATGCTCAGCCTGATCGCCCTGATGTTCGTCGGACTCGTCGTCTACCTCTATCAGCAGAACAGGAACCGCCGGGAGGGGATCGACGTCAGTCAGATCTACTCCCAGGTGCCGCCCGAGTAGGGAGGCGCGCACACGACCCACAACAAACGAGACTTCAACGAAGGACTACCATGTCGAAGCTCTTTTTCTCCGTGGATGTCCACGGGGCCGACAGCGTCTGGAGGAAATGGCTCAGGATACCCGAGCTCTACGGGGCGGATGCCCTGCTTCTGTGCGGCGATCTCACGGGCAAGTCACTCATACCGCTGATCGAGCAGCCGGACGGCACGCACAACGCGTTCTACTTCGGGAAGAACTGGAATCTCGACACGGGCAGCGAGCTCGACGAGATGGAGCAGCGCATACAGGACGCCGGTGCCTACACGCTCCGATGCGACCGAGACCGCGTCGAGGAGCTGCAGAACGACCCCGCCCAGGTCGAGTCGCTCATGATGTCGATGATCAAGGATCGGGTTGCCCGCTGGATGGAGCTGCTCATCGAACGAGTGGACCTCTCGGTCGTGGATGTCATTGTGATGCCCGGGAATGATGATGATTGGGAGATCGACGAGGTCATCAAGTCGTTCGGCGACCGGGGAATCCGCTGGTGTCTCGGTGGCCCCGTCGACGTGCTGGGTATTCCGATGATCAGTCTGGACTACGTCAATCCGACGCCGTGGGATACTCCCCGCGAGGATTCGGAGAGAGGCCTTGCGAAGCGGATCAAGGGACTCGTTCGACGGCTCGAGGACCCCTCGCGTTCGATCTTCAATCTCCATGCACCACCGCACGGGACCATGCTCGATCTGGCGCCTGAACTCGATGCGAACAAGAAGCCCGTGACGGTCGCCGGGCAGGTCAATTTCGTCCACGTCGGCAGCACGGCGGTGCGCGACGCGATCGCGCAACATCAGCCGATGCTCGGACTCCACGGTCACATTCACGAATCATACGGTCACGACAAGGTGGGGGATACGCCCGTCGTCAACCCTGGTTCCGAGTATGGAGAGGGCATACTGCGAGGGTACGTGATCGAGATCAGCGATGGCCGGGTCGAGAACCACTGGAAGGTTGAAGCATGACGGATACCACGCCGACCGCGCCGCACTATCCGTTCGTTCCCGATGGTGCCGAGTTGACGAGGGACGTCCTCGTTGCGCAGGAGGAGCGGTTCGTCGAGCTCCTGCACCAGATCATGGACGGTGCGCGTGATCAGGGCGCGACGATCCGTGTCATCGGTTCACTCGCGTTCCGCCTGCAGTGCCCAGATTTCAAGCACGTGGAGTATGACAACAGACGGCTCCTGACGGATGTCGATTTCATCGCGTACTCGCGTGAGATCGACAAGGTACAGGATGCGTTCTTCGCGCTCGGGTGGACTGAGAACCAGCATGTCCTCAGGCTCTTCGGCGACAAGCGCCGCATCTTCTACCATCCGACGGAGCCCGTGCACTCCGACGTGTTCATCGACAAGCTGCGCTTCTGCCACGAGATCGATTTTCGCAAGAGGCTGGAGATCGAGGATGTCACGATCAGCCTCGTCGATCTGCTCCTCGAGAAGCTCCAGATCGTCGAGATCAACCGCAAGGACCTCGTCGATATCATGGTCCTCCTGCTTCAGCACGAGGTCTCGGAGGACGGCACGGATCCGCATCTCATCGACGGAGCCCACCTGGCTCATCTCTGCGCGCGGGACTGGGGTTTCTGGCGGACCGCGACGATGAACCTCAGGAACGCACGGGGACGCGCCTACGAGTACCTCGAGCCGGACGATGCTCACGGGCTGCTCCGGCGCATCCGGGTTCTCGAGCGGCTCATCGACGACACACCCAAGAGCCTGGCGTGGAAGGCGCGGTCGACCATCGGCGAGCGGATGAAATGGTATCGCGAGGTGGAAGAGGTGCAGCGTGACTGATGAGATGGTGCTTCTCCGACGGCGCCTCCATCAGCTGGCCGAGCTCTCCGGTGAGGAGCGCCGCACGGCCGCGCTGATCCGTGAAGCGCTGGAGGCGTGCTCCCCGGACCGGCTTCTGACAGGTCTCGGTGGTCACGGGCTCGCGGCGCTCTTCGAAGGGAGATCCCCCGGTCCACGCGTTCTCATCCGCAGCGACCTCGATGCGCTGCCCATCGACGAGGGGCAGCGTGCCGGGGACGAGGCTTCGGAGACGCCGGGCGTCTCTCACAAATGCGGGCACGACGGCCATATGGCGATCGCTACCGCAGTCGCCCGCGCGCTGGCCGAAGACCGGCCTGCACGGGGCTCGGTCGTGCTCCTCTACCAGCCGGCGGAGGAGACGGGGCTCGGCGCGAGAAGCGTCCTCGACGACCCGCGGTTCGCTGCTCTGGAGCCGGATATGGCGTTCGCGCTCCACAATGTTCCGGGTTTTCCGTTCGGTGAGGTCGTGACGCGTGAGGGCGTCTTCGCGTCGACAGCGCGAAGCCTCCACGTTCACCTCAAGGGAAGGACCTCGCATGCCGCGGAGCCGGACCGCGGGCTGAGCCCTGCGCGGGCGCTCTCAGACATCTTGAGCGCGTGGCCGGATGTCCCGCAGTCCACAACATCTGACGGGGAGCCGGCGCTGGTGACCGTCGTGCATGCCCGACTCGGCGAGCCGGCGCTGGGCACGACGCCGGGTGAGGCGACGGTGATAGCCACGCTCAGGGCGCAGAGTCCGGACGTCATGGCCCGCCTGTCTCAGGCGTGTGTACGCGTGGCCGAGAGGACCGCCCGAGAGTATGGGCTCGGGATTCGCACGGAGTGGTCGGACGAGTTCCCGTGCACTGACAACCATCCGCGGGCCGTCGCCATAGTCAGAGAGGCGTCGACCGCCGCCGGAGTCGGTTTCAGTGATCTCGGCTCGCCCTTCGACTGGACCGAGGATTTCGGGTACTTCACACAGATGTACCCGTCGGCCATGTTCGGACTCGGCGCAGGAGCTGATGCCGCGCCGCTGCATCATCCGGACTACAGATTTCCTGATGAACTCATCGCGATCGGGGCACGCGTCTTCAGGGCGGTGATCGACGGTGCCCTGAACGGCGCTTCGGAATCAGCGGACGACGCGACGGCGGACGGTGTGTAGCACCTTGCCAGGAGGGTGGATGGAACAGCACAGGCGGTCCGGGTCGCACATCCTGCTCGACAAGTCGGCTCTCTCGAGGAACATCCGGTTCCTGAGAGGGTTGTGCGGCGAAGCCGTGTTCTCCTCAGTCGTGAAGGGGAACGCCTATGGCCATGGCATCGAGAGCTTCGTGCCGCTCGCCGAGGACTGCGGGGTCAGACACTTCTCGGCGTTCTCCGCTCGTGAGGCGGAGCGGGTCTATCGAAGCATGACGGCAGACAGTCACGTGATGATCATGGGGTTCGTCGAGGACGGGGATCTCGAGTGGGCCGTCCGGAAGGGAATCTCGTTCTATGTCTTCACCGTGGAGCGTCTCGTCGCCGCTCTGCGCGCGGCGAGGAGCGCCGGCAGGCCGGCGCTGGTGCATCTTGAGCTTGAGACCGGCATGCACCGTCTCGGCCTCGAGAGGGACGAACTGGACACCGTCATTCGTCTCGTACTCGGTAATCCCGAGCAGGTCACGGTCGCAGGCGTCTCCACGCACCTCGCCGGCGCGGAGAGCGTCGCGAACTACGTCCGCGTCAGCGATCAGCTCACACGCTTCGGGGAACTCTGCGATCGCCTGCGCGAGGCGGGCGTGTCGTTCCGTGTCAGGCACGCCGCCAGTTCGGCGGGGCTGCTGATGTATCCCGAGAGCGCTCTGGATCTGGTGCGCGTGGGCATCGCCCAGTACGGGCTCTGGCCGACCATGGAGGTCAAGATGCACTATCTCTTGAGCCGGCAGCGCCAGAGTGTTCGCCAGGTGCGTGACCCGCTCCACCGCGTGCTGACATGGAGGAGCTGCATCATGAGCGTCAAGGACGTGGCGGCCGGGAAGTTCGTCGGCTACGGAACGGCCTACCAGACCACGCGTCGGGAGCGCATCGCGAGCATCCCGACGGGGTACTACGACGGGTTCCCGAGGCTGTTGAGCAACCGAGGACATGTCCTCGTGCGGGGAAGACGTGCGCCCGTCCTCGGCACCGTTAACATGAGCATGATGCTCGTGGACGTGACTCACATCCCGGATGTGGGGCCGGGCGACGAGGTGATCATCATCGGAAAGCAGGGAAGGCGCACGGTCAGCGTCGCGTCATTCAGCGATTTCTCAGACGTCATGAACTACGAGGCGCTCGTGCGACTGCCGTCGGATTTGCCCCGTGTCGTGCTTCCGGGCGTCCGGTCCGCGAACGGCATGCGGCGCCGAATCACAGACGATAGGAGCGACGATGAATCATGAGAACACAGGTCGGGCGACGGGATCCTCAGGCGCCGAGATCATACGGGTGGATGTTCTGGAGGAGCTTCCAGGAGCGGTGACGCGCGAGGAACTCGGCGACTTTCTGCACGAGAGCCTTAAGCCCTATGAGGATCCGCTCTCTATGGTCCTCGACGGAATCGACTACGCGCTGGCCGGCAAGCCGTGCGGCGGTGGTTTCGTGCTGCTGGCGCGCGAAGCCGAGCGCCTGATGGGGGCTCTTGTGATGCTCGACACGCACATGCGGGGCTACGTGCCCGAAAACCTCCTTCTGTTCGTCGCCGTGGCGCCGGACGCTCGAGGACGGGGCATAGGGGGAGCTCTCGTGCGACGCGCCGCCGCGGAGTGCGACGGCCAGGTGAAGCTCCATGTCGACCACGACAACCCCGCGCGACGGCTCTACGAGCGCTGCGGGTTCGCATCGAAGTATGTGGAGATGAGGTGGACGGGTGAACAGGATAACGATTGATCTCGAGGCGCTGGGGCACAATCTCAGGGCCGTCAACGAATGGGTGACCGGTCACGGGGCGACTCTGACCGTCGTGACCAAGGCTCTCTGCGGTCACGAGGAGTCGATCAGGGGGCTTCAGCAGCTGGGCGTGACGTCGATGTCGGACTCGAGGCTGGACAACCTGGAGGTTGTCGCGCGCGTGGCGCCTGATATCGAGACATGGTATCTGCGACCGCCGCACAGCTCGGCGCTCGACGATGTCGTGCGTCTCTCGGACGTGTCGCTCAACTCGGAGCTCCAGATCGTGAAGGAGCTCGACAAGGAAGCACGGTCGCAGGGTAAGGTGCACCGTGTGGTCGTTATGATCGAACTGGGGGACCTCAGGGAGGGCATTCTCCCCGGGAAGCTCCTGCAGACGTATCGGGAGATCTTCAATCTTCCCAATATCGAGGTACTCGGGATCGGTGCGAATCTCGGCTGCCTCGGCGGCATCGTGCCGTCGGTCGACCAGCTGATGCAGCTGGCGCTCTATCGGGAGCTTCTCGAGCTCAAGTTCGAGCGGAAGCTCCCGCTCATCTCGGCCGGTTCCTCGTCAGCGCTTCCGCTGCTGCTCGAGGGGCGGCTCCCGAAACAGGTCAATCATTTCCGCGTCGGGGATTCGATCTTCCTCGGCACGGATCTGATCTACGGCGGCACGCTCAAAGGTCTTCGCGACGATGTCGTCAGGCTCGATGCCGAGGTTGTCGAGATCAAGGAGAAGGGAATGGTCCCGCTGGGAGAGACGGCGGACGTGGCTCCGTTCCAGCCTCTTGAGACGGACGAGGAACCGGAGCCGGGTCAGCGCGGATACCGGGCGATCGTGACCGTCGGACAGGTCGATTCGGATGTCGGCGGTCTCACACCGGTCGATCCGTCCCTTCAGATCGTCGGCGCGAGCAGCGACCTGACCGTCGTCAATGTGGGCGAGGAGCGAAGCGGCGTCGGCGTCGGCGACACGATCAGCTTCAGTGTGAGCTACTCAGCGCTGGTACGTCTCATGTCGAATCCGTATACGGAGAAGTGTGTGGTCAATGAGCAGGCGCTTGCGCGGTCCATGGATCTGTAGTGCTCCCGGCTAGCGGAGCACGAGAACCTTGCTCGAGATCGACTCGCCGGCCGCGGCGACCCGGATGAAGTAGATGCCGGACGAGACCTTCCGGCCACTCGAGTCCTGAAGATCCCACGAGGCGAACTGCTCACCGGAGGGCGTCCACTCATCGTGGAGCGTCGCCACCACACGTCCGCTGACACCGAACACGTTGACAGTCACGTGCGCCGGGTGCCCAAGCGAATAGCGGAGGCTTGACCCCGCGCGTGCGGGGTTGGGCGAGGGCGGCGCAACAAGTGAGAGCGATGCGAGCGGCAGGTCGTCAACGCCCGTGTCCGGACTGATCGTGACATCGGTTATCGTCATCGATCCGAGGTCGACACTGACGTAGTACGTCGCGACATCACCGTCGACGATGGAGTGTGTGATGGTACCCGTATCGACCGCGTAGGGCATGGATGCTGCGGGTACGTAGAACTTCAGACGCGCGTGCTCGAAATCCTCGGGCTGGCCGTTGGTGACGGTGGCCGTGATCTCGGTCTCGGTCCCGTCGTTCGCGGCGTCGTAGTTGGTGCGCAGGTTGTAGCCGTTCCCGCCGCCGGCGGCGATCGTCTCGGTCGGCGTCACGACGTTGTCGGAGACACGGACGAGACGCATCGCACGGTTGTCGTCGCACACATTGTCGGTCGACAGGTTGAACGGCGATGCACCGATGGCGCCCGAGTCATGGTGAATGTGCCCGTACAGGGCTCCGTCCACGCCGAGACTGCTCAGGTTCAGCTGGTCCTGGAAGTCCATGTGATAGAACAGCACCGTCGCCTTGACGGGATGGACGAGGCTCAGATCGTCAGCCAGCCATGCGAGCTGCTTCGTCGTGAAACTGTCGTACCCGTAGGTCGTGCGGCGCCATCTGTCGTAGTTGTTGTACGATTCGACGCCCACGAAGTGCGCGTGGCCGTAGTCGAACGAATAGTTCTGCGTGTAGATGTTGTCGCCGGATGGCGGATCGTTGAGATAGCGCCAACCGAAGAACCTCCACCAGGTCCTCCGTGCCGTTCCGTCCGGTGGCGGCGTGCTGTCCCATCCTCCGATATCGTGATTGCCTGCGGTGAGAAAGAGCGGGACGTCCAGCTCTCCGAGGATGCGCTTTGACTTCGTGAAGACGCGTCGGTTCTCGAAGTCCTCGAGTTCGCCCTCGTTGATGAGGTCGCCCGTGATGAGGACGAACGCCGGGTTGATGATGTTGATGTCGTCGATGACGGCGCGCAGGTCGTCCATCTCGGTCGTATCGGATTCGGAGCCGTTGTCGTCGTAGAAGAGATGCGTCGGCAGGTGCGCATCGGTGATGTGGACGAAGTAGTAGTCGTTCGCGAGCGCATCCTCGACCATCACCGAGTGCTTGGTCACGTCGTCGATACCGCCCCCGGCCTGAACGTGGAGGTCGTAGAGCTCCTCCGGTGTACCGGCCGGGACCGTCGCCGTCATGAACCAGCGTTCGTGCGCAGACTCATAGGAGACGCTGCTGAGCGCGAGCGGGTAGGAGAGGCCTCCGCGTTCGAGCGCGGCCGACCACCCGGTCGTGCCGGATGAGGCCTTCGCTTCGATCGTGAAGCTCTGGCCGTCAGCCAGGATCACGGGTACCGACAGGATCGGACGCATCACCACGGTCAGCGTATCGCCGATGGCGCGCGCTCCGCACTCGACGGATTCGGCCGTGTGCGCAAGCGTCGGCGGGACCGCCAGCAGACAGACAGCGACGAGCAGCGCTGCAGCAAGGGGTCTCAGGGGCATGGAACCTCCAATTCAATCTCGAATCCTATTATAACATAGATGCATACACTTGACCAGCGATTCACTCGTGTGTGATGTTCGGGTGGAGATGGACGCAGCGACGCAAGCGGCCGTATACTCCCTGCAGTGAGCATATCGGTCACACCACAGCAGGAAGGTCTTCCATGAGCAGCACGAACGAGAAACTCCCGACACTGGGCAAGGTGACACCCGAGTTCTTCGACCGCGTTATCTTCCCGCGGCTCGGGGCCGACGACCCGGACGTCCTCATCGGTCCGCAGCACGGGGTCGACTTCGGTGCCATCACGATCGGGGACCAGGTCATCGTGCTGTCGACCGATCCGTTCTTCATCGCACCCGCCCTCGGGTGGGAGAGGGCGGCCTGGTTCGCGCTCCACATTCTGGCGAGCGATGTGGCGGTGAGCGGCATTCCGCCGAGGTTCTTCGCGGTGGACCTCAATCTGCCCCCTGAGATGCGCGAATCCGAGCTGACAACCATGTGGCAGACGGTGCACGAAGAAGCTGAGAAGCTCGGCATCGCCGTCGTGTCGGGTCATACCGCGCGGTACGCGGGCTGCAACTTCCCGATGGTCGGAGGGGCGACGGTGATGGGCGTCGGCTCGAAGGATGATCTGATCGATCCGCGGCAGGCCTCCGTCGGCGACCGCATCATCATCACGAAGGGACCGGCCATCGAGGCGACCGGCCTCATGGCGGTCCAGTTCCCCGAGTTCATCGAGGAGCGATACGGCGCCGGGTTCACGCAGCAGGCGAAGGACATGTTCTTCCAGATGTCGGTCGTGGAGGACGCACGCATCTGCTCGGAGGTCGGAGGAATGACCGCGATGCACGACGCGACCGAATGCGGTATCTGGGGCGCACTCTTCGAGATCGCCCGGGCGTCGGGCCAGGGCATGGTCATCAACAAGGCCGACATCGTCAAGGACGACGTCGCGCTCAAGGTGTGCGACCTCTTCGGGATGGAGCCGATGAGCTCGATCAGCGAGGGAACGCTGGTCGGGACCGTTCGTCCGGACAGGGCGGCGGCGGTTCTTGCGGCGCTGACCGCAGCCGAAATCCCGGCCTCCGATGTCGGCGAACTCGTGGCCACCGAGAAGGGCGTCCGCGTCGTCGAAGACGGCGTGGAGACCGATCTCGTGCATCCCGGGACCGATCCTTTCTGGGGGACGTTCGAGGAGTACCTCGGCAAGCAGGCGGCGCGGAAGTAGCGTGGAGCAGGTGAGCTCACCCGGGATAGGAGTACGGATGCTCGGTCTCGATTCACAGACGCTGATGCTCGGCGTCCTCGTCTTTCTCATCAGGATCGTCGATGTCAGCCTGGGAACGGTGCGGACGATCAGCACGGTGCAGGGGAGGCGTGCGATCGCCTTTGCGCTCGGTCTCGTGGAGGTGAGCCTCTGGCTGAGCGTGATGGCGGCCATCGTCCCGCGCGTTGCCGCGCGCCCGATCCTCGGCGCCTTCTACGCGCTCGGCTTCTCGACGGGAAACGTCGTCGGCATCCTCATCGAGCAGCGGATCGCGCTCGGACACGTGACGTTTCGCGCCATCACCCGCATCAATCCCGAGAAGATCGCGAAGGAGATCCGGAACATGGGATTCCCGGTCACGGTCTTCGAGGGGAGAGGTCGGTCGGGACCGGTCAAGGAGCTCGTACTCGTGTGCAAGCGGCGCGAACTGCGGCGCATCCTCGAGGTCATGAGGAAGCACTCGCCCGACGCGCTCTATGTCACCGAGCCCGCCGGCGTCATCCGGACCCCGCGGCGACCCACGATGCAGCTGCCGACCGGGTGGCGCGCTATCGTGAAGAAGAAGTAGGTGAGCGCCGCTCTCGCGGCCTGGAGCGGTGCGCTAGAACCAGCGCTTGCGCTTGAAGAAGACCAGCATCCCCGCGAGCATGATCACCATCACGCCCCAGACAGCCGCGTAGCCCCACCGCCACGAGAGCTCGGGCATGTGCTGGAAGTTCATTCCGTAGACACCGGCAACGAATGTGAGCGGAATGAACATCGTCGCGATGACGGTCAGAACCTTCATGACCTCGTTCATCCGATTGCTCACGCTCGAGAGGTAGAGATCGAGGAGTCCCGAGAGCATATCCCGGAGCGACTCGATGGTGTCGATGACCTGGATCGTGTGATCGTAGACATCTCTGATGTAGAGCATCGTCGGACCCTCGATCAGCGTCGACTCGTTCTTCGAGAGCGAACTGATCACCTCTCTCAGCGGCCAGATGGCCCGGCGCACGAGGATGGACTCTCGCTTCAGGGCGTGGATCCTGCGCATGACCTCCTGCGACGGCTCGCGAGCAAGCTCCTCCTCGATGGACTCGATCTGCTCGCCGACGGACTCGAGCAGGACGAAGTACCCGTCAACGACAGCGTCGATAAGCGCGTACATCAGATAGTCGGCGCCCGCCTTGCGGATCCTCCCTCGTCCTCCGCGAATCCTCTCTCTGATGCCGTCGAAGACGTCGCCCGGTCTCTCCTGAAACGATATAACGCAGCCTCGCTTCAGAACGAAAGAGACCTGTTCGTCGACGAACTCGCCTGACTCCGAGTCGTAGCGCGGCATCTTGAGCACAACGTAGATGTAGTTCTCGAACTCCTCGATCTTTGGTCGCTGGTGGGTGTTGACGATGTCCTCGAGCGTCAGCGGGTGCAGGCGGAATGCCTCACCCAGCCGGCCGATGATATCGACATCGTGAACGCCGTCCACGTCGATCCAGGACACGGTCGAGGATTCGCAGAGTGGAATGCAATCATCGGTCGTCTGCGACTCTCGTTCGTCGAACGCGTCTTCGGAGTAGTCGAAGACCGCGATGCTGACGGGTTCGCCGGAGACAGCTCCGACCTGCACGAGTTCGCCCGGCGGGAGTCCTCTCTTCAGCAACTGTCTCGGCACGTAGCGGATCGCCATAGTCAGCCTCCATCGCTCCCTGGAACGCGCGGGAGCTCCGCAGGTGCGCAACTTCAGCCGTGAGTGGTGCGCCGCCTGTCCTGATGTCACACGCTACAACGGAACGTAGTGCACCGACAAGTGGATTCGCTCAACCTCCGGACGCTCCTGCGTGTCGAACCTGACGTGTGGACTGCAAATGCAATGACTCAACTGACATCCCCGCCGCGTGGAACCGAGACCCGCGTGGTCACGTGCCGGAACAGCACTCAGGAGACATGATGAATCGGACTGCTCTAGTGCTTCCAGTGGCCGCGCTCGTCTGCGTCGCCCTGCTCATGCCGACGATCAGCGGAGCCATCGAGCGTGAGGAGAAGACCCCGCAGCGTGTTCCCCGCGTTTCCACGCCCTTCGTGATCGATGGTGTTCTCGACGAGGCGGAGTGGGATCACGCGCTCGTGATGGGCGTGAACAACGAGGTGCGGCCGGGCTATAACATCGCCGCGCCCGTTCAGACCGACATGCTGCTCGCCTACGACGACAACTACTTCTACGTGGGGTGGAGAGCGTACGACCCCGACCCGTCGCAGATCGTCGCGCACCTCTGCGACCACGACGGGATGTGGGACGACGAGTGGATTGTCATCGGGATCGACACTTACGACGACCAGCGTGGCGGGTACGAGTTTGCCTGCAATCCGCTCGGCATCCAGGGGGAGACCGCCAGCGGCGTTCACGGTGACGGAGGCTCGTGGGACGCAATCTGGGACTCGGCCGGCAGGATCCACGACTGGGGCTACAGCGTGGAGATGGCCATTCCCTTCAACGCGATCCGTTTCCAATCCGTCGACGGTGACCAGATCTGGGGCGTCGATGCGGTCCGCAGCTGGCCGCGAGACGTCAGGTATCACATCAGTCTCTACCCCCGCAACCGTGACGACAACTGCTACCGGTGCCAGATGGACAAGCTTATCGGGTTCGAGGGTGCTACGCCGGGCAGCGACATCGAGATCACACCGACGGTCTCCGCGATCGGAACGCAGTTCCGCGAGGATTTCCCCAACGGCGACTTCGGGGACGTGGATGACGAGTACGAGGCCGGCGTCACGGGCAGCTGGGGTATCTCGCCGAACCTGACGTTCTCGGCCGCGGTCAATCCGGACTTCTCGCAGGTCGAGGCGGACGCCTTCCAGCTCGATGTCAACCGCCAGTATGCGCTCTCCTATGAGGAGAAGCGACCGTTCTTCCTCGAGAGTTCTGGGACCTTCGAAGGCTTCTACTCGCGTTCGATCGCATCGCCCAACTGGGGTGTCAAGCTCACAGGGAAGGCCGGGAGCGGCGCCTTCGGTGTTCTCGTGGCGGAGGATGACATCACGAGTCTGATCCTCGCCGGTTCACGACGTTCGAGATCAGTGCTTCTGGACGAGCGGTCGACGGCGACGGCGTTCACGTACCAGCAGGACATCGGCGAGAGCTCGACCGTGGGCATCTACTACACCGGCCGCGAGGGCGACGGCTATCACAATCGCGTCGCAGGCATCGATATGCAGTTTTGGCCGGTTAACAGCGTGCATTTGGAGATCGAGGTCGAGGGTTCGCAGACCGACTACCCTGATGCGATCGACCATCCGGAGAATGAGAGTTCGGACTACGGTCAGCCCGAGGGCGAGTTCGAGGATGTGACCTACGCGATCAGCCTCGGACGGTTCACGAGCGGGCTTGACGTCTACGCGAACTACTCGAACACGGGTGACGAGTTCCGCACGGATCTGGGGTTCATGCCTCGAGTTGGCTACACGCACAGCGAGGTCGGTGTAGGCCACACATGGCAGCGGCAGTCGGGGAGCTGGTGGACGATGCTGAACTTCGGTGGCAGCTACACGTACGAGGCCTATCAGGACGAGACGCCGAGGACACGTGGACTCAATACGTGGTTCAACTACGATGGCCCGAAGCAGTCGGACGCGAGTATCAATACGTGGATCGGCAAACGCGAGCATGCGGGAGAGGACTTCGACCTCTGGAGCGTCAGCGGGGACGCCGGCTACTGGCCGACGGGCTCGCTCTTCGTCGCGGTGAACGGATCATACGGCGAGTACATCGACTACGCGAACGTGCAGACGGGCACGGCGATGAGTGTTGAGCCGACGGTCGAGTTCAAGCTCGGGCGTGGTCTCTCGGCGCGCATCGGTCATACCTATGAGAAGTTCGATGTCGATGAAGGGGATCTGTATTCCGCCAATCTCACCTTCCTGAGAACCGTCTACCAGTTCACGCCGCGGATGTTCGTGCGTGCTGTCGTTCAGTACGAGGACTACGCGTACAACCTCGACAACTATCCCGACGTCTACACGAACTACTACCGGCCCGAGGAGAGCGGGCTCGCGACACAGCTGCTGTTCTCCTACAAGATCAACCCGCAGACCGTCTTCTTCCTGGGGTACTCGGACGGGCACTTCGGGACCGACGAGTTCGAGCTCACCCAGTCCGAGCGTACGATCTTCGCGAAGATCGGGTACGCGCTGGTTCTCTAGCGACGGCACCGGATGCGGCCTGTGAGCCGCGTGGTGCGGCGAGACACGAAGAAGCCCGGGGCCTCAACGAGGTTCCCGGGCTTCGCGATGTGCTTACTACACGAACGAGGCGGGTGGGTGCCCCGGCTCGCGGTGTCTACCGGTAGAGCGCCTTGATGCTGCCCCAGGTCGCTGTCTCGACCGGATCGTAGTAGTCGTCATTGATCTCCATGATTACCGAGGGGATGTTCGAGTTGTCCAGGAGCCAGAGGTTTCGACTCTCGCGCGTGATGTGTCCGATCGCCAACGAGGTCAGACCGTAGCCACCGATGTACTGCTGGTGTGTGATGAACTCAGCCCCCCGCTCGAAGACAACGAGCGACTGGAATCCTCTGCTGAGATTGTAGAGCATGTTTGTCGGGGCGTCGAAATCGAGTCCGCCGTCGCCGACCGCCCAGGGCACGATGTGGTCCTGGACGAGATTGAAGTCGGTGTCGCACTGCACGAGATCTGCGTAGCCGATAAGCCAGAAGTGCGTCCCATCGAACGTGATGCCTGTGGCTCGGCCGATGATGTCGCTGACGTCCCATGTGTTGAGATGCGCTCCACTGAGCGTGAACGAGCGGATGATCGTGTAGTACGGAGCACCTCCACGATCCGGCTCGACGATGTAGAGCGTGCCGGCGGCCTGGTTGTCGGGGTCCCCGACGAAGCAGATGGCGGCGGCGGTGTAGTTCCAGTACGGCTGACCGATCGAATCCGGTACGTTGAAGAGCAGCGTTGCGGTCCCTCCAGTGGTGATCGAGTAGACATCGCCCGTGTACCAGTCCGTGTGGTAGAGAGTGCCGATACCCGTCGAGGTTTCGACGTAGTCGAGGCCGTACGGGTTCGCACCCGGTGGATTGAACGAGCGGACGACATCCATCCCGTCTGCCTGCGCGGCAGCGCCACATGCGATCAAGAGGATGAGGGCGGCGGCCGGAACGGCCGAGCGAAGACGAAGCGATCGCAACGATCTCATACGGCGGACCTCCTGTGTTCTGTGCGGGCCGGTTTGACATGTGCTGTGCCTCACGTTCTATCATACATCGTCCGTTTGGTCGCGGACAACGCAGCAGCGGGCGCATCTGTTCACTTTCGCCCCGCCTCGTGCCGTGCTATCATCGCCGAAGCTCGTGAACCGCAGTCGGATATCGTGTGCGCTGATGAGGGGTGAGGTGTGACGTTTCGTGGTTGGGACAAGAACATCGCCGCCATCGTGTCGCTCGCGGCGAGTCCGCCGGTGCTGGCCATCGTCGCGATGGTTATCCAGGCGCGTCAGTCGTTCGAACCCGGTGTCTGGAGCTGGGTCTGGCTCCACGCCGTTCTCGCCGTGATCATCCCGATGGCGTATCTTGTCCAGCTCGTGCGGCGAGGCCGCGTGGGCGACATCGATATCGAGACGAGGGAGGAGAGGTTCAGCCCGCTCGGCGTCACGGTGGTCTGCACCGGCGTCGCTTGGCTGGTCTTCTACTTCCGCGGTGCTCCGACGCCGATGACGGTTCTCGCCGGCGTGCTTTTCGCCCAGACCGCCATCATCTTTGCGACCACGTTCTTCTGGAAGATCAGCGTCCACTGCGCCTCGGCCGGGCTCGCCGGCATACTTGCCAGCGGTCTCACCGGCTCCGCGGTTCCCGCCGTCGTCACCGTGACGCTCATGAGCTGGTCGCGCTGGCGTCTGGACCAGCACACGCCCGCACAGGCTGTCGCCGGCACGCTGCTCGGCGTGCTCGCGTCGGTCGTCGTCGGCGCGCTCGGGTAGCGCGAGTCGCGCCCCGGGCCGGCCATCGAATATCGTAAGATGTGTCAGTGCGGAGCGGTGTGTGGCAATCCACCCCGTCAGCGATCGCGATAGATCCCTTTCAGTGCTCCCCAGCTCAAGCTCCGAACCGGCGAATCGCACTTGCCGCACGCGGATTCGTGCGCGCCGATGTCGACGGACCAGTCGTTGTTCGCAGCGATGCACTTCGAGTTCTCGCAGAGTGTGAGGTCGCCCGTCGAGAGCCCGCAGAGGAGCGGGTCCTCGAAGATGTTCTCCGTGTGTATGCCGCACAGGCTGTCGCCGCCGGCGTTGCCGAAGACGACGCACTGCGTGATGGTCGGCTCATGGAGCGGGTGCGCGCACGTGAACCCGGCGCTGGTCTCATCGAATGCGAAGACGCACCGGGAGACGTCGGGTGTGCCCATCAGATTGTAGATGCCGCCGCCGCTGTTCGCGACGAAGGAACAACGCGTGATCTGCGGGTCGTTGTAGTTGTTGACGAAGTGGATCCCCCCGCCGGTCGCTGCGGTGTTGCCGAAGAAGGTGCAGTCCTCGATCGAGGTCTCCGTATTGCTGTAGTAGATGGCTCCACCTTTGTCTGCCGTGTTGTCCCGGAACAGGCAGCCGAGGACGACCGGTATCTCCGTCGGAAACACCAAGGAGAGCGCGCCGCCGTTCGTGGCGGTGTTGTCCATGAACGTGCAATGCTGAATGCTCCCGACGTAGCTCAGCGCATAGACAGCACCGCCGTCGATCGCCGTGTTGTCGACGAATGTGCACGCTATGATACTGAGGGAGGCGGACGCCTGCGCGTAGATCGCCCCGCCAATGTCCGCCGTGCATCCGTCGAAGGTGCAGCCTCTGACGGTTGGCTTCGCGGCGGAGATGTAGATGGCGCCGCCCCACGAATCGGTACCGTTTCTGATCGTGAGATTCTCGATGACGGCGGTCGTGTCAGCACTGGAAGTGAGGTTGAAGGCACGTCCGTTGAACTCGCAGTCGATGATGGTGGAGGCCGCTCCGCCGGAGGATGTCACCGTCACCGACAGCCCGCCCATGTTGATGCTGTAGTTGCCTGTGCCGGTGTAGGTACCGGGCGCAATGACGACTGTCCCGTTCTGCCCCGCCGCGTCGATGCCCGCCTGGATGGTCGGTTGCTCGGAGGGCACGTGGACTGTGTCTGCAGCGGCCGGTGTCCCGAGAGGAAAGGTCGCAGCCAGTGCTGCGAATCCGATCATCCGGAGCAGTGCTTCTGAGAACGATCGTCGCGATGTCTGCATGCGTCATCCCCCGGATGAGCTGAGCCTGCACCTTGTTCCGTCGAACGCTAGCGTATGAGGACGACCGTGCTCTGAGTGGTTCCGCCCTCGGCACCCGCGCGGACGAAGTAGACGCCCGACGCGACGGCTTCGCCGCGCTGGTCGCAACCGTCCCATGTCGTCTCGTGCATGCCGGGCGTGACGTCTCCGGCGGTCGATCGGATCATGCGCCCGGCGACATCGTAGATCCCAATCTCCAGTACCTCGGTCCCGGTAGGAACATGATACCGGATGCTCGTCGTCCCCGCGAAGGGATTCGGCGTTGCCGGAAAGAGCACAAGATGTGTCAGGATGTCCGGAGTGTCGACGCCGGTGCCCGGTCCGCACCCTCCGACTCCGAGCGCGCCGACGAGCTCGCTCCACGCGTTGTTCGCAGCAAGGCATGGGGAATCATCATGCAGTGTGAGATCTCCGATGCCCGCATCACAGAAGAGCGGGTCGGCGAACATGTTGTCGTGATAGCTGCCGCACAGGCTGTCACCCGCGGCGTTGCCGAAGACACACGAGTGCGTCGTTGTCGGTGCCGGTGTCCCGAAGCAGCGGACGGCCAGGCCGTTCTCGGTACCCGCGATGATCGTGTTGCCGATGTCGGGTGACGAGCCGACCGTGGAGATGGCGCCGTTGCCCGCGGAGGGGACGCTCCCGTAGAGCGTGCACGACGTGATGCTCGGACTGGACCCGCCGACGATATCGATCGCAGCCCCTGTCGTCGCCGCGTTCCCCCGGAAGGTGCACGACTCGACGGTTCCGCCGAAGCCCTCCTCGAATGCTATGGCTCCGCCGGCCTCCGTCCCGTCGTTCTCCCTGAAGAAGCAGTTGGTGATGTTCGGCATCAGGACGTAGCCGGCCCAGACCGCGCCCCCCGCGATCGAACTGACGTTCTGTTCGAACGTGCACCCGTCGATGTCGGCGAGGGCGTCCTCGCTGCAGATGGCTCCACCCAGGATGACAGCCTCATTCGCGACGAAGTCGACATCCGTGATCTCCGGCATACCGCCGTAGACATAGAGACCGCCGCCTGCACCGGCGAGGTTGTTCCAGAACTTCCCTCCGGAGACCTCGAGCTGCACTTCCTCCGAGTAGATGCCGCCACCCGCCGCGGACTCGTTGTCGATGAAATCGCAGTCCGTGAACGTGGGTGTCCCACCCGAACAGCGGACCCCGCCGCCCTCGCCGCCCGCGGTGTTGCTCTGGAAGAGGCAGTCGGTGAGCGTGATGTCGCAGTTCGCGTACATGCCCCCGCCGTCGGTCGAGTCGGCGACATTCGCGATGAAGCGCACGTTGTCGAAGTAGCTGGGCGAGCCGTCGCAGACGATGCCGGCCCCGTCTCCCCCGGAGCTGCAGTTCCGAATCGTGACGTCCCGGAGCGTCGCCGACCCGCCGTCGTAGAGGAGGATCCCTCCGGCGATGAACCCTGCCGTGCAGCTGTCGATGACGCAAGACGCGATGACCGGCGTAGCGTTCTCCACCCAGAGCGCGCCGCCGGAGACGAAGACGTCGTTATTGAGGAACTCGCAATTGCGGACGATCGCCTGTGACTCATAGATGTGCATCGCGCCGCCGTAGGCCACGCCGCAGTGCGAGAAGATGCAGTCCTCGATGATCGGCGATGCGCCCGTGCAGTTGACACCGCCGCCCTTGACCGCGACGCCGCCCGTGACGTGGATCCCCTTGAGGACGGCGGTCGTGTCCTCGCCCGTGTGGAAGTAGAACCCGCGCCTGTAGGGTGTGCCACCGGAACAGTCGACGATAGTGACCTCGGGGCCGCTCTCCGAGACGATGACGAGTTCCTTGCCGGCCGGGTCGACGTCGGTGTTCGACACTCCGGAGTACGTTCCTGCCGCGATGAGCACCGTGTCGCCCGAGGTCGCAGCAGTCACGGCAGCATTGATGGTCGTGAAGTCGCCGCCGCCCCCCTGGTGCACGTAGTGCGTTGTACCGTGCGACGCGATGGGGAGCAGGAGGAGAGTGAGTGCAGACAGGCCGTGGGCGAACCCTCTGGTGATCTTCATCAAGAACCTCCACGCGGCTTCACGGCCGCACTCGGGGATCTGGGCTTTGAGCGCGATCCGGGGCGCTCCCGTCTCCTGTCGGAACCTCCGCACAGCACTGTCATGGATATTATCAGTAATGTCTCATGTTGTCAAGAGGATAGCGCGTGCTCTTGAATGCCCGGCCCGCCTGGAGTATTCTGCAAGGTGGTCAATGGCTCAGTCAACAAGGGGAACACGATGTCGACGATCAGGGAGGTCATACGACCGGTGTCGCCGGAGGAGGCCGTTCGGGCATACGCCGGCAGCTCGGGTACGGTGCTCTACATCTCGGGCGGTACCATCCTCGTCCATGCCGGCGCCGAGATCGACACGGCCGTTGACCTCTGCGCCATCGGCGCCCGCGGCGTCTCGACGGAGCCGGACGGCACCGTGGTCATCGGCGCCTGTACTCCCATCGCCGACCTGGCGCGGTCGGGGGAGGCGGAGGCCGTCGCCGGCGGGATTCTGAGCCGAGCGGCGGGCCGTGTCGCAAACCACACCATCAGGAACCTCGCGACCGTCGGCGGCAACCTTGTCGCGTGGCACTTCCCGACCGACATGCCACCGGTGCTCCTCGCGCTGGATGCCATCCTGCGTGTGCAGACGAGCGAGGGTGCAAAGGACGTTGCGCTCGACGCGTTCTACACGAGACGGCGCGAGGTCTTTCGTCGTGGGGATCTCATCATCGATGTGCGCGTGCCGCCATCCTCGAGGCTCATGGGTGTGTTTCATAAGGTCGGCAGGAAGCGTCTCGATGTCGCCATCGCCAGCGCTGCCGCGATCGTGGGAGAGCTTGAGGGGGGGATGCCCGACGTCCGGCTCGCGCTCGGCGGACTGGGCGTTGCTCCGCTTCGCGCCCGCGACGCCGAGGCATATCTGGTCGAGAACGGTCTGGATGCGGTGACCGTGCGGAGGGCCGCCGGGATCGCCGTGGACGTGGCGGGCCCGCGGGGCGACCGCCGAGCAACCGCCGACTACCGACACGCCGCCGCTGTCGCGGCCGCCGTACGCGCACTCACAGAGGCCGCCGGCCTCGAAGGATAGAGGGAGTCTGATGAAGGTCACCTTTGCGGTCAATGGAGACACACTCGCCCTCGATGTCGACCCCGGCGAAGTGCTGCTCGACACGCTTCGCGAGCATGGATACATGGGCGTGAAGGCCGGTTGTCGTTCAGGCAACTGCGGGACCTGCACCGTCCTGCTGGACGGCAAGCCCGTACCGTCGTGCACGCTGCTCACAGCGCGGATCGACGGCAGGTCCGTCACGACTATCGAGGGGCTCGGCGACGCCGGGCATCCGCACCCGATCCAGGCGGAGTTCCTCGCGAGGGGTTCCGCACAGTGCGCCTACTGCATGCAGGGAATGATGCTGTCGGCCGCGGCGCTTCTCGACGAGAATCCCCATCCGACGGATACCGAGATCCGCGACGGACTCTCCGGGAATCTCTGCCGCTGCACCGGCTACGTCAAGGCGGTGGAGGCCGTCACGGCGGTCGCATCAGGGACAGGAACGGCGTGCGGGTCCGAGCCTGCGTCAGGCGCGGCCGCGGCTTCACCTGACACTGGTGACGTCGGTTCGGGTGACGAGGACAACACCGCGGTCGGCCGGCGCGTTGCGAAGGTCGAGGGACTGGGGCTGGTGTCGGGTCGCGCTCGCTACACCGACGACTTCGTCCGCCCCGGAATGCTGTACGGTCACATCAAGGGAAGCCCTCACGCGCACGCGCGCATCGTTTCCATCGATACGTCGAAGGCGACCGCGCTCGACGGGGTCGAATGCGTTCTGACTCATGCCGACGTTCCCCGTGTGCCGTTCTCCACAGCGGGTCAGAACTGCCCGGAGCCGTCACCGTACGATGCCGTCATGCTCGACACGAAGGTCCGCTACATCGGCGACCGTGTCGCCGTTGTCGCGGCGACATCGCACGAACTCGCGAAGCGGGCGTGCGATCTCATCGAGGTCGAGTACGATGTGCTTCCGGCGGTGCTGGATCCGGCCGATGCGATGAAGCCGGGCGCGCCCGTCATCCATGACGAGAAGGACGCGGAGGGCATCGAGGATGCCTCGAGAAATCTCGCCGGTGTCGTCGAGGCCGAGGTTGGAGATGTCGAACAGGGACTCGCCGCCGCCGACCGTATCTTTGACAACACCTACGAGGTGCAGTACGTGCAGGGGACGCCGACCGAGCCTCACATCACGATGTGCTACCTCGACGAGAAGGACCGGCTCGTCGTCGTGACCAGCACGCAGGTCCCGTTCCACGCGAGGCGCATCGTCGCGCGCGTCAACGGGATTCCGCTCCACACCGTGCGTGTGATCAAACCCCGCATCGGCGGCGCCTTCGGCGCGAAACAGGAGATCGTACTCGAGGACGTCTGCGCGGCACTGACGCTCCGGACGCGGCGGCCGGTGAAGATGCGACTCGACCGCGGCGAGGAGCTTGCCGCCAGTCGGACGCGGCATCCGCAGCGGATCCGGATGCGGACGGGCGTCAATGAGGATGGAACGCTCACGGCGATCGAGATGACGTCGCTTGTCAACACCGGCGCCTACGGATCCCACTCGACGACCGTGCCTTCGAACACGGGGAGCAAGAGCCTGCCTCTCTATCGCGCGCCGAATCTCCGGTTCCGCGCCGATGCCGTCTATACGAACCTGCCGATCGCCGGCGCCCTCCGGGGCTACGGCGCGCCGCAGGGGTTCTTCGCGCTCGAGACGCAGATCGAGGAGATCGCGCTCGCGCTCGGCCGGGATCCGATCGAGTTCCGTCTTGCCAATGCCATCCGAGAGGGGGACGCCGATCCTATCGCCGAGCATCTGGGTGAGGGAAAGGCCGGCTTCCGCCGGATCATCCGAACCAACGGGCTGCCCGAGTGCTGGCGTCGCGTCTGCGACGAGTCGGGTTGGGATGCGTGGCACGAAGCACTCCCGGCCGGGCAGAACTGGTCGCAGGGGTCGAAGCCGTATCTCCGTCGCGCGATGGGAGCCGCATTCGCGATGCACGGCAGTGGCATCCCCGGCGACGACATGGGCGCGGCGACGGTCCGCGCCAACGAGGACGGCTCGTTCCATCTCATGATCGGCGCCACCGATCTGGGCACGGGGAGTGATACCATACTCTCCCAGATGGTGGCGGAGGTGCTCGGGGTCACGACGGACAAGGTCGTGGTCTACTCATCGGACACCGACAAGACGCCGTTCGATGTCGGGGCATACGCGTCGAGCACGACCTACATCACGGGACAGGCCGTCATACGGGCGTCTGAGCAGGTTCGCGACCGACTGCTCTATCACGCAGCGCGGATGATGGGCGTCGACGCATCGGAGCTCACGTGCGAGCGTGGTGAGGTCCGCGCCGCATCGGGCCGAACCCTGCCTCTGGCCGAGGTCGCATCGGAGGCCATGTACGGCGAGGAGAAGGAGCACATCTCGTTCAGCGCCTCGAACATGACGTTCGACTGCCCGCCGCCGTTCGCGGCCGCATGCGCGGACATCGAGGTGGACATGGAGACAGGCCGAGTCGACGTGCTCGACTTCACCTGCGCCATCGACCTCGGGCACGCCATCAACCCGACGTTCTCCGAGGGGCAGATCCAGGGAGGCGTGGCGATGGGGCTGGGGTATGCGCTCTCCGAGGAGATGCTGTTCGACGAGAACGGGCGGATGACCAATGCCGACCTTCTCGACTACAAGATCTTCTCGGCCCTGGACACGCCCGCCATCAAGGCGATCCTCGTCAGGACCGACGAACCGACCGGGCCGTTCGGTGCGAAGAGCGTCTCGGAGATCCCCGTCGACGTCGTGGCGCCGGCGGTCGGCAACGCCCTCTATTACGCCACCGGCGCGAGGCTGCGGCGGACGCCGTTCACGCCCGAGCGCGTGCTTGCGGGGATTCGCGCGCTTGACGAGTAGCGCCCGTATTTCGGCGCTCGTATATCGGCGCTAGTACGTTGGCGCTCGCACGTCAGCTCACGCCCGGGGACGCGATCACTCGAAAGGTCTGCGCATGATCCTCTTCCGCGACATCTACCACCTCGCGACCATGAACGACGCGGGCGACCGTCTCACGAACGTCAACGTCCTCATCGACGGTCCGCGTATCGTGGACGTCGGTCCGGGCATTGCGGCGCCCGAGGGCTCCCGTATCATCGACTGCTCGTCGATGCTCATGCTCCCCGGGCTGGTGAACCTCCACCATCACTTCTACCAGACGCTCCAGCGCAACGTCCCGCCGGCGCAGAACCGGAAGCTCTTCGACTGGCTCACGACGCTCTATGATATCTGGGCGAATCTCTCGGCGGACGCGATCCGCGCGAGCACGCGGCTGGCGTGCGCAGAGCTCCTGCTGACCGGGTGTACGATGACGAGTGACCAGATGTACGTCTTCCCGAGCGAGGCCGGGACCGATCTCATCGACATCGAGGTCGAGGCTGCCGCGGGGCTCGGCATCCGGTTCCACCCCACGCGGGGGAGTATGTCGCGCGGCCGCTCGCAGGGCGGGCTCCCGCCCGACGTCGTCGTTCAGACCGCGGATGAGATCCTCCGCGACTCCGAGCGACTCATCGATGCCTATCACGATCCGGAGCCGTTCGCGATGACGCGGATCGCGCTGTCGCCGTGCTCGCCCTTCTCGGTCGATGCGGACCTGATGCGTGAGACGGCTCTGCTTGCACGCGACCGCGGGGTCCTGCTCCACACGCATCTGGCGGAGACCGAGGATGAGAACGCGTACTGTTTGAAGGAGTACGGGGTCCGGCCCGTCGGGCTGATGGAGAGCCTGGACTGGCTCGGTGACGATGTCTGGTTCGCGCACTGCGTGCATCTCGACGAGTCCGAGCTCGACCTGCTTGCGGGCACGGGAACCGGTGTCTCGCACTGTCCGACGTCGAACATGCGCCTCTCCTCGGGAGTCGCGCGCGTGCCCGAGATGCTCGAGCGCGGCACGAAGGTCGGTCTGGGCGTCGACGGCAGCGCGAGCAACGACAGCTCCGACATGCTCGGCGAGCTGAGGGTCTGTCTGCTGGCGCACCTTCTGACGTGGGGGCCGCGCGCCATCACGTCCGATGAGATCGCACGGATGGCGACCCGCGGAGGCGCCGCGGTGCTCGGCCGTCCCGAGATCGGAACGATTCAGGCGGGAATGGCGGCCGACTTCGCGCTGTTCGACATGAGCCGCATAGGGTACGCAGGCGCGCTCTCCGATCCGCTCGCGGCCATCATGTACGCGGGCTTCGACCACCGCGCGTCGTACACCGTCGTCAACGGCGAGATCGTGGTCGAGGAGGGGCGACTCGTTCACGCGTCCGAGGAGGAGATCGCAGCGGAGGGCAACGCGGCATCGTGGCGCATGCTTGAGGCCGCCGGCGTGGATACGTCCTGGATGCTCCCGAACGACTAGTCTGCGCACGAGGCGTCCGGGTAACTGGTCTGTGCGCGGAGGCGTCCACACCACGTGTCTCCGTGCGGGTTCGTCCACGGAGTTGACGCACAGGAGTTCCCACTTCACTTGATCGATCCCGAAGAGGCCCGCACCGCGGGCCTCTTCTCTTTGCGGGCGCCGTTGGCCCGCTCCGTGCGACAGCATCGGGGCAGCGATGTCGTGAGCGATGAGGTGGGTCTGTGGCACAGGGGGGAATCGTGAGAGTGTGGGGAATGGTGGTTGTGAGTGCGGTCGCGATGGTGGCGGTTCTCGCGGCAACAGGTGAACAGGCCATGGCGCTTCAGACGTGGGACCGGGTCGTGTTCAGCGAGATCTACTACTACGTGCCGGGCTTCGACGCACACAACGAGTACGTCGAGATCGAGAACACCGGCGGCACCGTCGCGTTTCTCGACGGAGCCGTCATCAGCGACGAGGGCGACGACGGCATGCCCGAGCCGATCTTCCGGTTCCCGGGGCGGCAGGGTGAGCTGAATCACCCGATCTGGCCTGGGGAGCGGATGGTGCTGGCGCGCGACGCGGTCGTGGGCGAGCTGACACCCGACCTCTCGGGCGCGGACTGGGAGTTCGTCCATCCATCCGACGACAACGACAACCCGGATGTGCCGAACATCATCCACTGTGGCGGCTACGATCAGGATCTGGCCCTCGCCAACGGGGGAGACGGCATCCTGCTCGCCACGGGGGCCGATACGACCACGAGCGTGGACTGCTGGACGGTCGTTGACGGCGTCAACTGGGACGGTGTGTCCGATCCGGTGCCGATTGGATACGCGGCGTGTTCCGACGCCGCTCCGGCGCCCGGGGTCCCGCAGGGGAACTGCCTTGGCCGGTGTCCGGGGGGCATTGATCACAACGGTTCGAGTGCGGAGGACTGGTTCATGATGATCCCGAGTCCGGGTGAAGTGAACATCCCGTCGCATCCGTCCGACTGCAGTTCTCCCGTGGAGGATGTGAGTTGGGGGAGGCTGAAGGCGCTCTATCGTGGCGGCCAGTCCACCCGACGGCAGTCACCCACATCCTCCCGATAGCCGGGGCAGGCTCGCAGGTAACGGCATAGCTCGGCGGTCGGGGCGGAGTCGGAGGTCAGGGCGGAGCCGGAGATCGGGACGGAGTCGGAGACCGAGACAGGAGCCGACGCGGACCCCGCGGCGCGAGAGCGTCGCGGGGTCTTGCGTATGATGCCGCGGGGGCTTGCGCATGATGCGGCGGGGGTCTGCGCATGATGGCGTGATTGACCGGGCGTCCGAGGCGCGGTACCATCAAAGCGTTCGCCGCAGCCGGGCACACAGGGGAGACCACGTGATCATCGGAATCGGTATCGACGTCGTCGATGTGCCCCGGTTTCGTGAGGAACTCGACGAGGACGTATACGGCTGCTTCCTAGTTGACGAGATCGACTACTGCGAAGGCAGGGCGAGGCCGTGGGAGTCTCTCGCCGCAAGAGCAGCCGCGAAACGGGCTGCCGCTCGTGCTCTCGGCAAGGACGGAACGTGCGGCCGGGACGTGGAGCTCGTCAGGCGGACAGCCGGTGATATCGAGCTGTATCTCTCCGGGACCGCGATGGAGACCGCGGAGGCTCTCGGAGCTACTCGGTGGCGGGTCTCGATCGCACACACGAAGAACACCGCGCTCGCGGTCGTCGTGCTGGAGTCGCCCGACCGTCCTGAGTCGGACTGATCGATCACGGAGTTCGACAGTCCCCGGATCTGACACGAACGTACCGAACTCAACGAACACACAAGAGGGAAGGGCGATTCATGAGCAACATCGGGTCGTACGAGGAGCGCCTCAAGGGGTTTGACTGGTCCGTCTCGCGAGAGGTCCTTGGCTGGACCGAGGGCGAACTGCTGAACATAGGCCATATGTGCGCCGATCGGATCTGCGCCCGCGGCGACGCCGACAAGGTGGCGCTCATCTGGGAGGGGTTCGGCGGGAAGAAGCGGACGTACACGTTCGACGACCTCCGGGCCTACTCGAATGCGTTCGCCAAGACGCTCCAGGTTCGGGGGCTCGAACCGGGCGACCGCATCTGCATCTTCATGGACAAGATCCCCAGCCTCTACTTCGCGTTCCTCGGCATTCTCAAGATGGGCGGCATCGCCCAGCCGCTCTTCTCCGCATTCGGCGATGAGTCGCTTGAAGTTCGGCTGGCCAGCGCAGGGACCAGGGCCATCCTCACCACGCAGAAGCACGTCAAGAAGGTCCGCAAGATCCTCGACCGTCTCCCGGACCTCGAGCACATCATTGTCGTCGAGGGGAACGAGGCGAAGCTCAAGGACGGCGAGGCGTTCTTCGACGTCGAGGCGGCGCCGCGCGTCGAGGAGTTCGATTCGTTCCGAGCCGGTCCCGAGTCCCCGTCCGTTCTCCACTACACATCCGGGACGACCGGCCAGCCGAAGGGTGCCATGCACGTTCACAGCTCGGTCTGGGGGCAGGCGCTGACGGCGAACTGGGTCCTCGACCTGAGACCCGACGACGTCTACTGGTGCACGGCCGACCCCGGATGGGTGACCGGCACGAGCTACGGGATCATCGGTCCGTGGGCGCTCGGGATAACGCAGTGCGTTCTCGACTCGGGTTTCACGTCCAAGCGTTGGTACGAGTTCATCCAGGACAACCGCGTGACCGTCTGGTACTCGGCGCCGACCGCCATCCGCTCGCTCATGCGGGACGGTGAGGCGCTCGCCCGCGAGCACGATCTGTCGACACTCAGGCACCTGGCGTCGGTCGGTGAGCCGCTCAATGCCGAGGCCGTCATCTGGAGCGAGAAGGCGTACGGGCTGCCGTTCCACGACACCTTCTGGCAGACGGAGACCGGGGCGATGATGATCACCAACTACCCGGGCATGACCATCAAGCCGGGGTCGATGGGAAAGCCGTTCCCCGGGATCAGCGCGGGTCTGCTCGATCTCGAGACGCACAGGGCATTCGACGAGCCGGGGAAGGTCGGGCTGATCGCGTTCCGCCCGGGTTGGCCGTCGATGTTCCGCCGCTACTGGAAGAAGCCGGACATCTACCGGAGCAAGTTCGAGGGCGCCGCGGAGGATGCGACGCCGGATGAGCTGAGGACCGACGAGAGCCTCTGGTATGTTTCCGGAGACCGCGCGAGCATCGACAGGGACGGCTACTGGTGGTTCGTCGGCCGCGACGACGACGTCATCAACACCGGCGGGCATCTGGTCGGGCCGTTCGAGATCGAATCGGCGCTCGTCGAGCATGAGGCCGTCGCAGAGGCTGCCGCCATCGGCAAGCCGGACGACGTCAACATGGAGGTCGTCAAAGCGGTCGTGACCCTCAATCCGGGGTACGAACCATCGGGTGACCTCGAGCTTTCGATCATGAATTTCATCAGAAAGCGGCTCTCGCCGCTGGCGATGCCGCAGGAGATCGAGTATGTGGAGAAGCTTCCGAAGACCCGCTCGGGCAAGATCCTGAGGCGATATCTCAGGGCGCTCGAGTGGGGCGAGGAGGTCGGGGACCTCTCCACGCTTGAAGACGACTAGACACGGAGGAGCACGACAGACGCGCGCAGCAGCGCGCAGAACAAGGAAGGGACGACATGGCTGAGATGAAGGACGTTGTGCTGGAGTACGTCATCGACGAGTACGTCGATGAGGACGACGATCTTGAGGTCGGCGTCGACTCACCGCTGATCTCGTCCGGGATCGTCGACAGCTTCTCCATGGTCTCACTGAAGATCTTCCTCGAGAAGAAGTACGACATCAAGTTGCCCGATGATGAGGCGACCCCCGACGCATTCGACACCGTGACGAAGATTGTGGAACTCGTGAAGAAGCACCAGGGCTGATTCGGAGGCGGACATGGCATTCACAGACAAGACGCGACAGCTCTTCGCTGAGGAGATCGCGGCGATCAAGGAGAAGGGGCTCTTCAAGGAGAAACGCTTCATCTGTTCGCCGCAGGGAGCCGCGATCCGGGTCGAGTACCCGGAGGGCGCGCCGCAGGAAGATGTCCTCAATTTCTGCGCCAACAACTACCTCGGTCTGTCGAGTCACCCGGACGTCATCAAGGCGGCACATGAGGGCCTCGATTCCCGCGGGTACGGGATGAGCTCGGTGCGGTTCATCTGCGGCACACAGGACATCCACCGCGAGCTCCAGGACAAGGTCTCGGCATTCCTTGGTATGGAGGCCACGCTTCTCTTCCCCTCGTGTATGGACGCCAACGCCGGCGTGTTCGAGGCGATCCTCGGAACCGACGATGTCATCATCGCCGACCGGCTGATTCACGCATCGCTCGTCGACGGCATCCGGCTCTGCTCGGCCGAGTACGACACGTTCAAGCACATGAACATGAAGCACCTCGAGAAGAAGCTCGAGCTGCATCAGGACAAGCGGACCCGACTGATCGTCACCGACGGCGTGTTCTCGATGGATGGCGACCTCTGTCCGCTCGATGAGATGTGCGCGCTCGCCGAGAGGTACGATGCGATGGTCCTCGTGGATGAGTCTCATGCGTCGGGTTTCATCGGGAAGACCGGTCGAGGCACGCACGAACACTTCGATGTGATCGACAAGGTGGATCTGATCACCACGACCTTCGGCAAGGGTCTTGGTGGAGCGTCAGGCGGCTGCGTGTCCGGCAAGAGCGAGCTGATCGAGCTCTGTCGTCAGAAGGCTCGGCCGTACCTGTTCTCGAATTCGATGGCGCCGCCCATCGTGGCCGCGTCGATCAAGGTCATCGACCTGATCTCGGCCTCGACCGAGCGGCGCGATAAGCTCGAGGCGAACACGAGGCGGTTCCGTGAGGGGATGGAGAAGGCGGGATTGAACATCCGGCCAGGCGAAACGCCGATCGTGCCGGTGATGCTCTACAACGCGAAGCTCGCCAACGACATGTCTCGCGACATGTACGCCGAGGGTATCTACGTCATCGGCTTCTTCTTCCCGGTCGTGCCGGCGGGGCAGGCTCGAATCCGCGTGCAGCTCTCGGCCGCGCACGAGGACGAGCATATCGACAAGTGCATCGCCGCCTTCACGAAGGTGGGGGAGAAGTACGGGATCCTCGGACTCGATAAGAAGGGGATCATCGACAAGTACGGGATGTAGCCGCGGCACCTCCGGCGAATGCGGCAGCGCGGGGGCGGCGCCGCGCCCGAACGAGGCAACGCGAGCACACCAATGAGAACGGGGGCGCCTTTCGGTGCCCCCGTTCGCATGTCCGTCCGTTGTCGCTCCTGTTCGGCGGTCGCCGTGCCGCGAGTGGCGGCGAGTGGCGGGTCCGCCGGCCGCTCAGCGGTACAGCTTGCCTTCGGCATGACGCTTCGCGAGCCTCTCGAGCATGTCCGCCGTCATCGAGTCGAGGTCGAACGACGGCTCCCAGCCCCACTCGGCGCGCGCGGCCGAGTCATCGAGGGACGCCGGCCATGAGTCGGCGATCGCCTGACGTCCGTCCGGGGCGTAGGTCACCTTGAAGTCAGGGATGTGTCGGCGGATCGACGCCGCGAGCTCGCCGACCGTGAAGCTCATCGAGCCGATATTGAAGTCACCGTGATGTTGGAGCCTGTGGAAGTCCGCCTCCAGAAGGCCGATCGTTCCCTTGATGCAGTCGGGCATGTACATCATCGGGAGACGCGTGTCCTCGCGGACGAAGCACGTGTAGCAGCCCTCCTCGATCGCCTTGTAGTAGATGTCGACCGCGTAGTCGGTCGTCCCGCCGCCGGGGAGCGTCTCGGAGGAGATGATGCCGGGGTATCGGAGCCCACGCGCGTCGACCCCGAAGCGGTGGACGTAGTAGTCGCACAGAAGCTCACCGCAGACCTTCGTCACACCGTACATGGTCGTCGGCTTGAGCGTCGTCTCCTGAGGCGTGTTCTCTCGCGGACATCCGGGACCGAAGACCGCGATCGAGCTGGGGCAGAGGACCTGAGACAGCTCGAGCTCTCGCGCTGTCTCGAGCGCGTTGATCAGACCGTCGATGTTGACCTGCCATGCCAGCATCGGGTTCTTCTCGCCCGTCGCCGACAGGATGGCGGCCATATGCACGACCGTGTCGATGTCGTGCTTCCGGCAGACCTCGCGCCACGCGGCTGCGTCGGAGACGTCCAGGATCTCATACGGTCCGTCGAGCTCTCCCTCGGACGTCTTGGGGTCGTTCCGGATGTCACTCGCCACGACATTCTCAGCGCCGTATCGTCTTCGAAGCTCAAGCGTCAGCTCGGAGCCTATCTGTCCCTCGGAGCCTGTTACAAGAATCCTGGATATCGTCGTTCCGCTCACCGCGTCGCCCTTCCTGTCGAGGTCACTGATGCGTGTGTCCACACGTCTGCGGTCAACCCAATGTATCAGAAGTGGGATGGAAAGGCGATATCGCATTCCTGACACACCGTTCAGTCCGGGTTGGAACCGGGCGACGGGAGGAGTAGACTGGCAGCATTGGCATTGGGCATGTAGCATGGGAGATTAGGGTTGCAGCCTGTGAGCTTCGGCGTCCACATGCGGCCGCGGGGGCAGGTGGTACGAGAGAGAGGGATGGACATGAACACGGCCTTGCGAGGTGAGCTTCAGCGCGAGATCGACGCGATGCGCAACGCGGGTCTCTACAAGAGCGAGCGGGCCATCACGACGCGACAGGGTCCCGTCGTTCGTACCAGCGACGGGCGCGAGGTTCTCAACTTCTGCGCGAACAACTACCTGGGTCTCACATCGGACCCGCTCATCATCGAGGCGGCGCGGTCGGCTCTCGACCGCTGGGGGTACGGGTTGTCGTCGGTCCGGTTCATCTGCGGCACGCAGGAGATCCACAAGGAGGCCGAGCGGGCGGTCGCGCGCTTCCTCGGGATGGACGATGCCATCCTCTTCTCATCCTGCTTCGATGCCAATCTCGGCGTCTTCCAGACGCTTCTCGGAGGCGAGGACGCCATCATCGCCGACCAGCTCAATCACGCCTCCATCATCGATGGTGTCAGGCTCTCGAAGGCGTCGCGCCACATCTACGCGCACTCGGACATGGACGACCTGGCCGGGAAGCTCCGTGACGCGGCAGGCGCGCGTCGGCGTCTCGTCGTCACGGACGGCGTCTTCAGCATGGATGGTGAGATCGCCAGACTGCCCGACATCTGTGATCTGGTTGCCGAGCACGACGCGCTTCTGATGGTGGACGACTCCCATGCCACGGGTGTCATTGGCGCAACGGGGCGCGGGACGCCCGAGTACACCGGCTGCGTGGGCCGCGTCGACCTGATCACGACCACCTTCGGAAAGGCCCTGGGCGGGGCGTCGGGCGGATGTGTGGTTGGGGATGCTGTGGTCGTTGAGTACCTCCGACAGAGGTCGAGGCCCTACCTCTTCTCGAACACAGTCGCGCCGGCGGTGCTGGGTGCGACGATCGCAGCTCTCGAGGAGCTCTCGGGGTCGAGCGGGTTGCTCGACCGGTTGCGCGAGAACACGGCGTTCTTCCGCGCGGAGATGACCGAGGCCGGGTTCGACGTAGTCGCCGGTTCGCATCCCATCGTTCCCGTGATGTTCGGGAGGTACGATGATGACGCTCGTCTGGCGGAGGAGTTCGCGACGGAGCTTCTCGATGAGGGCATCTACGTGATAGGATTCAGCTACCCCGTCGTGCCGAAAGGCACGGCGCGAATCCGGGTCCAGATCTCGGCGGCTCACGACCGGAAAATGCTCGAGCGTGCGGTGGCCGCCTTCGTGGCCGTCGGACAGCGGAAGGGTGTGTTGGCGCGCGACGCCTGACGGGAGGCCCGATGCACCAGAAGAAGTGGGACGAGCTGCTCGACAAGATCGAGAGGCTGTTTGGGTTCGTCGATCACATGATCGAGGAGTTTCCAGAACGCAGCATGACGCTCGAGACCGCGATCTTCGACGGTGACTCCGGTCGGATGAAGCTCGAGAGGACCGTGAAACCGCTGCTGCTCGAGAAGAAGGTGAGCTTCTCGCATCGCGAGGGTTCCGAGAGCGAGGTCGAGTACATCTACTCCGAGGATGAGACCGTCGACATCGTCAAGTTCTTTAAGTGGGACCGCCTGCGCCATGAGTGGAAGCAGTTCGAGATGGACGAACTCGGGCGTTAGGTTGAGCCCTGAAGCCCCCCCGCGCGACCGCGGCCTGTGCAGTTTCTGAGCAGGCAGTCTCCCCATTCCGCAACGAGATGTCCGCCGCTTCGCATTCTGCCGTTCCCGATTGGAGACTCCGCGTCTCCTGCCGTGTGAATCGCCACGCGCAATCACGTACAGCCCCACCACACGGTCGTTTCGCTCGGATCCCGCTCCTCGCGTTGGAACGGGACTTGCTCGTTCGAGTGTGGCAAGCTGTGCACGCCGGTATCGGACGGGGCTCCGTCCGACCAGGAGTCGGTGCGGTCCGTTCCCGTCCGGGGGCGGTCAGTCGGTGTTCCGACCGGCGATTTCCCACAGGGGGAGGGAGCTTTGGAGGACGAACGCGGGAGAATACTGGTCGTCGACGATGAGCCCAGCATCAGGGATCTCGTGGCGTTCAAGCTGAGCGATGACGGGTACGAGTGCGAGAAGGCCGGAAGCGCCGAGGAGGCGCTGACGATGGTGGCTCAGGGCCACTACGACGGTATTCTCTCCGACATCAACATGCCGGGTATCGACGGCGTGGAGATGCTCAGGCGTATCCGTATGAGCGACGCCGACGTCGCGGTCGTCATGATGACGGGCGCACCGGACCTCTCCGTGGCGCTCGAGGCGATGCGTCTCGGCGCGTACGACTTCCTCTCGAAGCCCCTGAACCTCGACGTTCTCAGCCTCACGGTGGACAGAGCCGTCGAGAAGAAGGTTCTGGTCAAGCAGAACCGGGAGTACCAGCGCAATCTCGAGTCGATGGTCCAGGAGCGCACACAGCAGCTCAATCAGGCCAACGATGACATGCGAAACCTCTTCATCGGGAGCATCAAGGCACTGGCCCAGGCTCTGGAAGCCAAGGACCGCTACACCCAGGGTCACTCGGCGCGCGTCGCCGAGGAGTCCGTGCGTATCGCCCGCTATCTGTCGCTGTCCGAGGACGAGATCCAGAACATCTGGATCGCCGGATTCCTGCACGACATCGGCAAGATCGGCATCCAGGAGACCGTTCTCAACAAGCCGGGACGTCTCGATCCGGAGGAGTGGGAACTGGTCAAGCAGCATCCCGTGTTCGCCGCGAGGATCCTCGAGCCCATCGAGGAACTCGGCGATGTCATCGAGATGGTGCGCTATCACCACGAGCACTTCGACGGGAAGGGCTACCCCGATGGTCTCTCCGGTGCCGACATCCCGCTCGGAGCGCGCATCCTCGCCGTAGCCGACTGCTACGATGCTCTGACCTCGGAGCGTCCGTACCGCGGTGCGGTTCCAGAGGCGGAAGCCTACAAAGTGTTCGAGGACTGCTCGGGCACGCAGTTCGATCCCGTCATCGCCAGCGCGTTCCTGAGCTGCAAAAGGGAATGCACGAACGGATATCCCGAGCCGGCACCATCATTCGGGACGGCCCCCTTGCACGATGCGAGGCCGGCGACCGCTCCCGCCAGGGATGCGTAGTGACCGTACCCGCCGTAATCGCGCAACATCCCGCCAGACAGTCGTTTATCCACTCTTGACGAAGGTAATACCCAGTCACTGCTGATTGGCATGCGGCTTGCTCTGTACTATGCAGGAGAGGGGCGTGAATGCCCCCCAACTAGGGCACTTGCAGGGACGGACTGGCGCAATGGACTACGCGGATACCTCACCAGAGGCCGTGCTGGACATTTCCACGCTCGACGTGGACTCGCACGTCGTGCGCCTCATCCCCCGGGAGATGGCGAGGAGGTTTCGTCTCATCGCCGTGGGACGTGACGGCGACACGCTCGTCGTCGCGATGGATGATCCGCTCGACGTCATCGCGACGGACACCATCACCGCCAACACGGGATGTGCGGTCCGCACAGCGAAGGCCGACCCCGCGATGATCCTCGCCGCCATCGACAAGTTCTACGGTGACGAGATCGACGTCGAGAAGTCGATACAGAACATCGTCGATGTCGAGGTGGAGGCGAGCGCTGCCGCGGAGGTCGACGCCGAGCAGCTGTCGATCGAGCCCAACGACGCCCCGGTCATCCGTCTGGTGAACCTCATCATGCTCCAGGCGATCCAGGAGGGGGCGAGCGACATCCACATCGAACCGCGTGAGCGAGACATCTGTGTGCGGCTCCGTGTCGACGGCGTTCTCCGCGCGATCCTCCCGCCGCCGAAGAAGATGCAGTGGGCGATCACATCCAGGATCAAGATCCTCTCGGGCCTCAACATCGCCGAGCGCAGGCTCCCGCAGGACGGCAGCTGCCGCGTGCGGATCATGGGGCGAGAGGTCGACATCCGCGTCTCGATCATCCCGACCATCTACGGCGAGAAGGTCGTTATGCGACTGCTCGACAAGATGAACCTCAAGACGGACATCGAACAGCTCGGTTTCGACGAGAGGTCGCTCGGCATCATCAAGCGTGCCATCCACGCGCCGCACGGCATGGTGCTTCTGACCGGACCGACCGGCAGCGGCAAGACGACGACACTCTACTCGGCGCTCTCGGACATCAACTCGCCGGACAAGAACATCATGACGGTCGAGGACCCGGTCGAGTACGAGCTCGCCGGCGTCAATCAGGTCCACGCGCGCCCCGACATCGGTCTGGACTTCGCAGCCGCGCTGCGGTCGTTCCTCCGGCAGGACCCCGACGTCATCCTCGTCGGTGAGATTCGCGACCTCGAGACCGTCTCGATCGCGATCAAGGCGGCGCAGACCGGACATCTCGTGTTCAGCACTCTGCATACGAACGACGCGACGTCGGCTGTCGACAGAATGCTCAACATGGGAGCGGAGCCGTATCTCATCTGCGCTTCGCTCAACCTGATCATCGCCCAGCGGCTCGTCCGGCGCATCTGTGAGAACTGCAAGGAAGCGTACGAGCCTGATCCGCACCTTGTGGAGCGATTCAGAGAGGTGCTCCCCGAGGTCGAGGATGCGACGTTCTACAGAGGGCGTGGCTGCTCCGAGTGCGGGAACATCGGCTACAAGGGCCGGATGGCTCTGTACGAGCTGTTCCCGATGAGTCGGCGCGTGCGCGAACTCGTTCTATCAGGCCAGGTCGGCGGGGCGGTGCGCGACCAGGCGCTCGAAGACGGCATGGAGCCTCTGATCGCCAACGGAATGCAGCGGGTGCTGCAGGGCGCGACAACCATCGATGAAGTTCTCTCGGTCGCGGCTAGCTAGTCGAATATGTCAAGGGGGAATCGAGAGATGCCAGACGGTATGGACAAGGAGATCGTCGATCTTCTTCGCGAAATGGTCGACAAGCGCGCCTCTGACCTGCACCTCACGTCCGGTGTACCGCCCACGTTCCGGGTGGATGGACGCCTGCTTCCGGGTGACCACGAGCGGCTCACGCCGGAGGCCACGAGACGCCTCTCATTCGCGATGCTCGATGAACGACGCACAGAGCGTTTCGAATCGGAGAAAGGGCTCGACACCTCATTCAGCATTGAGGATCTGGGTCGGTTCCGGCTCAACGTCTTCTACCAGCGCGGGAGCGTAGCGTCGGCGATCCGGCACCTCCCGTGGACCGTGCCCTCGATGGAGGCGCTCGGCGTTCCGGCGGTGATGCGCGAGTTCTGCGAGAAGCTGCACGGCCTGGTGCTCGTCAGCGGTCCGACCGGGTCGGGCAAGTCGACGACGCTGGCTTCGATGATCGACTACATCAACGCGACGAAGAACGTCCACATCCTCTCGGTGGAGGATCCGATCGAGTACCTGCACAAACACAAGCTCTCGATCGTCAATCAGCGGGAGCTCGACCGCGACACGGTCTCCTTCGCCGACGCGGTCCGCCAGGTGCTCAGGCAGGACCCGGATGTGATCAGTATCGGTGAGATCCGAGATCTCGACACGGTCCGGACGGCGCTGACACTGGCCGAGACCGGCCATCTGGTCCTTACAACGGTTCACACGAGTGAGGCGCCCCAGGCGATCAGTCGAATCGTGGATATCTTCCCGTCGCACGAGCAGTCGGGTGTGAGAACACAGCTCTCGCTGTGTCTCGAGGGCGTATTGGTGCAGCAGCTTCTGCCCGATGCGAGCGGGACCGGCCGCAAGCTGGCGACCGAGATGATGGTCGCCACACCGGCTGTCCGGAATCTGATCCGTGAGAACAACCTGCAGCAGCTTCGCTCCGCGATCGAGACGGGCGCGAAGGAAGGCATGCACAGTCTCAACGCGTCGCTCCTGTCGCTGGTTCACGGCGGCAACATCACATCGGAGATGGCGCTGATGAACTCGAACGACGTCAAGGGAATGATGCGCGAGCTCAGCCGGAGTGACTGCCGCGGGGCCGCCGGCGCAAGGGCATAGACGCGAACGACTTTGAGAAGGACGAGAGAATGCCTCTGTTCATATACACAGCCAAGGACGCGAATGGACGCACGGTCAAGGCGACCCGCGCGGCCGATACGGAGATGGGACTCGTGTCGATCCTCCGCAAGGAGGGGTTGGTCGTCACATCGGTAGCGCCCGCCTCGGCGGCGACCAAGCCGAAGGCGTCTCGGAGGGGCAAGAAGGTCAAGACCAAGGACCTGGCCATCCTCTGCAGACAGCTCGCCGCGATGCTCGATGCGGGACTGCCGGTGCTGGAGAGTCTCGACGGGATCTCCGACCAGGTGGAGAACCCGACGCTCGGAGGGGTACTGGTCGAGGTGTCGCACGACATCGAGGCCGGCTCGACGCTCTCACAGGCGATGGGCAAGCACGATCGCATCTTCTCGACGCTCTTCATCTCGATGGTGCGTTCCGGCGAGGAGTCCGGCGCTCTGCCGGCCGTGCTCAGCCGGCTGGCGGGATACCTCGAGGCCCGTGATGCGCTGACGCGGAAGATCATCTCGGCGTCGACCTACCCGGCGTTCATTGCGGTGTTCTTCGCGGGCGCCATCATCGCCGTGATGTTCTTCCTGATCCCTCGATTCGAGGACATCTTCGCGGACTTCGACATGACGCTTCCGCCGATGACGCAGATCCTCATCGCGACGTCGAGGTTCCTCGGCGACAACATCATCATAGAGCTTCTCGTCCTCATCGGCGGGTCCTACTTCCTCTGGAAGTGGTGGCGGACGCCGAGCGGGAAGAAAAGGATCGATGGACTGATGCTCAAGACCCCGTTGTTCGGAAAACTGATCCGGAAGGCCGCCGTCGCCAGGTTCAGCCGAACGCTCGGTACGTTGCTCTCGAACGGCGTCACGGTCATCGCGGCGCTTGAGATCGTGGGCGAGACCGCGGGGAACACCGTTGTCCAGGAGGCGATTGACGGAGTCGGAATCGGAGTTGTCAACGGCGCGACCATCTCAGAGAAGCTGGCGGAGTCGCCGGTCTTTCCGAAGATGGTCGTGAGCATGGTCTCGGCCGGTGAGAGTTCAGGAAATCTTCCCGACATGCTCGAGAAGATCGCGGACTTCTACACGGACGAGGTTGACGCGGCGATCAATGGTCTCACGGCCATGATCGAGCCTGCGCTGATCGTCGGGCTCGGCGGGGTCGTCGCGGTAGTGGTCCTGGCCATCTATCTGCCCATCTTCTCGATGGCGACAGGGATTCAGTAGCAGGATGCACGGAAGGATGAGTAGTGGGTCGAGTCGACAAGGGCTCCAAAGAGCAGGGAAGGGGGTGATTTAGATGCTGCGCAGAAACCAGAGGGGTTTCACCCTCGTCGAGCTGATGATCGTGGTCATCATCGTCGGCA
>CAZRAD010000006.1:0-41168 GCA_964597945.1 uncultured bacterium
CACCGAGGCCCTTGTGATACCAGGCGGCACCCGACTGCGGCTGCTTCTCGTACTCGATGCTCCGCGCCACCTGGGTCTCGACCTGTGCGGTACTCTCAGCGGAGAACCGACCGACGAAGACATCGGGGTAGTTGTCGGAGCCCGCCAGGAGCGAGTAGCTCGGATCGGACGAGCCGCCGCCACCCGACAGCGTCGGGAGCTGCGCAGCGTCGCCAACAAGCAGGACGTACGCGAGGTCGTGCGTGTTGTAGTAGTTCTGGATGTAGCTCTTGATCGCGCTGGCCGAACCGCCCGCGGTCGCGACGCTGACCATCTCACACGGAACGCCCATCTGCAGCTTCCAGTCGACGAAAGGCTGCATGGCAGTCATGTAGCTGCCGTAGGCGATAACGAGCATGCCACCGGTCTCACCGATCGGTGTGTAGCGGTCCATCCGCGCCTCATCGTAGTTGATGAAGTGGCGCGAGTAGAGGCGCTCGAACTCCGCGACGCGCGCGTGCGTACGACTCGACAGCAGAACGTTGGTCCGTCCCGTCCCGACGCTGCGCGCCTCAACGATCACGCTCGTGTGAACACGGAGCGTCTGCGTTGACGGATTGTACTGGAACGGGTTGACGACGATCGTCATACCCCGCACGTCACGCATGATGTATGGATCGCGTGCGAACGCGACGTCCGACGGGTACCAAGCATCGTCGCTGTAGAACGAGTCAAAAGTGTGTGCCACGGTTGCCGGGTCGATGGTGCGAAGGATCGTGCCCTTCGAAGGAGCGACCGGCACGTTCTCGAAGTCGACGTACGTCGTCCCGAGTACGCGAACATCCATCGCTGCGGCGTCTGGAATGATGATGCTGCGCGCGATGAGAGGAAGCTCCGGAAGACCGCGCTCCGAGGAGTGCGGCTCGCCATCAAGCGAGACCGTGTAGTACGTCTCTCCTTCGATGACGACCGGGCTCTTTTCGAAACTGCCCAGTTCGTACTCGATGACGGTTCTGGAGTCGCTCGACTCCATGACCGTGGCCGTGACGGCCTCGGCGCCGCTCAGCGTCACGACCTCGGCCGCCGACGCGGACAGCGTCAGCACCAGGATCGAAACAAGCGCCAGGGTCGTTCTTGTCACAACACACCTCCCAGCTCGAGGTGAAGCGTCGTTCCCCTACATGACGGAACCGGAGTACAAGAATCCGTCGCGGGGGCTCTGTCTTCCCGATTCAGGCGAATATATGTCAACCCACCGTAACCTTCAACCGGCCACGGGGCTAACGAGTGGAATCGATGCATATATTATACCACACTTTTTGAGTTTGTCATTGATATTTCTTCGCACAACAGCTCCATTCGGACACCTTGCCCATCTCGTACCGCTGGACTCCACATTCTTCTGATGCGCCGATCCACACCCCGGAGCACGCCTGACCGAGAAAACGATGACGGGGGCGCCCCGATCAAGGGACACCCCCGCCTCCTGCATCGCTCTGTGGCGCCGTCAACTCCTGCATGCCCGCAATTGGAGCTCGCGGCACACGTCGGAATCAAGGCCTCGCAACACCGCTCAGTGGTCGCAGAGATTCGAACCTGTCTGGAGACGGCCATCCAGAAACGCCTTCACGATGGACATCGCCGGCGCTTCGGCAGCACCGACCTGCACATCAACGCCCTGCTGCGCGAAGAGCTGCTGCGCATGCCGTCCCATGCCACCTGCTATGACGAGATCCGCGCCGTGGGACGCGAGCCATGCCGGGAGCACGCCGGGCTCGTGTGCCGGAGGCGTCTCTCTGGTCACACGCGTGATCGACCGCTCAGTGCGATCGACGTCGAACAGCATGAACTCAAGACAGTGTCCGAAGTGAGCCGTCAGCTTCTCGTCCCGTGTCGGGATCGCGATCCTCATGGATCCGTTCCCGTTCCCGCCTCCGATTCCGTTCCCATTCCCGCTACCGCTCGCGTCGGCGTTGCCGATCGGCTTCTCGCTGCTCATGTTACCTCCCCAGGGACTTTGGCTTGACGATCATGACCTGCTCCGAGCAGGTTCCAGGCGGCCTCCGCGATGTCGCGCATCGCCTGAGCCGCTGCTCCATCTCTGTATTCCACGACGGGCACACCCGCTACCTGCGCCCGTGTCACATCCGGGTCGTACGGAATCGACGACATCAACTCAACGCCGCGTTTCCCGCACATCGTCCTGATCTCGTCGGCACCCTCCGGATGCACGTCCCAGCGATTGACGATAACGGCCGCCGGAACGGACAGCTTGTCCGCAAGGTCGAGAACGCGGCCGAGGTCGTGTACACCGCTCATGCTCGGTTCCGTGACGACGAGCAGCTGGTCAGCGCCGGTGATGGAAGCGATCACAGGGCAGCCGATGCCGGGAGAACCATCGACGAGCACGACGTTCACATCGTGCTCCTTCGCCACGCGCCTTGCCTCGCGTCGGACGAGCGTGACCAGTTTGCCGGAGTTCTCCTCGGCGGGACCGAGCCGCGCGTGGACGAGCGGGCCGTGTCGCGTGTCCGAAACGTACCAGTGTCCATTTTCCGACGGGACGAGTGAGATGGCTCCGTCCGGACAGATCTCGTAGCAAAGACCACAGCCCTCGCACGCAAACTCATCGATTCGGGCGGGTCCATCACCCTCGGGACCTGCTTCGATCGCGTCAAAGCGGCAGAGATCGAGACAGCGGCCGCACCGCGTGCACGCCGCCGTGTCGAGCTTCGCCGTCGAGCCGCCGGAGAACCCGTGCTCCTCCCGGACCTCGGGCGCCAGCACGAGATAGAGATCGGCCGCGTCCACATCGCAGTCGCAGACCACCTTCGAACGCCAGAGCGCAGCCATTGACGCGACAAGGCTGGTCTTGCCCGTGCCGCCCTTCCCGCTCACGACAACGAGTTCCCGCACGGCTTCATTCGTCCTGCTCATGCCGCCACCCTCTCCCGTATGAGTTCCACGAGTGGCGCGAGCCGCGCCGCATAGCCGTCCACAGCCAGAACCGGAGCCTCACCCCGGGCCGAACACGTCGCCACCGCCCGGTCCTCGGGGATCCCCACCAGCACAGACAGTCCTTCGCGGTCACACAACCTCTCGGCCGCGGCGTCACCCTCCTCCGTCATTCCGGTGCGGTTCACGACGACGACGGCCTCGCCCGCGACAGCGCGCACGACGCCGATAGCCTGCTCGAGATCGCTCAGCCCGAACGGCGTCGGCTCGGTCACGAGCACGACGAGGTCAGCGCCGCGGACCGTCTCGACGACAGGACAGGATGCTCCCGGGGGCGCGTCGAAGATGACGACGCCCCTCTCCGGCAGATGACGTCTCAGCGCTCTGATGATCGGCGTTGCGTGTGCCTCGCCGACATCGAGACATCCCTCCAGAAACTCGACATCAACTGCGCCGGGCCCCGTCGACGAGTGCGCTGTCGCGCCTCGATGAATCTCGCCGAGCTTACGCGGCTCCTCCGTGATGGCCCCCTCAGGACACAGGAGCGCGCAGGCGCCGCACGCGTGGCAGAGCTCCGGGAAGACGAGTATCTTCTCGGGCAGATGAGCCAGTGCATTGAAGCGACAGACATCGCAGCATCTGCCGCAGTTCGTACACCGGTCCGTGTCGATGATCGGCGTCGTGACGAACACACCGCTCGTCTCACTGATCTCGGGCTGCAGGAAGAACCGACCGTTCGGCTCCTCGACATCGCAGTCGAGATAGCTGGTCTGGATGCCGTCCTGAGCGAGGAGAACGGCAAGACCTGTGGCGATCGTGGTCTTGCCCGTCCCCCCTTTGCCGCTCGCGACAGCCACGCGCAGTGGTGAGTCCATCGCGTCTAGTCTTCCTTCTGCATGTCGTTGAGGCGTCTCTGTACGTCCTTGAGCGCCTCCTCGAGATACTCCGCCTGCGCCTGGAGTGCTTCGGCCTCCTCAGCGGGAGTCAGCGGCCGAGCATTGACGGGAGCAACCGGACGGCCCTCGGGGTACTCGCCGGCGGGAACACGGCCGTATGCGTCCCAACCCGGTCCCCCGCCTCCGTATCCGTAGCCTCCGTATCCGTAGGCGCCGTACCCGTAGCCGCCCCTTCCGTGTCGCATCCCGCGGCCGTATCCGGCCCGCGCACGCCCGCCGCCACCTCCGCCGCGACCGACACCCGGCCGGACGTAGCCCGGGGCATCAAACCCTGCGCAGTATCCCATTCCTCGACCACTCATCGGACCCGCACCATCCGGGCCTCTTCTATCTCCTCTCGGCATTCCCTCTACCTCCTGGTTGTCGCTCTCGGAGCGACATGTGCGTTCAATACGTCCTTAGCTCCCTGTGCTCTGTGTTCCGTCTCCCGTGCGCCACGTTCCGTGTTCCGGGCGACGCACGCCTCGTGTCAGTCCTCAAGTCCGAGCGCGCTCCGAACCGTCCCGCTTGCTCCGGTGACGATCTCGATGCCCGCTCCCTCGAGGCCACGTGTTGCCTTCGGCCCACACTGCCCGGTCACGACCCGGTTGATGCCGGCCCCCACCACTCGCGATGCCATCTGTACACCAGCGCCCGAAGGCGCATTGACACTCGCGCTGTTGTCGATGCTTCCGAACTCGCCGCTCTCCGTGTCGTACACAACGAACCACGCGCACCGGCCGCATCTGGGATCAACCTGGCTGTCCGGAGTCGACCCTTGTGCTGAAACCGCTATCCTCATTGTCCACCTCCTCTGCCGCGTCCCCGACCGGCTCCACTCCGCCGCCCGCGACCCGAGCCACTCCGATGTCCGTCATCCGACCCATCTCCGCGACCACGACCGCGTCCGTCGTTCAGTCCGGGACCGCGACGACGACGCCCGCACCCGGCCATCACGAAACGGTCGTGGGTGAGTTCTCCACTCGCCAGCGCCTCAAGCACGTCCTGCCACTCCCCGGCAACCCACGGAAGCACGCGCACGCCGCTCTGCTCCAGATGCGCTGCGAATCGCCGCGAGACCGCTCCGCACACGAGAACATCCAGTTCCAGTCCGGCTATCCGCTTCGCCATCCGGCCGTAACCCTCATTCCCCAGCGACACTCGCAGATCCGTCTTCCAGACCGATCCGTCGCACTCGGCGACCAGCAGTTCGGTCGCCGTGTCAGCCACTGGCGAGATCCTCGTGTTCCAGACCGTCAGTCCCACTCGCATAAACAACCTCCAGGTCCTGAAACAGCACAGAACATGCCAGAATCCCGAGCTGTCACTCGGGATTCCTTAACACGATGACTGACAAGTGTTTATAGGGTTTGCAGAGAGGTACTGGTGAGATGTGTGAACAGCAGCATGTTGCAGTGCTGCATCATCTGAAGGGCGCCATGCTGCACTACTGCATCGGCCTTCTGAAGATGCTCTCAGCCGGCGTCACCGCTCCGGGGTGCCTCGATGCCCAGTCGCTTCAGGCGGCGCCACAGGGTCGTTCGGTGGATGCCGAGTTCGCCCGCCGCTCCCCGCCGGTCCCAGCCGTGGCGCTCCATCACCGAGAACAGAAAGTCACGCTCGAGTTCCTCGAGCGTCGGGGGCTGGTCTCCTGAGACGCCACCGCCCGGGAGAAGCGCGGCGGGCAGATGACGCGCGCGAATCATGCCCGACCGACACGTGACAAAGGCATGCTCTATGATGTTCTCGAGTTCGCGGATGTTGCCCGGGTAGTCGTGCCTCATCAAAAGGTCCATCACCCGCGGGCTGACGCCGGCGACCTCCTTTCCACGAAGCCGGTTGAACTTCTCGATGAAGTGACCGATCAGGAGCGGGATGTCCTCGCGGCGCTCTCGGAGTGGCGGCAGCTCGAGCGTGACGACGTTGATCCGGTAGAAGAGGTCTCTCCTGAAGTCACCCGACTCAACCATTGCATCGAGGTTCCGATTGGTCGCCGCGATCACACGAGCGTCCGATGTCCTCGTCTCCACCGCCCCGAGTGGCTCGTAGGATCCATCCTGGAGCACCCTGAGCAGGCGGGACTGGAGCGCCTGGGAGACGTCGCCGATCTCGTCGAGGAAGATGGTTCCTCCACGCGCCAGTTCGAAACGGCCCGGCTTGTCGCGGGTCGCGTCGGTGAACGCGCCCGCAAGATGCCCGAAAAGCTCGGATTCCAGGAGCGTGTCCGGGAGCGCGCCGCAGTTGACCACAACCAGCGGACCCTCGGCCCGCGGACTCTGGTCGTGGATCGCCCGCGCCAGGAGCTCCTTCCCTGTTCCACTCTCACCCTCGATGAGCACGGTGCTCCCGCTTTCGGCGATGTCCGGGACGAGCGCGAAGATCTCCTGGACAAGGTGGTTCTTGCTGATCATGTCCGCGAAGCGGACTCGTCCAGCAAGCTCGCGTCGCAGCTCTTCCTCGACACTCAGATCACGGAACGTCTCCACACCACCGATGATGGCTCCGTCCTCACCCAGGAGCAGAGCGCTGGATAGACTGATGGGGACGCGGTCTCCCTCGGCGCTCACGATGTACGCATGCCTGTCGACCACCGGCTCCCCGGTCTCCATCGTCTGGCGAAGCGCGCACGCGGACTCGCAGATGCTGGCGCGGAAGACCTCCCAGCACGGCTTCCCTATCGCCTCGTCCCGAGGTGTCTTCGTGATCCGCTCCGCGGCGCGGTTGAAGCTCAGAATGCGCCACTCGGAGTCTACGGTGAACACTCCCTCGGCGATGCTGTCGAGAATGGGATCGTACGAGCTCTCGCGGGTGAGACCGGCGGATGTCGGTGTGGGGTGCCTTCCGGCAGGGCGCTTGACCATGCTGAATCGCTCCTCAGGAGAACGTTGCATTCATGCAACTACCTCCATCGTAAGCCTGGGAGCCGTCCGGAGCAAGTCATTATCGCGGGAGGGCGGGCAACAGCGCCTCTGGTGGGCACGCGACAATGGAATCGGGCGGGCGCCGAAGCACCCGCCCGATGGTTGTACAGCATTCTGTCGGAGTCGCGGAGCGACTCCCAAGCCGCCGCCTGCGGCGGCCAATTACTTGAGCAGCACCATCTTCGTGCTGCCGGTGAAGCTCTCTGCCTGCATCCGGGCGAAGTAGACGCCCGAGGCGACGCTGCGGCCGTTGTCGTCGCGCCCGTCCCACGTCACCGTGTGCCAGCCCGGCGTCTGCTGGCCGTCGACCAGCGTCTTCACCAGCTGACCCGCGATGTTGTAGATCGCCAGCTCCACATGGCCCTCATGCGGTGCGGCGTAGGTCACGACCGTCACCGGGTTGAACGGGTTCGGGCTCACACCGGCCAGCGTGTACCGCACCGGCGTATCGAATTCGTCGACACCGGTACCGGCCGCGCCGATGACCCGCACGCACCAGCTATTGACGGTGCCGAGATCCGCACCGGCGTTGTCGCTCACCCAGAGCTCCCAATCGCCGTTCGCGTTCTCGCCGATGAAGTCATCAAGGGTGCCCGGGCCGCTGACCGGCAGCTCATCCGGGTACCAACCGACGATGTTGTCGGCGCTGCCGCCGGAGCGGTTGTGCAGACAGACCGTCGTCCCATCAGGTGAGATCAGGTTGACGATGAGGTCACCGATGTACGTGTGCGTGAGGTCGAGCGAGACCTCGAGTTCGCTGATCTCGACGTCATCCGGGAACGCCAGATAGGTCGAGACACCCGCGGGGGTCGAGTCCGGGATCGGAAGCGCCGGACTGTCGCAGTACTCGTACGTCATCGTCGGGGTCAGTGTGAAGTCGACGCGTGCGGTAACCGCGCCCTCGTTCACCACAACACCCGTCTCGACGCCGGTCGACCAGTCGAGCTTGCTCGCCGTTACGGTGTAGGTGCCGGCGTACATCTCGTCGAGGAGGTAGTAGCCCGTCCCATCCGTCGTGGTCGACGCGCCGCCCGGCATCGCCGTGATGAGCACGCCGCTGTTCTCCATGCCGCCATCCAGCGTCACCATGCCGCTGATCCCGCCGGTCGGGGCGCTCTCGAGCGTGATCAGGTAGATCACGGTGTTCTCGAGGAGGTCCTTCCGCCCGGCAGCGTCTGCGGCCGCGTAGTTGAACGAGTAGAACACGATCTGGCCGCTCGCCGGGTCCGGCGTGTCGTCGTAGACCAGCACGCTCGGAAGCGTCGAGTAGCTCGACCAGGTCATCACGATGTCGGCATCCGCTGTCGGGATGTAGGAGTCAGCGTCCCCGTAGCCGCTGTAGCCGACCGTCATGGTGCCGAGCGTGTTCGGGAACGATGCGATCGGATGCGACGCGTCGTAGACCGCTACGTCACCGCTCGAATCGTGCTCCCAGTCGCTCGCGTGAAGCACGTTCGCTGCGAACGTCGGGTACCCGGGGTAGCTCGCCGCATCGTACGCCAGCTCGCCGCCCTCGATGATGAGCTTGCCGCCGCCGGCAACATAACTCTCGAGGTTCGTGCGGTAGGCCGCCTCCAGCACGGGCTGCGTGCTGCTGCCTGTTGACCAGATGATGAAATCGTAGTTCATCCAGCTCATCGGATCAGACGCCGCAGCCGTCTCGATGGTCACGTCGTACCCGAGATCGACCAGGTCGGCCTCGAATTCGCTCACCGAGCGCTCGTCCACGACGCCGTTCCAGACATCGACGACGCCACCGCTCTTGTCGAGCTTGACCAGTTCCTGACGCGCCGCGACCGTGTCGTTGATCACGAGAAGGTTCGCGAGCGTCTCCTCGAGCTGGAAGTCGAACGTCTCGGCCGCCTCGTCCACCGTGATCCCCATGGTGACGGGGATATGGTGGTACGCGCGGACGTTCATCGTGTAGTTGAAGTACGGAAGCGTCTGCGAGTACTGACCCGTCACCGGGTCACTCGTCGTCTCCGCGTAGAGCGACATGTCGTCAGCACGATAGAACCGGACCGTCGCCTCCAGAGGCGTGCCGGTGCCGATCTCGGTGACCGTACCCGACACGACGCCGCTCGGCGCGAAGTCCATGTAGAAGTCATGGTCGTTCGCCCCGTACATCACGAAGACGTCCTCGAAGAGCGTGATGTACCCGAACTTGAGGACGTACACATCGTAGTGGTCGACCGGCAGGTCGCCCTCGATGGTGTACGCGCCGCCGACGCCCGAGACAGCCGTGAAGACCGGCGTGGCGCCCGTCGTGTCGCTGCCCGCGGCGTATCCCTTGATGACGGCGCCCTCGATCGGAGCACGCGCCGGGGCCTCGTAGACCTCACCGGCCAGCTGGCCGTAGACGACCTGGACCGTGATGTCCTCGGTGTAGTTGTTGAATCCGGCCTTACCCATCACGGCTGTGACGGTCCCGCTGCTCGTCGGCGTGACCGGCACGTCGAGCACGGTCATGACGCCGGAGCCGCCCGAGAGGTCAAGACCGCAACCCTCGATGGTGTAATCGAAGTTGGTCTCGGAGTTCGTCATCGTCACCGTGCCCTCGATGTACGGGGCCAGCGCTCCATAGAGGCCGATCGACGCAACCTCGGCGTCGATGTCGTGCGTCGCGAAATCCGCGCCGCCCGTCACCGGGATGACGTCCTCGAGACAGTTATACGTCTCGCCGATCTCGCTGCCGACGATCAAGAGATCCTGGCCGTAGTCGCTCTCGAGCGTCATCGTGGCCTGACCGTTGATGTCGGTAACGCTCTCCATCGTCTGGAAGTTCCAGCCGGTCACCGTCAGCACGACGTCCGGGAGTGGCAGATCCTCGTCGTCCAGGACCGTGATCGTGACGTCGGTCTGCGTGCTGATCGGAATGGACGGAGGAACGATCGTGTAGCTCACCGGAACGATGGCCAGAATGTCGGCCGTGTAGGTCTCCGTGTTGAAGCCGGTCACGGTCAGCGTCATGGTCTCGCCGACCGGGATCATGCTCAGGACATCCATCGTGACGTTGCCGGACGCGTCGGTGGTCCCGGAGGCGTAGATCGTGCCGTCGTGGTACAGACAGCAGAGCGCCTCCTCGACAGGCGTCGCGCCGTCCATTACGCCGACATCCCAGGTGACCATGTTCGGGTAGATCACCGGAAGATGCGTGACCGTGATCGGGGCCGGCGAGTCGGACCGGACGCGAAGCGATGGATCGCCGAAGAGGTTCCATGTCAGGAACATCTCGTCTCCACCGGAGCCGTACTCGTCGATCATGTGACCACAGCCGTTGAAGTAGAGTCCGCCAACCGTGCGCTTGGCTCCGGCAACGAGGAGGTCGACGATCTCGTCCTGCGCGTCCATCGGCGGGTTCCAGGACTGGTTGACCGACGACATGTAGGCTCCGATCGCCCCAGTCGGCTCACCATTGGTGCCGTTCGTCGCGCGCATCCACGCCTCGGCGTAGCAGGTGTAGCCGTTGAACTGTCCGTTGACGCACGCGACGCTCACGATGTGCGGGAGCATATTGTCGTTAGTCAGCGCATTCACGTGCGTGTTCGAGAACCCGGTCGAACTCCAGCTCGTTGTCGAACCATGACCGGTGTAGTTGATGATGCTGCGCCCCTCGTTGAGGGCCGCCGTCACCATCGCCGCGGTGCCGGTCGGGTCGTAGATCTGGTCGACCTCGGTGTAGGTGAAGCCGAGCAGGTCGGTCCGGATGTTGTCGAGATGCTCGTCGTCGTACTCACCGTCGTCGCCGGGACCCTGGTTCGACGCCACACCCATGCCCTTGTGGTACCACTCACCAGCCGCGTGCGGACGCTTTTCGTACTCGACCGAGCGGAGGACCTGGGTCTCGACGTCGCCGATGGTCTCGGCGGAGAACCGGCCGACGAACAGATCGGCGTAGTTGTCGCCCGAGATGAGCGAGAACGACGGATCGGACGAACCGCCGCCTCCCGTCAGCGTCGGCACCTGCGCGGCGTCACCGACGAGCAGGACGTAGGTCAGCCCGTTGGTGTTGTAGTAGTTCGTGATGTAGGTCTTGATGTTCGCAGCGGAACCGCCGGCGTCGGTGACCGTGACCATCTCACACGGCACGCCCATCTGGTTCTTCCAGTCGACCAGCGGCTGCATGGCGGAGAGCCACGCGGCATCGTCATAGCAGATGACGAGCATGTTACCCATGTCATCGACCGACGGGTAGCGCGACTGCGGCGCGTCGGCGAAGTTGAGAAAGTGCCGCTCGTAGATCTTGCGGAACTCGGAGTTCATCGCCGCCGGGCGGTGCGTCAGCGGACTCACGGCCGCACCGGACTCCGTCACCTCGACCGTCACGCGGTCGTAGACGCGGAGTGTCTGCGTCGCCGGGTTGTACTGGACCGGGTTGACGACAACGACCATTCCGCGGAAATCGCGCATGATGTACGGCTCGCGAGCCGTCGCCAGCTCGGCGGGGTACCACGCGTCGGTCCCGTAGAAGTCGTCGAACTCGTAGGCCACGGTGGCCGGATCGATGTTCCGATAGAGATTACCCTTCGACGGGGCGACCGGGATGTTCTCGAAGTCGGTGAAGTGCGAGGAGAGAACGCGGACGGCCATGTCTGCGTCGTCGGGGATGATGATGCTTCGACACACGTTCGGGAGTTCGGGAAGCCCGAGCTCGAGGAGTGTGCTCTCCTCGCCCAGACCGATGGCGTAGTACGTCGCCCCATCGATCTCGACGGTGTTCGTCGTAACGCTCGAGAGCTCATACTCCAGAACGGTCCGACCGATCGACGACTCGACCACGCGAGCCACGACCGGCTGGGTTCCACTGCCGACCGCGAGCGTCTCAGCGCTCAGCACCATCGGAAGCAGCAGAACGAGACACAGCGCGATCAACGCGTTGCGCACGGTTCACCTCCACGGTTGAGAGACACAGCGACTCATCCACCAGCGTCGGCGACCCAGTCATCCGGACCGCATCCGCAGGCGAACGCGCTTGGAATTATCCCTAAGTGCCCACAGAGCATCATTATAGCACATCCTCAGCAGTTTGTCATCAGGCAATGTCCAAACCCCGCCGCAGAGGTCGCTCACACCGCACCGCCGGCAGCGCAGGCGTGCCCGGCGAGAACCCCACGCCCGGGGTGGCCTGCGTCACGCAGGCCATCTGTACACAGGCCATCTGGCCACGAAGAAAGGGCCGGGAGTGTCCCTCCCGGCCCCTTGTTGCGCTCTCTTCGGACTGCTGTTCTACGCGGCCTTCGGAGGCCTGATCGAGACGGCGATGACCGCCGCCACCAGACAGGCGACACCGGCGATGGTGAAGGCCAGCGGGAAGTTGTTCAGGTCGCCGAGCTTGCCACCCATGACCGGGCCGAAGATCCCGCCGACGCCGTAGGCAAGGAAGACCCAGCCGTAGTTCTGCCCGATGTACTTCGCCCCGAACGTGTCGGCCGTTGTGGTCGGGAAGAGCGCGAAGTTGCCGCCGAAGTTGAAACCGATCAGCGTCGCACCGAGGTAAAGCAGCGCCTTCGTGCCGGCCATGAACGGGAAGAGGATCACGAGGATTCCCTGCGTCGCCGTCATGATCACAACCGACGTCTTACGACCGAGCTTGTCGCTCATCGCACCCCAGGCGATGCGTCCGATACCGTTGGCCAGCGAGAAGAACACGGCCATGGCCGTACCGGCTACCGCCGACGCCGCGACCGGATCCATCCCGTTCGTCTCGAGCGCCTGGCTCGGGAAGAGCTTCATCAGACCGATCGACATCAGCCCCGCGCCCGCGCTGAAAAGGAAGGTCAGGAAGATCATGTAGAACTGCGGGGTCTTGAGCATCGCGCCCGAGTCGAAGTTCACCGTGCCCATGGTGGGCTTGCCGTTGGTCGTGGCCTCAGGAGGCGTGTAGCCCGCCGGGAGCCAGGTCTTCGGCGGGAAGGTCATGACGAGCGCACCGAGAATGGTCGCTGCCGCGAAGACGACACCGTAGACGATGAACGTTGTCGACAGACCCATGTTCTCAATCATATGACCCCAGGCGCCGGCCATCTTCACCCAGATAGTCGCCCCGAATCCGAAACCTGCGACCGCGAGGCCGGTGATGAGCCCCTTCTTGTCGGGGAACCAGCGCATACCGACCGCGATCGGCACGACGTACGCCAGGCCGATACCCGAACCGCCGATGATGCCGACGAAGATGAAGATGGGCCAGAAGGAGGTGCCGCCGAAGAGACCGGCGAGCAGGTAACCAGCGCCGAGCACGAGGCCACCGGAGATGGCCAGCTTGCGCGGGCCGACCTTCGGCATCATGCGGCCGGCGATCACCATGACAATGGCGAAGAGCGCGAGGCCTGCCGAAAAGACCATCTGTGTTTCCGTCTTGGTCCAGCCTGCTTCGACGAGGGGCTTGGTGAAGACGCTCCATGCATAGATCGCACCCAAACAGAGCTGGATGAGAATGGCGCCGACCACAACAAGCCCGCGATTCATCGTTTTCTCTTGAGCCATGTCATCTCCTTAATGAGACATCGAAAACGGGGGCGGCCCGAAATCGAGCCACCCCCGCGGATTGAAATGCTACTTCGCCTTCCCGATCTCCTCAACAGCCTCGGGATTGGCCAGCGTGGAGGTGTCACCGACCTCCTCGCCGATGGCCTTGGCGCGGATGACGCGACGCATGATCTTGCCGGAGCGCGTCTTCGGAACGTCGTTGACGAATCCGATGTAGTCGGGACGGGCGATCTTGCCGATCTCGACTCCGACGTGCTCGCGCAGCTCCGCCCTGAGCTCCTCGCTCGGCTCGACGCCCTTGCGAAGCACGACGAACGCGGCCAGCGACTCACCCTTGAGCTCGTGCGGCTTGCCGATAACTGCGGACTCGGCGACCTTCGGGTGACTGACGAGCGCGGACTCGACCTCGGAGTTTCCGATCCGGTGACCGGCGACGTTCAGCACGTCATCGGCGCGACCCTGGATCCAGAAGTATCCGTCCTCGTCCATGCGAGTCACGTCGCCGGCGAGGTAGGTCTTGTCGTAGCGGCTCCAGTACACATTCTTGTACCGCTCGGCATCCTTGTAGAGACCACGGAGCATACCGGGCCACGGCTTCTCAACGACGAGGTTGCCGCCCGCGTTCGTGATCGGGTTGCCGTCGTCATCGTAGACCTTCGCCGAGATGCCCGGGAACGGCCGCGTGCCCGAACCAGGCTTGAGCGGCGTGATGGGGAGCGGCGTGATCATGAAGTGACCGGTCTCCGTCTGCCACCACGTATCCATGATCGGGCAGTTCTCCTTGCCGACATGGAGGTGGTACCACATCCACGCCTCGGGGTTGATCGGCTCGCCGACCGAACCCAGGATGCGCAGCGACTTCATCGCGTGCTTCTCCGGATGCTCATCGCCCAGACGCATGTGGGCGCGCACCGCCGTCGGCGACGTGTAGAGAACCGTCACGCCGTGGCGCTCGACCATCTCCCACCACCTATCGGCCTCGGGGTACGCCGGAGCGCCCTCGTAGATGACCGACTTGGCGCCGAGGATCATCGGAGCGTAGACGATGTAGCTGTGGCCGGTGACCCAGCCGATGTCGGCCGCGCACCACCACACATCCTTCTCCTGAAGGTCGAAGACCCACTTGAGGGTCGTCGCCGTACCGAGCGCGTAGCCGGCGTGGGCGTGCTGGATGCCCTTCGGCCGACCGGTCGTGCCGGACGTGTAGAGGATGTAGAGGAGGTCGTTGGCGTCCATGCGCTCGGTCTCGCACTCGTCGGACTGTGCAGCCGCGAGCTCGTGCCACCAGTGGTCGCGACCCTCGGTCCACGACACGGGGTCGCCGTCACGCTTGCACACGATGACGTGCTCGACCGTCTTGGCCATATCCATCGCAGCGTCGGTCTGATCTTTGAGCGCGACCTTCTTGCCGCGACGCCAGAAGTGGTCGCACGTGATGGCAACCTTGGCCTCGCAGTCGTTCATTCTCTCGGCGAACGCGTTCGGACTGAAGCCCGAGAACACGACCGAGTGGATGGCGCCGATCTTGGCGCACGCGAGCATCGCGATGGGCAGCTCGACAAGCATCGGCATGTAGATACCGACGCGGTCGCCCTTCTTGACGCCGAGGCTCTTCAGTCCGTTGGCGATCCTGTTGACCTCGCGGTACATCTGCTCGTAGGTCCACTCCTTGGTCTCGCCGGTCTCTCCCTCGAACACGAAGCAGACGTCGTTCTTCTTGTCGGTCTTCATGTGACGGTCGAGCGCGTCGTGGACGATGTTGTACTCACCACCGGTGAACCACTTTGCCCACGGCGCGTCCCACTCGAGGACCTTATCGTAGGGCTTGTAGAACTCGAGAAGCTCGTCGGCCATTTCCTTCCAGAACCACTCGATATCCTGGCACTTCTCGAGAAGCTCATCGAGCGTGTTGAGGCCGTGCTTCTTCATCCAGGCCATCACGTTGGAGTTCGCAGCGAGCTCAGGGTTCGGCTCGAACACGCGCTTCTCCGACAACAGTACCTGAATGTCCTTCTTCTCTTCCGCCATGTCCATCTCCTCTGCGCTTCAGGTGGACTGCCTCTGCGACTTCACATCCCTGAATACTACTGGAGCTTCCGCATCATCGGCTGCAGCTAGAACTTGTACATCATGGAAAGCTGCACCCGGTTGTTCTCGTACGACTCACCGCCGACGTACTCCGTCTCGAACTTCGCGTACTCGACGCCGACAACGGTCGACGGCGCGGCGTCCCACATCACATTGCCGTAGTACGTCGTGTTCTTCTCGAGCGTGTTCGCAGTATCGCCCTCGGGAATCTCCGGATCGTCCGAACCGGCCCCGACGTTGATGGTGAAGTCCTCGCTTGCCCTCACCGACAGCTGCGCCCACCAACCGCTCGCTTCGATCTCAACCGGCTCGACGTTCCTCGACTCCTCCGCCGGGACCTCGGCAATGCCTTGTCCGATCCCGCCGAGGTACTGCGCCAGGTTCTTGCCGGTGAAGTAGCCACCCTTGAGCGTCATCATGTCGCCGACCGGCACGACGGCATCGATGACGATGCCTGACTGCTCGAGTTCGTAGACCGTCTCGGCAAGAAGGGTGTCGGTGTACGTCGACTCCTCCTGCCCCCAGAGGCCGCCGACGCCGATCGTCATCGGCTTCTCACCGAGAAGCTGGGTACTGAACGCGAGACGACCCTGAAACGCTGGCATGCCCGAGGCCTCGCCGTCGTGGTCGCGCCCCATGCTCCTCGTCGCCGCGGCCTCGACCTTCATGCTCGCCTTGTCGGCGATGTCGAACTCCGTTATGACTCGCAGCTGTGGGCGGCGGTAACCGATGTCGCCGGACTTCCATAGAACGATGTAGTTGAGCGTGGTCGGGACGATAGGTGATATCACGTCGGACGTCTGCCCGGCGAGAATCGTGACGCCGTCAAATGCCATCTGGAGGTACGCCTGGCGGAGCATCGGATTGGCCTTGTTCTCGCCCCCCCCGCCGTAGAAATCGAACTCGATGCGACCGGAGACATCGACACCGTCATCATCGGGCCCGTCGAACTTGACGCCGAGCCGCGTCTGGTTGGCCGTCATGTTGAACTCGCTGTGCTCCTCACCCTCGGCATACGGCAGCACGATGTAGGCAAAGTCGCCGTTGTTCGTCAGCGCCGAGTCGAGCGACGCGTCGAGCTTGATGTAGCCGTAGAACGTCGGAGCGGCGCTCGCTGTCGCACAGGAACAGAGCAGAACGAGCAGCATCGCGAGCACGAGGAAACGTCTTGGCATGCATCCCTCTCCAGTCTCGGGGGGCCTTTCTCTGAGAGGACCGCACCACGGCGGACCTGCACCAAATAAACACACCGATTATACATGGCTGAGTATCAGAAGCAACAGGGTTCTTGGGGGCTTTGGGGCGGTTCTGCGAACCTGCAAGAGGCCACGGGAAGGCGTACAAGGGTTGGAGCCTCTCCCCGGCTGGTGGTACAATCCTGCCACCATGACGCCTATCATCGACGCGATCATCGCCTTCAGAGACCTCGTTCACGGCAACCTCATCTTCGGGGTTGGCGCGCTCCTGCTTGCCGGGTTCGTCGGCGGCAAGCTCGCGTCGCGTCTGAAGCTCCCGACGATATCCGGGTACATCGTCGCTGGTCTCGTCCTCGGCCCCTCGATGCTCAATGTCGTCCCCGACCACATCGTGGAGTCACTTGCGCCGATCCCGCACATCGCGCTCGGTCTCATCGCCATCACGATCGGCTCCGAGTTCCGGATCGCCAAGCTCCGGCAGACCGGTCGCAACATCCTCATCATCACCACCTTCCAGCTCATCATCACGTTCGCCGCGGTCACGTTCGGGCTCTCGCTCTTCGGCGCGCCGCTTCCGATGGCGCTCCTCCTCGGCGCGATCGCTTCGGCGACAGCGCCGGCGGCGACCGTCGCCATCGCCAGCGAGCTCCGCGCCCGCGGCCCGCTGGTCTCCACGCTGTTCGGCGTCGTCGCGCTCGACGATGCCTTCGCGATCACGCTCTTCGGATTTGTGATGGCGTTCGCTGCGGCCATGGTCGGCGGCGTCCATGCGCACGGCCCGGTCACGATGATCCTCCACCCGCTCCGGGAGATCATCATCTCGATCCTCATCGGTCTCGTCGCCGGATACATCGTGCACCGACTGGTCGTGAACCGACGACGGAGCAACGAGGTCATCGTCATCGTTCTCGGCTTCGTGCTCCTCACAAGCGGCGTCACGATCTCGATCAACGTCTCCCCGCTCATCGCGAACATGGTGATGGGATTCGTGATCGTGAACATGTCGCCGAAGAACTCGCGGGTCATGCGCATTCTCGAACCGCTGTCGCCGCCCATCTACGCGGCCTTCTTCGCGCTGGCGGGTACGGAGCTCGACATCCGCACGATCGCCGCCACCGGCGCGCTCGGCGTCGTCTATCTCATCGCCCGCGCCATCGGAAAGTACTCCGGGGCGTATGTCGGCGCGGCGGCCGCGCACGAGTCACAGGCGACGAGGCGCTACCTGGGGCTCGCGCTTCTGCCGCAGGCGGGCGTCGCCATCGGGCTCATCCTCGTGCTCCAGGACACGACGCAGTTCACCCACCTCCCCTACATGGGGCAGATGGTCAACATCGTTCTCGCCTCGATCCTTGTCAACGAGGTCCTCGGCCCGCCGCTGACGAAGTACGCGCTCGAGGCATCGGGCTCCGCGCGAAAGAAGCGGGGCGCTGCTCTGCAGCGCCAGGGCGGAGGCACTCCGCAGACGGATGTGACTCCATCGCGTCTCGGTGCGGCCCCGGAACGTGACACGCGACCAAACGACACGACTGACGGAGGCACAACATGAGACTCCTCGACACGCTGGTCATCCAGAGCATCCAGCCGGGCCTGAGATCCAAATCCAAGGACGAGCTCTTCGAGGAGATGGCGAGCCTCCTCAAGCAGAACCCCGCCCTCGCGAAGGTCGACGAGGCGACGGTGCTCAAGGCCCTGAACGAGCGGGAGCGGACGGCGACGACGGGGGTCGGCAAAGAGGTCGGCATCCCCCACGGGAAGATCATGGGTCTCACGCAGATCGTCGGCGCCATCGGCGTGTCGCGACGCGGCATCGAGTACGACTCGGTTGACGGTCTACCGGTACGGTTCGTTGTGGCGATGGTCGCTCCGCCTGAGCAATCGCAGGAATATCTCCGAACGCTGGCGAAGGTCGCTCGTCTCCTGAGTGACCCGAGCTTCACCGAGACGCTGGTCACGGCCTCGGCGCCGAAGGACATCTACTCACGCATCGAGCAGATGGAGGGAGCGGCCGCCCGCGTGTCGTCCACCGGCGAGAAGCAGCTCCTCTTCTTCGAACTCATCGACGGCGACTACTTCGATCCGGTCGTCGAGTACTTCACCGAGGTCGGCGGAACCAGCGCCACGGTCCTCGACGCGCGCAACGTCGAGGGCTTCCTCACGAAGGTCCCCCTCTTCCAGGATTTCTCCCGCGTCTTCTCCGAGAGCCAGGAGTTCGGCCACGTCTTCCTGATGGTCATCGATAAGGGTGCCGTCGATCGTTTCATCGAGGGCCTCGAGGAGATCGTCGGCGATCTCGAGGAGGAGGGCCGCGGGATCGCGATCGCCATCGATATCGCCTACTGCCGCGGCATGCCGAGCATGCTGGAGTTCTAGGATGTGCTCCCTGCGAGGTCCCCACCGGCCCCAACGCGTCCGGTTGATTCTTGACATCCACCGCACTCCTCTGTTATAATACACTCGGTGTGGTATGCTGACCCTGCCGGACAACGCTTGCCACCCATCCCGAACGAAAAGAGAAGAAACACTCACACCAGGCGCGGGAAGCCGCATGCGGCGGACCCGCATCGACAAGGAGGCCGGGCGTGGCAAGACGCGTGACGATGGCTCTCCTGTGCACTGCCGCACTGCTGCTCGCAGTCGGAACTGCGCAGGGAAAGACGATTCATCTTGTAACCCATGCATTCGACCCGCAGTACGGAGAGCCCGAGGTCGCCTCGTGGATGCGCGCGGCGAAACCGGCGGCGGACGAGCACGGCTACTACCTCATTCAGCTTACCGGGCCGCCGACCGAAGCGCGCAAGAGCGCGATCGAGTCGACCGGCGCCGACCTCATCGCGTACATGCCCGATGAGGCGTACATCGTTCGTGCGACCGCGGCCGCTCATGACGCGCTGCTGGCCACCGATGCCGTCGCGTGGGCCGGGCTCTACCACCCTGCATATAAGCTCTCCCCGACCATCGGGACGCACGAGTTCGTGCACCCCACCCGCGCGGGGGATTCGTTCCTGACGCTGATGGTTCGTGTGTTCGACGACATGGGCGCGACGGCGGATGCCATCAATGCTCTCGGCGCGCGCGTCCTCGAATCGAACGATGACGGGATGCAGAAGCTCCTCGTCGTCCACGCCGCCCCCGAGCTTCTCAACTCGATCGCGCAGCTCCGCGAGGTGTGGTGGATCAATGAGCGCCCTGAGTTCACCTTGATGAACGATCGCGGGGTCTGGTGCGTTCAGTCGAACGTCACCGACGAGATGAGCATCTGGGACAAGGGCATCCACGGCGAGGGACAGATCGTCGGCGTGATGGACTCGGGCATCGACTACAACTCGTGCTGGTTCCGCGATGGCGGCGCCGCTCCCGGACCGTCGCACCGCAAGGTCATCGACTACGCGCTCTTCGGCGGCGCAGCGTACGACGGGTGCGACACCGGACACGGTACGCACGTCTGCGGCACCATCGCCGGCGACCAGTCCTACGTCAACCCGGGCAACTTCGACTACAACGGCGTCGCCTACAAGGCGCAGCTGATGATGCAGGACATCGGCACCGACGATTCATGGTCGTGTACCAGCGGGTCGGTCAGCGTTCCCACCACGCTCACGCCGGCCTACGAGGCTGCGTACAACGGCGGAGCCCGCATCCACTCGAACTCGTGGGGCGGTTCCGAGAACAGCTACGACACGTACTGCAACTGCATCGACTCGTTCATGTGGAACAACCCAGACTTCCTGGTCGTGTTCGCCGCCGGCAATGCTGGGCCGGGCGCGAGCACGGTCGGCTACCCCGGCACCGCGAAGAACTGCATCACCGTCGGCGCCGTCCGCAGGCCTCCGAACCAGAACACGATGGCCGGTTACTCCAGCCGTGGCCCCGCGAGCGACACGCGCTTGAAGCCGACGGTCACCGCCTGCGGTGGCGAGGCCAGTGACACATACGTGAACTCCGCGAACAACGACATCGGCAACCCGCCCGCGCAGACGTGTTCGATATCCGGCTCGCCGTTCCAGGGCACCTCGATGGCGACTCCGGCGGTTTCGGGCTGCGCCGCTCTCACGCGTCAGTACTTCGAAGAGGGGTGGTACCCGAGCGGGGATGCCGAACCGGGCGACGCGTTCAATCCGAGCGGTGCGCTCGTGAAAGCCATCATCACCAACAGCGCTGCCGACGCCGGTACGCAGGACATCCCGAACAACAATGAGGGATGGGGCCGCGTGCTGCTCGACGACGCGCTTTACTTCGACGGCGACGCGCGCGAACTCGTCGTGTACGACGAGACCACGGGCGTCAGCCAGGGCGGGTCGATGCAGTTCGAGTTCGATGTCGACTCAACGACGGTGCCGCTGGAAGTCACCCTCGTCTGGACCGACTACCCCGCATCGGCAGGCGCGGCGGTCGCGATCCAGAACAACCTCAACCTCGAGGTGCTCTGCTCTCAGGGCTCGACGCACCGGGGCAATGTCTTCAGCGGCGGGCAGTCTGTGACCGGCGGAACGGCCGACTCGCGGAACGTCGAGGAGGTCGTGCTGCTCAAGACCCCGGCGACCGGCACCTACACGGTCACGGTCTCCGGCGCGACCGTCCCGCACGGACCTCAGCCTTTCGCGCTCGCCATCACGGGCTCGTTCGCCGACTGGCCCCAGGACACGGGTGTCGAAGACGGCGCCATGCCGAACGGGAAGCCCTTCTCCGTTACAGGGATCACGCCCAACCCGTTCAACCCGTCGACGGCCATCACGTACGTTCTGAACCCGGTCGAGACCGGCAAGGCTCACACGACGCTCAGCATCTACTCGGTCGACGGCAGGCTCGTGCGTACGCTCGTCGACCGCGTACAGGACCCGGGTCGTCATACGGTCTCGTGGAACGGCCGCGGCGCCGACGGCTCGATCGCAGCGAGCGGCGTCTACTTCATGGAGCTTACGTACGGCGGCGAATCCGCCACGCGGAAGATGACGCTTCTGAAGTAGCCGCGTCCGACAAGTAGACAGCACAGGTGTTCCTGCTATAATGGGCCCTCGCCACACGGCGGGGGCCCGCTGTCATCCCGACCTCAGCTGACCACGCCCATCGACTCGGCTCACAGCATGGCCCGATTCATGGTTCGGCACGGCTCATGGAAAGGAGGCTCTGTGCTCAGAGAGAGACTGGCCAGGACGGTCGAGCGACTGGAGACATCCGAACTTCGCTGGCCATGGCTGCTCGTGACCTGGCTCTCCTTCATCGTCCTCCGGAATCTCATAGAGGGCGTTCTCGGCCCCTCGCACGCGATCGGTTTCACGTACTTTGCATCGCAGAGCGCGCTGATGGTCCTCGACCACTTCGTGCTGTTCTACGCATGCGTCTTCCTCTCGATCACGCTGCTCCTCTCCGTACTCACAGGTGAGCGGGTCGACCGCATCATCCGCGCTTCGATACCCGTGTGGATCATCATTCTCATCCCGCCGCTCTTCGATTTTCTCGTGACGTTCGGTGAGGGCTACCGCATCTCCTACATCCTCAGCCTCCAGGGCGTGCTCGTCGACTTCTTCGATCCCAGGATCGCGCTCGAACGCATCTCGCCCGGTCAGAGGATCGAGATCGTCGTCGCGTGTCTGCTCGCCGCCATGTACGTGGGCGCCAAGACGCGCCGATGGGGACGCGCGATATTGACATTCGTCCTTGTGTATCTGGTCATAGGCCTCCACGGAGTGCTCCCGTCGCTCTTCGCGCGGCTGGCGTGGTGGATGAAACACGACCTCGCGGGAGCCGGCATCCCGACCGCGCTCACAGCCGCGGGAGGGTACGCGGGATCCGCTGCGGCAGCCGCGTACGACGCCGCGTTCAAGTCCGGCGGGATCGTACTCGAGGAGAGCAGGAAGCTGGCGCTTCTGTTCCTCATCGTCGCCACGGCAATCGGATGGATCGTCTTCAGCCGCGCCGCCCCGGCCTCCGAGCGCGCGTTCCGGTTCGGATTCAGACCGCTTCGGACTCTCCACTACATCGGGATGGCAACGCTTGGCGCTGCGTTCGGGTGGATGCTCTTCTCGGGCGAGGGAGTGCGCCTTGGGTCGGGGGGCGACACGCTCGGCATGCTCGGCACACTGCTCGCCGTACTTTTCGCGTTCCTCTCGTCGGTCGCGCTGAACGACCTTTGTGATGAGGAGGCCGACAGGCTATCGAGGCAGCCTCGCCCGCTCGCTCTCGGCATGGCAACGCGGCGCGACACCGTTGTTCAGACAGGCGTCTTCGCCACGCTCGCGCTGCTCTACGCCATCAATGTCAGCTACGCGACGTTCCTCATCATCGCGCTCTGCCTAAGCCTCTCATTCATCTACTCATCTCCCCCGACGCGGCTCAAACGTATCCCGATCGTCTCTACGTTCCTCCTCGGAGTGCTCTCATACCTGGCCGCCGTCGCGGGCCTCTCCGCTCTGGCCGGCGAACGCGCATTCGTGCTCTTCCCGCCAACGGTCGGATGGCTGCTTGTTCTCTCGTTCGCCGCGGCCTTCACCGCGAAGGACCTCAAGGACATCGATGGAGACCGCGCGACCGGCACCATCACGCTTCCGACTCTCCTCGGTCCGAGGACTGGCCGCGTCGTTGTCGCCATCCTCGTTCTCGTCGGCTATCTTCTCGCTCCACTCTTCCTGCCATACGGCCTGCTCATCTGGCCCGCACTCGTCCTCGGGATCGCCAGCGCGATCGTCGTGCTCAAATCCGAAGGCCGGAGGGAGGACGGGCTGCTTCTCACCGCCTATCTTGCGTTCGCCTTCCTCATCGCGCTGCTCATCGTCGGAAACCCCGAGACCGTGATGCCCGACGGCAATCCGATCGTCGCCTCGCGCGGTGCCGAACTCCGTGCCCGGGAGCACGAGGAGTTCGAGCTCTGGCCCGAGGCCGCCGATGCGTACGCCGTGGCGCTTACTCCGCTCGCCGCGCCGACGCATTGCCTGCTCGTGCACGCGGGCGTGGCCGCCTACCGCGCCGGACGTGCAGCTGATGCACTCCCCATCCTCGAGGATGCGCTGAAGCTCTCACCTATGTCATCGCTCGCGAGAGAGTACGTGGTAGCGGCCACGCATGACCTGGGCGACGTGGAGGCGGCCCTCTCAAGGGCGACCGAGACTGCGAACCGCGGCATTCGTCCGGAGTTCTTCCGCGCGCATGAAGGCGCGCTCGCCGTCGAAGCCGGTCAGCGCGCCCGCGCCGTCCGGGCGTACGAGGCCGCGCTCATGCTCGGTGCGCCGAATGCCGCAACGCGTGTCCGACTCGCCAACCTGTTCGAGCTGAAGGGCGACCTCCCGGCCGCCGCGCGACAGCTTGAGCTCGCTGCGCTCGCCAATCCGCACTCCGCGCTCGTCGCGGACGCGTTCGGCCGACATCTTCTGCGCGCGGACGACGCGGCGGGTGCGGTGGCACACTTCATCCGCGCGACGGAGCTCGACGAAAGCAACGGACTCTACTGGAGCAACCTCGCCGCCGCGCTCCGGACGACTGGTGAATACGAGAGCGCGCTCGCCGCCGTCGTGGTGGCGGTCACGCTCTCGCCCCGTCTCCCGGATGCGTACTACAACCGCGGCATGACCTACGAGGGGCTCGCCCGCACTGACGATGCGATCCAGCAATACCTCCTCGCGCTCGAGATCGACCCGGCCTTCGCTCCAGCCCGCGACCGACTGACCCACATCGCCGGGCGTTGAGCCACGGCTCACACCGGCCTGTAGGGCATTCGCCGGACTTTCTGCGGTCCTTTCGCCGCGGGTACCGGACGTCGAGATGAATAGTTCTCATCCCTGAAGTTTATATCCAATAATGACTTGCCAAATGTAACAGGTTGTTGTACGCTGGTGTGTGAGGCTAGAGGGAAGGTGACTCGTTGGCTGTGGGCCGCAACGTGAGGAGGCACACCCGGCTGGTCTTCTGTGGAGTTCTGTGTATTCGCTGCCGGTCGAATCCGCGACCGGCGTTCTCTCAACGAAAGGTGGAACACCGATGAAGCGTACGCTCATCATTGTTCTCACGCTGCTCGTGGTCTCGAGCATTGCGTTCGCCGGCAAGGTTGCCCCGGATGCGAAGTTCTCGACCGAGCCCTATGCCCCGATGTCCTATCGCGTCTACAGCGAAGGCTTCGAGGGTGTCTTCCCGCCCGCGGGCTGGATTCTCACGCAGACGAACCCCACGTACACCTGGAGCCAGTACACGCCGGGCGGCGAGGGCACATACTGCGCCAGCTGCGAGTACGATCCCGCACTGGTCCCGCAGCTCGAAACCCTGAGCTTCACCCACACGCTGGTCGCCGGCGAGCTGCACCTGAGCTTCCTCGCCATGGCCAGTTACTACTGGGCAGTCGACCCGTACCAGAACTACGACATCTACGTTACGGTCGACGGCGTCACGGTGTGGAGTTTCTTCACTGACAACATGGGTACGAGCTTCACGTGGGACGCCTATGACATCAACCTCGCCGACTACGGCTATGTCGGTGGCGAGACAGTCGAGATCGCCTTTGTGTACGAGGGTGCTGATGGTGCCCAGGGCGGCTTCGACGCCGTCAGCGTTGGTGAAGAGTACATTCCGCCGCCGCCGCCCGAAGGCGACGTCTGCGACACCGCGTTCGTCCTGCCGAGTGGCGACTTCACGGTCACCGGAACGAACGTTGGCTTCAACAACGACTACGATCCCGGGTCCGGCGGCTGCACGGGCTACGGTGCGACCGGCCAGGATGTCGTCTACGTGACGAACCTCGAGGTCGGCGACGAGCTCACGGTCCTCATGGACACCGAGGGCGACTGGGACGACTCGGTCTACCTGATCACCGACTGCGCCGATCCGGTTGGCAGTTGCGTGGCGGGTGCCGATCTCTACCCCGACATGTCGACCTTCAGCTACATCGCGACCGAGGCCGGCACGTACTACCTGATCGTCGATGCCTACAGCTCCGGCACGGGCAACTACACGATCTCCGGCTACAACGGCGGCAGCTACACGCCCGTCGAGGAGTCGAGCTGGGGCAGCATCAAGGCTCTCTACAGGTAAGACTCCTGCGGGACTCCGGCACCTGCCGGGGCACTGCATATGAACATGAATGAAGGGGCGGGGGATATCTCCCGCCCCTTCTTCTACACCTGCGCGCTGAAACCCGCCCGGTTGCCCGCCGGCCCTCTACTCGCCGGATGGAGCTGCCCCGATGCGCCTTCTGAGAATCCCGTACGCGATGAACAACAGCCCCGGGATTCCGATAAACGCGAGCGTGGTGATCATGTCCGCCTCGCCGAGCAAGATCAGGAACGTCACGATGCACGAGATGCTCGCTACGCCGCCCGCCAGTGGCCACTTCCACGCCAGCAGGTAGCCGATGCACATCCCGATAGGGAAGAGCGCGAGAAGCGAGACCTCAAAGCTCTCCGGCGGAGCTTCGAACGGGTCTGCGACGTACGCGATGATCATCGTCACGGAGAATAGAACGATGAGAGTCGCCATGATACGAGCGGTCCAGAGGATCACACGAAGTCCCAGAGCGGAGCTCGTCGCTGGTTCATTCATCGCGTCCTCCGTTCCCCAAGGCGTCGCTCGAAGTCGAGGGACTAGTTGTGTTCGTGGTCGAGCTCATCGAGGCTGACCGGCTCGTGGTCGCCGATCGTCCTGCACATCTCGATCGTCTCCTCCGTCGGCGAATAGAGAGCCACGAGGTCCATGGTGACGTCCACGACCTCGACCCCCTCCCCCGCGTAGTCGCAGATCCATACGATCGCATCGACGCCCGTGGCCTCCGCGACCTCCGGGAGCCGGAAAGCCACATGCGCGAGGAGATCGTCGACCGGCGCCCGGCTGAAGCCCTGCCGGTGCAGCTGGCGCTGGAGCGCCTCCATCTCGTCGCTGATCTCCTGCATCCTGACCGTGTCACCGGCTGCCTCGGCGCGATCGAACTCCTGTGTCTTCTCCGCATGCGGCAGATAGCTGGAGCGCGCGTACGCGATGGCGATGGCGCGGTTGTCGTACGTCCCGATCCGGACGATATCGTCTGCCGCCGTCGCCGCCACCGGGAGAACGATGGCCGCAATGAGCACGGCACACACAATACAGCACTCGGTTCTTGCCGAATACATCAGACACCTCCTCTGTTCGCCGGCAGCGCCTCAGCGTACCTGCGAGTCAAACTCCACGCGATGATACCGAGAATCCCGGGGATCACGCCGAACGCCAGAATCGGACCGAGCGACTCGCCGCTCAACGAGTACTTGATGTACATCGCCACGATGCAGCCAACACTGATGATCCCGCCGTACACGTCCTTCCACAGAATCAGAATGAGTCCGAAGAGGAATCCGAGCGGATAGACGAACGTCCACGGATCGAGGTCGCTCCATCGCTCCGCCGCGAAGAACGGCTCTCCCGGCTCAGGCGTCATGAATGCGAGGAGGATCAGGATGAACAGCACGGCGATACACCGCGCCAGAATGCGCACAATGAGCCCGGCGATACTGAAGCTCCTGGCATTCATACGGTCGGTCCCTTCTCCATCGTCGGGACCGTGTCACCGCCATGACGTTCCGCGTCACCGCCGTGACCGTCCGCGTCACCGCCGTGACCGTCCGCGTCGACATCGGTCTCGGTATCGTCCCTTCGCATCAGGAGCAGCACGCCCGCGAGGAGAAGCGGGGTCGGCAGCAGCAGCCCGACGAACAGACGCGACTGAGGCGGGGACATCCCCTTCACGATGAAGAAGTACGCGGTGACGGCGCCGCTGAGGAGCAGGATCACTCCACCGACTCGCTGCCATCTGAGCGCAAGGAATGCTGCAAGCAGCGGAATACCGCCGACGAGGAACTCGGGGCTGAGGTCACCCTCGAGCGCCGTGAAGAGAAACCAGAACCCACCGATAGCGAAACCAAGCACGAGGCCGGTCCGGCGTCTGCCGCGCGACGTCAGCTGCCATACGGCGACCTTCACGATGAGCGAGACGAAGAGGACCATCGATGCTACGAAGGGCGGTTCCTCATTCTCGATGAAGCTGCTGTTGATGAACGCTGCTGCCGCGATCCCGATCGCGACGAGATACGCGATGTGGCTCGAGCGGTACGATGCGGCCACCTGCCTCTCGTCGAGATCGCGGACAAGTCCGATCTCCCGGAGAATCGGGCGCGCGAACGCCAGCCCGACGAGCGCCACGTAGAATCCTCGGTGAACGAAGATCCCGAGGAGCGCACAGGCGACCGCGTAGACCGCGTAGAGCAGGAGCAGCGCCCTTCCGCTGAGCGGCTTCATGATCTCTCCTCCCCTGCCTTGTTGAGTGAGAACAGCTCCTCGACGGACATGCCAAACACCGAGGCGATGCGAAGCGCCAGTCCGACCGACGGGTTGTACTTCCCCTTCTCAATCGCGATGACGGTCTGCCGGGTCACCCCGACGCGCGCAGCAAGCTCCTGCTGGGTCATCTCCCCGTGCATGAACCGCTGCGTGCGCACCTCATTATGTACCTTGTCTGCCATAGGAACCAGAGTAGCAGGCAGTCTCCCTGATGTAAAGTATGCGTTACATAAAGTCATGTGTTCTTGACATCTCCGCGCATCCAAGTACCCGTGGGGCTGCGCTTTGTGCCGCCTTTCGTGTATCCTCCTGGTGGAGGCGACCGGAACCTGGGCACGGAGGGGTCATGAGCGATGCTGTGAGGCGATTCAGAGATGAGCGGGAGAGGCTCAATGCGAAGGTGCTCGCCGCGGGGAACCTGACCGTGAAGCGGTTCTTCGCGCTTGACACCCAGGCGTACGCGCCCGGCGCGCTCGACGCGAAGACGAAGGAACTGCTCGGGCTTGCGTCATCGGCCGTCCTTCGCTGTGACGATTGCATCCTCTACCACATCATCCGTTGCGTTGAAGAGGGCGCCACCGATGATGAGATCCTGGAGGCGCTCTCCATCTCGCTGCTCGTCGGCGGTTCGATCGTCATCCCCCACCTGCGACGCGCCATCGACCGCCTCGACGAACTGAGGGCGGCAGGGTAGTCGGCCGCCCCCACGCAGGTTCTCTCTCCTTCGCTCTCCGATCCTCGGAGGGCGTCCTGCTGTTCAGATGCGCCCATCTCACATCCCCACCCCTCGGCTGACGCGCTACTCGATCTCCCCGAGGATGGTCTCCACCGCGGTCTCGAGCTGCGCGTCGCGACCCAGGCTTGCCTCTTCGGGCGGCGACTCGACGTAGATGTCGGGCTCGATACCCCAGTTCTCAAGGTTCCTGTCAGTCAGATCGAACCACCCGGATCCCGGGACACGGAACATCGTGCCGTCGATGAGCGGAAGGTCGTTCGTCCCGATGACCGCCCCGTAGGTCGGCACACCGACGACCGGCCCCAGGTCGAGCGCCTTCCATCCCATCGGGAAGATCTCGGCATCGCTGTAGCACGTCTCGTCGATGAGAAGCACGAGAGGCTTCGACCAGAGTTCGAGCGGGTTGGCCGTCGGCGGCCGCGTGCGACCGGTTGTGTATCCGTACGCGCGGCGGTCGAGGAACTTGAGGATTTCGTCGTGGACCGACCCGCCGCCGTTGCCGCGGATGTCGATGATGAGACCGTCCTTCCCGGTTCCCTGCGCGAAGAGGTCCTCCTGGAACTGGAAGAGGTTTCCTACACCCATGCCGGCGATGTGCAGGTAGCCGATCCGGCCGCCGGTCATCTCCTCGACCTTCCTGCGGTTCGTGCGGATGCGGTCGTCGTACGAGAGTCTGCGAATCGCCCCGCCACCCACAGGTCGAATCTCGACCTCGCGCGCGTTCTTGCCGGAGGAGCTCTCCGCCACTGTGATCAGGATCTTCTCTCCCGACGTATCGGTGAGACGGCAGAAGTAGTTGTCGCCCGTGCCGATCGCCGTCCCGTCGATCGCCGTGATGTACTCGCCGGCAACGATGCCGGCGCGGTCGGCCGGCCCGTTGGGGATGACGGCTCGCACCCTGACGCCCGGCCCCTCGTACCCCTCGGCGTGACGGATGCCGAGACGTCCGGTATTGATACCGCCTCCGCCCCACTTGTAGACGCCGAGGTGTGACGCATTGAGCTCGCCGATCATCTCACGGATGACCGTCCGGAACTCCTCCTCGGTATAGGCGGCGAGCGCCCAGGGCTCGTACTTGTCGCGAACGGCCACCCAGTCGACGCCGTGGAACTGTTCATCGTAGAAGCCGTCGAGGAGCATGCGCCACGCCTCATTGAAGATCTGACGCCGCTCCTCCGAGATATCGACCGTCATCGGGGCCGATACACTCAGACCCCCGCGGCCACTGATGTCTCCGTCCGAGTCGATCGAGACACTCCGAATGCGACCGTGGCTGAGGTAGTAACAGGTCTCCCCGTCCGCGCTCCAGACGATCGCCTCGGGGCTCGAACCGCCCTCGGTCACCTGATGGAGGCGCGTACCCTCCCAGTCGACGAGCCAGAGGTCGGTGCCACCCAGCGTACCCGACGGGAACGCGAAGTAGTGACCGTCCGGCGTCTGACCGTAGAAGTCATAGCCGCCGCGCATGTTCATGACGCGCGCGGTCCGCTCGTGGATATCGTCGAAGTCGATGACAATCTCCACACCGGGCTTCTCGTCACTTTCGTCATCCTCGTCATCGCTTGCGCCGCGTGCCTCCTTTGCCGCCTCCTCACGTTCCTCGGACGACATCCAGTAGTCCTCGCGGGTCAGCCAGATGTACTTCAGCATGTATTGCCCGTCGTCGGTTCGCGATGCGAACGTCATCCGCTTGCCGTCGTCGGTCCAGCGGGGCTGGAAATCGTCGTTGGGATGAAGCGTGACGTTGACCGGTTCGCCGCCGTCGGCCCTGAGGACGTAGATGTCCTCCTTGTGCCCGAGGTTCGTGCGGCTGAGTGCGATCCACTCGCTGTCCGGCGACCAGTCCATGTGAAGAATGTCAGCATCGGGCAACCGCTGACGCTGGTTGCCGCCGCCTGCGTCCATCAGCCAGAGGACGTCAGGGCCGCGGAGGAACGCGACGGTCTCGCCGTCGGGTGCGATGTACGGACTGTCGTCGTCCTCGTCTGCCTCGGTGAGCTGCGTCACCGTACGCTTGAGAGCCCTCCCGAGCATCGGCTCGCCGTCCTCGGCCGAGCGCACGGCGAAGATGTCGTAGTTCCCGTTCCGGTCCGACGAGAACAGCAGGGTCTCGCCGTCGGGCATCCACGCGGGGTCCTTCTCGCGCGCCGGCGTCGTGGTGATGCGCATCGAGCGTCCAGGGTCACCGTCCTCGAGCGGGCAGACGAACAGCTCGCCGCGCGCGATGTAGGCCAGCTGGTCCTCGTCCGGACTCAGCGCGTACTGGGAGACGCTGTTCGAGAGCGTGTAGCGAAGGTCCTCGTTCCACTTGTCGTCGCTCGGGGCGTCGATGGCGACCTCGTACGGCTCACCACCGCGGGTGTCGACCGCCCAGATCCCGGCATTCCACTCGTACGCGATGAGCGTCCCGTCCGCGGAGATCTCCGCCTTCTGCACGCCGTCCTCGGTGTGGAACGTCAGTTGCGACGGTCCGGATACGATGCGCGGCTCGCCCGCTGCTGGCTCGGGGAACTCGACTTCCGCCATCCAGATGTTGGGAACACCGTCGTCGCGCTCAGACATGAAGTAGAGCGTCCGGCCGTCGGCGCTCCACATCGGACGGTCGTCGTCCATCGGCCAGTCGACAAGGCGGTAGCTTGCCCCGCCGTCGTAGGCGCGAACCCAGATGTCGCGTGAGGCGCTTCCCCGGTAGTGCTTCCGCCACCACGAGGAGCTTCCCGTGACGAACGTGATCCAGTCACCGTCGGGAGTCACCGCGATGTTGTAGGCATCGTCCGCCACGAGACGCCGTGGCATCCCTCCGCCGACGGGCATCTCGTACGGCTCGTTCTCGGTGGTGTCGCGTCGGGAGACGAACAGCACACGTCCGCCGTCCGGGGACCAGCACTGGACGGCGTCCCATGCGTCGTGACACGTCAACTGCGTCACGGGACCGCCGGTGGCGTCCATCAGATAGACGTCGTCGTTACCCGCTCGGTCCGAGGAGAATGCGATGGTCTTCCCGTCGGGTGACCACGCCGGAAGGTCATCGTATGACTCGTGGACCGTGAGCCGCACCGCCCGGCCGCCCTCGGCGGGAACCCTCCAGATGTCACCCATGTAGCTGAACGCGATCGCGCTCCCGTCGGGCGACGGGGCCGGCTCGCGGGCAATCACCGGATGGTCCTCGACGGCTGCCGTGGCCGGAAGCGTGCAGATCGCGGTCAGTACAAGCAACGCTGCGGCGAGAGCCGCGATGCTCCTCTCACTGCTGGTGCGTGCGGACATGGTCCCCCTCCAGAGAGCGTGACTCGTGGCTCCGCGATGAGTCCGCGGCGCGTCCGTGACATCAGTAGCGTTCGTAAACTGTGTCGGCCAGATGGCAGTTCTCATTCCACTGGACGATGACGTATCCGGCTCCGTTCTGCCGCAGGACCGAGAATCCGGCGTTGTCCATGTAGAAGTGCCAGAAGTAGCCCTCGGTCATCCCAAGAACGGCGCCGGCGAGCACGCGGATGACGGATCGGTGCGAGACGATGGCTATCCTCTCGCCGTCGTGCTTCGCCGCGAGCTCCTCGAGCCTCGGGAACGCTCTCGAGCGTACCTCTGCGAGGGTCTCGCCGCCCGGGATTCGCAGCAGCTCCGGTTCCGTGGTCCACAGGGCCCACGCATCGGCCTGCTCGACCCGGACGGTTTCCTTCTTCGCGCCCTGCCACTCTCCGAGATCGATATTGTGGAAGGCCTCGTCAATGATCGGCTCAACGCCGTGTCGTTCGGCTATCGGGCGCGCGGTGTCGAGGGCGCGCAAAAGAGGACTGGAATAGACGGCCGCGATCGGCTCGCGAGCAAGCGCTGTCGCCGTCGCCGCGGCCTGCTCCCGACCCACCTCGTTGAGCCCCACATCGTACCGCCCCCGGAACACACCCTCGCGATTGAACTCGGTCTCCCCGTGTCGCACAAGCACGATGTCGGTCATGATGTCTCCTAGCGCTTCGGGAAGAGGAACGCGAGCGCCCGCGGGAATCGCGACGCCCAGGCGTGCTCGTTGTGAACCGCGCCTTCGTCCTCGACATATCTGAGATCTCTGCCGAGTTTCATTCCGTGACCGACGAGTGTGTCGCGGACGGCGCGGTGCAGCTCGATCATGTCCGACACGCCGTCTCCGTTGCGGTCGCCACCCTCGGCAGTCCCCATGTCGATCCAGATCCGCGTTCCCGACGCAGGTGCACGAGCCTTGATCCGGCGGACGATGTCCTGATTCGCGAAACCGTACGATGTGGACATCGCCCCGATCCTCGAGAACACGTCTCGGTGCTCCCATCCGAGATAGAGCGAGCAGATGCCTCCGAGCGACGAGCCCATCACCCCTGTGTTCGCTCGGTCCGGCTTTGTACGGTAGTTCTCGTCGATGAACGGCTTCAGGTCGTTGATGATGAAATCCGCGTAGAGCTCCGCCCCGCCGCCCTCTCCCCTCGATGAATCGGCCACCGGCGTGTACTCGTAGGCGCGGTTGCTCGTGTTGTAGATCCCGACGATGATGAGCGGTTCGATCTGCCCCTCTTCTATGAGGCGGTTCGCGGCTTCGTCGACACCCCACTCCGCCCCGATGAACGAAGTGGATGCGTCAAACAGATTCTGTCCATCGTGCATGTAGAGCACCGGATAGCGACGCTCCGTCTCCTCGCGGTAGCCGGGCGGGAGAAGAACGATGACCGGACGACTGTTCCCGAGCCGCGTGGCCGCGACATCGTTGAGAATCTCGACGTCGCCCGTGATCGTGTCCCGCGCAGGGCCTGCCGCGAAGTCGCGCCAGTTCGCCACCTCGATGTGAACCGTCTCGTCACCGACCACCACGTGCGTTCGGTCGGCGATCTCCTCAAAGCGGGCTCCCTTCTCCACGGACTCCCACGTCCCGCGCGTGAACTTGAATCTCAGCTCCGTGTCGACCGGAAGCACGAGTGTGATGGCATAGACGCCTTCGTCGATCCGCCCGAGTTCCACCTTGCCGGGGTCCCAGGGGCCGAGTGCCGGCAGATTGCCGGCGATGTAGAGCCTCGCATCCGGCGGTGTGTATTCGGGCACGCGCACCCGGAACGTCAACATGGCAGGTCTCTCCTGTGACGCGGCGTCAACCGTCGGCAGAGCGAGAATCGGAATCAGTGACAGCAGCGCGCAGAGCGCGAGTCGACTTCGCATGATGTACCTCCCCGGAAAGAGTACCGCCGGCCCGCGCGGGCCGCAAGACCGCGAGACGTGTGAACACGCGCGTGGTGACCGCGGCTCACTCGTCGAGCGCCAGCGAGACGAACGCATACGTCAGGACGGCGCCCAGCACGGCACCCCAGCCGAAGTATGCGCTCGTGGCAACCCGGACCTCCTTCACCCTCGAGAACGGATGACGCTCGCGAACAAGGACGTCGAACTCTCGAATCTCCACCGCGGTCCCGACGGCCATCCGCCCGACGAGGACGACCGGTTCGCCTCCCCGCTCGACGACCGTCAGCGACTCGCTCTTCGGATACGACCGGTCGAACACGACCTGACCCTCGTCGGTCCCGATGAGCGTGGCCGGGAAGCTCCTTCCCTCCGCCGTGAGGATCGTTGCGGACACCCCGGGTTCATTGTGGTACTGCGTCATCTCGAGCGACGCGCACCCGGTCGGCATCACTACGAGCGCGGCGAGTCCGATGACGATGAACGTACGTGTGATTCGCGTGCGCCTCATAGTCCGGCCCCCTTCACGATGGAGGCGACAAGCACGCCGCCGGCCACGGCGACGACCGTGCTGATGACGGGGCCCCATGTTGACTCACTCTTCGTCTTGTGAACGGTCGCCGAGGCGACCTCCTCCATCGGAAAGCGCCGCTCGGTCTCCCTGCCCGTCGTGCGTTGCGTGACGAGGACCACGATCTCCTCACCGTCAAGCGCGAGCAGACGACCGAAGACCACCTCGCCCGTCACGGTAACAACTCGGACACCGATGTTCCCGCCCTGTTCACCGAGGGCGGAGACCGGCATGTGCCGGGCGCAGCCGGGGCCTGTGAGCAAAAGGCCCGCTGTCAGGAGTGCACCGATACTTCGTAACGCCTGGGTCATTCTCATATCAGACCATCCTTCGTGTCGGGCCGCGCCGCGTCTCTCCCGGCGACGTCCACGCCGGTAGAAGGCGCTTGCGGCGCGCACCGTGGAACGGGTAGATTGGGTGCGTCTCACTGCGGTCCAGGAGGGCGAACGTGGCTGAAGCGACACCGAGAGATCTGAAGGGCTGGAGGGTGATGACCCTCCTGGGCGCCATTCTCGCGCCCGTATTCGCCGTGCTCTGGCTCGGCCTTGCGCTCAACGCCGACTCTACTCCGTTCGCTCTCGCGCTGGCAAAGATCATCTTCGCAATGGTCGCCGTGGGAGCAGGGATCCTCGGAATGCGCTGGTCGACGGCCGGGGGCACGATACTCTCGCTCCAAACCCTCGTGGCTCTCGCCTGGGTCCTCCTCCGCATCGAAGTCTACCCGCCGCACGGGCTGATCCGCGTCGTCTTCCTGCTCATCGTCCCGCTGGCGATATCGGGCGTCCTGCTCATCTTCGCCGGTGGTCTGCGCGCCGGGACCTGGCCTCCCGGTCGGTTCCACTCTTCGACCTAGCTCCGCGCCCTGCGTGAGCGTCGCTTGTTCTGGATCCCGTTGCGCAGGATCGTCTCCAGCTCCGTGATCATCCTGTCCACACTGAAGTCGCTCGCCGCGCGTGCCATCGCCGCGGCCCCCGTGCGCCGTGCCAACTCGGAGTCCTCCAGGAGCCGTGCGAGCGCGTTCGACAGTGCCGCGACGTCAGCCGGCGGCACGACGAGTGCCTCGACACCGTCGGTAACCGCCTCGGCGGTCCCGGACACCTCGGTCGCCACGATGGGTGCGCCGACCGACATCGCCTCAAGGAGCGTGTTCGCCATGCCCTCGTTCACCGACGAGAGCGCGTAGATGTCGACCGCAGCGATGATGTCTCGAACATCTCCCCGGTGACCGACAAGGTGGATGCGGTCGTCGACACCCGACGCCCTCGCCCTCGCCTCGAGCTCCTCGCGCTTCCCGCCCTCGCCGAGAATGACGAGGTGCACATCCTCGCGCTCAGCCGCGACCTCCGCGAACGCGTCGATCAGATGGTCGAAGCCCTTCTGATTCGTCAGTCTCCCGGCTCCACAGATGACGCGCGCGCCACCCGGCACGCCGAGCTCACGGAACGCGGCCCGGCCCGCACCCGGATCGGCCGGGTCGGACGACACGCCGTTGTGGAGGACCCGCACCTTCGAGACGTCGAACCACGGCGTCAGCGCCAGCTCGTCACGGATGACATCCGAGTTCACGATCACGAGGTCCGACAGCGAGCCGAACACCTTCCGGCGCTTGTTGTCCTCGACCAGTCTGCGGCGAAGACCGAGACGGAGCGCAACGAGCGGATGACCGGCGCGACGCGCGGCGATGCCGCCCATCCAGTACTCGCGCTGCTTGGTGAGGATGACGGCGTCCGGGCGCTCTCGCCGGAACAGCCGTATGAGCGAGTGGAAGCCGAACGGATTGAGGTCGCCCCAGAGTCGGACGAGGTCGTGCGGGATGCCGCACCGTGCGAGTTCCGCCCGGACGGGCTCATGCGTGTAGAACACGCTGACGTTGTGACCTCGCTGCGTCAGGCCGGCCGCCGCCACGGAGGCCCACTTTTCATTGCCGCCCCAGGAAGACGACGTGATCCCGATGATGACCCTCAGCGAATCGCTCACGGGACGTCGTCCCCCATCGGCGGCGGCTCGTGTGGGTCGCGCCGTTCCGCCGCACGTCGCTGCGCAGCACGCTTGATCAGCTCGCCCATGGCGTCCGCGATCGTCTCGGCGAGTTCATCGCGATTGAACTCGGTGACTGTGATGATACGGATGTCGCCCCGTTCGCGGACCGCGTCGAGAAATGTGTTGCGTCGGTCCTGGATGGTCCCGAGCACCGGGACCGGAGAGCCGAGCGCCGCCCCGACTGCATGCATGAAACGGTCGGAGCAGAGCTCCATCCTGCCTATCTCATCCATCACGATGAGTTCGCTCTCCGCGACCGCCCGCTCGATGGCGGGAACACCGATGCTCTCGATGTCGTCCTTGTTCACGCCGTATCGCGACACTCGATAGGGACTCACAAGATCATGTCGAGCAAGCACGCCGCGCGCCCCGTCAAGGGCGACGATATCGAACCCGATGCGCCGGCCGCCGTCGCGTACCTCGACGGTGGTGAACCCACCGGCGTCGACGTCGAGTTCGGTGAGAACCGAGCGGATGAGCGCCGTCTTGCCGACACCGGGACGTCCTGTTACGAACAGGTTCTTCCGCAGGTTGTACCTCACCTTCGTTCAGCGAGGATCTCCCGATAGAGCTTCTCATGTTCCTCGACCATCCGGTCGATGGTGAGATTCTCTCGGACGAACCTCGCGCCGGTCGACGCGAGTCCCCCGGCGAACTCCGGGTCGCCGAGAAGTCTGTCGATCGCCGCTGCCAGAGCGACGGGATCCTCGGGCGGAACCAGCAGTCCGGTCTCACCGTCGCGCACGAGCTCTCTATTGCCGCCGACGTCGGTCGCGACGACCGGGCGACCGACCGCGAGCGACTCACGGACAGCTCCCGAGAGCCCCTCCCCGGCGCGAGGCGAGTTCACGGAGACATCGAGCGCCGCGAGAATGGTCGGAACGTCCGTCCGGTACCCGAGCGCGTGCACGTGCCCGGAGAGGCCGAAGCTCTCAATGAGCGCGCGCATCTTCTCCTCATCGGTCCTGTGCCCGGCGAGAACGAACCGGACGCCGGGGCGCGTCTTCACGATGGAAGCGGCCGCTCCCAGGAAGATGTCGTGGCCTTTCCACCCGTGGTAGAAGTTCGCGACCTTCCCGACGAGCGGGACGTCCTCTCCCAGCCCGAGTTCACGCCGAAGCGCCATCCGGTCTCCGACGGCCGAGTACCGGGCCGGGTCCGACCCGCTGTAGATGACCGTCACGCGCTCCTCGGGGACGCCATACTCAACAAGCACGTCCTTCACGCCCTCGGAGACCGCCACGATCCGGGCGACGCGCCCGGACGTGTACTTCAGACGGCTCCCTGCGTTGTCCTTCGGCTTGAAGGAGACACGGCGCGACACGATGAACGGCCTGCCGGTCAGGGCGGCCGTGAGCATTCCCAGCGAGTGGGCGTGCGCGCGGTGCGCGTGGACGATCTGCGATCGTCGTGTGCGAACCATGTGCGCGAGCTTGGAGATGGTCACGGGGTTCAGTTCGGAGCGCATCTCCATCCCGACGACGTCGACTCCCGCAGCGTCCGCGCGTTCGAAGAGGATGCTGCCCGGCGTGCACGCGAGCGCCACGGTGTGTCCGCGGTTCTTGAGCCCGACGACGAGCTCGAACGTCTGGGACATCGCCCCCGTCCAGGAGGGAGCCTCAATGAGATGAAGCACGGAGAGCCGGTCGTCAGGCATCGGCGTTTCCCTTCGAGTGTGCGGCGTCCATTGTCACCGAATCGGTCGCTTCTGCCTGCGAAGCAGCACGGTCAAGCACGCGCGTCAGCGCATCATACACGCGGTCCACGCTGACCGCCTCCATACACAGAAGACTGTCCATCCTGCATCGCGGCGAGTCGCACGGCCGGCACTCGACATCGCCGTACACGGCCTCATTGCCGGGATACGGCGGGTGCCAGCGGTCGACGGGCGTCGGCCCGTGGATGAAGACTCCGGGGACGCGGACGGCGGTCGCCACATGCATAGGACCGGTGTTGTTCGTCACCACGGCGGCCGCGTGGGCGAAAAGCGCTCCCAGCATGCGAACGCTCGACGGCTCGATGATCGCAGGGGCCGGAAGCTCGTTTCGTTCGTACCACGCCCGCACGGTCGTGGCGAGGTCTACCTCGCGCGGGCCGAAGACGTAGAAGGGATGCGCGCGCCCGGACTCGAGGATCCGGTGCCCGAGTTCGGCAAACCGCTCCGCCGGCCATCGACGGATCTCGCGACTCGCACCGGGATGGAGACCCACGAACGGCAACGACCGGGATCTGCCTGCGGGGCCATCGCCGGGATGTGTGCCGGACAAGGGGGCGTCCGGAAACGCTGCTGCGAGCAGCTCCCGGGCCTCCGCGCGCTCCGCATCGGTCAGGAACAGATCGAGCTCACGACCGTCGGATTCTATTCCCAGCAATCCGGCCACGCGCAGATGTTCATCCACCTCGTACGCGGTCCGGTCACGCGGCGTGCGAGGATTCAGGAACCACCCACGGCCCTCACACGAGAGGCCGGCGCGGATGCGACCACGCCCGAGCGCTGCGAGCATCGCGCTCCGGAACGACGTATGGAGTACCAGGATCAGGTCGAAACGCTGAGAGCGTATCCATGATGCGACCCGGAAAAACCCCATCCCTGTCCGCTCGTCCTTGCGGAGCGGAAGCAGTCGCGAGACGGCCGGATTCCCGACGAGGATCGGCGCGGACCCGGGGCTCACGAGCACCGTGATCGAAGAACCGGGATACGCGCGCTTCACCGCACGGAGCGTGGGCGTCGTGACAAGAAGCTCACCGATCAGCCCCGTCTCCATCACGAGGATCTTCGGATTCTCCGGCAGGACACGCTCGCGCGCTCGGCTCACTCGGTCTCCTTGATATCCGCGGCTACGCGGACCGCCGCATTGTCGGTCTCAATGAACCCGTCACCCGGCTCACCCTCACCATCCCAAAGTACGTGCTCAACACTGTCCGCGCTCGAGACGGCAGCGAGCTCCGATGTGAGCGGTGAGAGCATGTTCCACACGGCCTGCGTCGTTGCGACCCTGAGCGTGCCGAGCGGCGTCGCGACCGACACCTTGCTCTCTGACTTGAGCTTCCTCATCCCCTCGATGACGGCCAGCGCGAGTTCGCCGGCCTCCTCGGCCGCATCGTCGCGCCACTCATCGGGCGCCACCGGCCAGTCGGAGATGTGGATCGATTCAAGGCCCTCGCGCTCCGCAAAATAGAGCGAGAAGAGCTCCTCGGTGATGTGCGGAACGACCGGCGAGAACATCTTGAGCGCCGCAAGGAGAGCGTGGTAGAGCGCGAACTGCGCGCCCCGGCGCCCGGCCTCATCGCCGCCCTCATCCGCGTAGAGCCTCTTCTTCGCGATCTCGATATAGTTGTCACAGAGGTCGTGCCAGAAGAAGTGCTCGGCGGCCTGAAGCGCGCCGTTATACTCGCAGTTCTTGAAGCTCCTGGTCGCACGGTCGGCGGCACCCGCGAGCTTCGCGAGAAGCCACCGGTCGATGACCGTCAGCTCGCGCTCCGCGTCCGGATCGAAATCCTCGAGACGCATGATGGCGAACTTCGAGGCGTTCCAGAGCTTGGTGACCAGGCGCTTGCCGGCATCGAAGAGATCGTACGAGAACGCCGTGTCGGTTCCGAGCCTGCTGGAACACGCCCAGTACCGCGTCGCGTCGGCCGAGCGCTCCTCGATGATGGCCGACGGCGAGTGACCACCGTCGCCCTTCGATTTTGAGATCTTCGCCCGGTCCGCCTGGAGCACGTGCCCGGAGATCATGGCGGTCCTCCACGGCACCTTGCCCTCATTGAGGATGCCCTTCACGACCGTGTAGAACGCCCACGTCCGGATGATATCGTGCGCCTGGGGCCGCATGTCCATCATGTACTCGGTGCTGTCGTCGCCCGTCTTCTTGAACCGCTCGACGCGCGAGTCGTCCTCACCCCATCCGAGATTGAGGAACGGGGTGCACGACGATGTCATCCACGTGTCCATGATGTCGCCCTCGGGCTTGAGAGCGCCGCCGCACTCGGGGCAGACGTCGACCGGTGGTTTCGCCGTGAGCGGGTCGACCGGAAGCTGTGACTCGTCGGCGAGTACGACCTCTCCGCACGACTCACAGAGCCACGCGGGGAACGGCACGCCGTAGTAGCGCTGCCGCGAGATACACCAGTCCCACTTGAGGTTCTCGACCCAGTTGCGGAACCTCACCTCCATGTAGTCAGGATACCAGTCGACCTTCGCGCCCGCCGCGATGATCTCGTCCTTCATGTCGAGCACGCGGATGAACCACTGCGCGGCCACCGAGAACTCGAGCTCGGTCCCGCACCGCTCGTGGACGTTGACGTCGTGCGTGATCGGCTTCTCGCCCTTCAGCAGTCCGGCCTCCGCCAGGTCCGCCACGATCTTCTTCCGCGCCTTCTTCATGTAGAGACCTTCGTAGCCCGGCGCGAGCGCGTTCATGTGCCCTTCGTCGTCGAACACCATGCGCGTGTCGAGCCCGTGCTCCTGCCACCACGCGATGTCGGTCGTGTCGCCGAACGTGCAGCACATCACCAGACCCGTCCCCTTCTCGGGATCGGCCTTCTCGTCGGCGAGGATAGGAACCTCGTGACCGAAGAGCGGCACCGCCGCCTTCTGACCGATGAGGTCGCCGTACCGATCGTCGTCGGGGTGCGCGAACATCGCAACGCATGCCGGAAGAAGCTCCGGACGCGTCGTTGCGATCACGATCTCCCGGTCGCCGAGCGTGAACGCCACATCGTAGAAGACCGACGGGTGCTCGGCATCCTCGACCTCGGCCTGCGCGATCGCGGTGTGACACTCGG
>CAZRAD010000007.1:0-12320 GCA_964597945.1 uncultured bacterium
AGAACGAGAAGACGGCGATCAAGGCCATCCGCGACACGAAGGCCGAGATCGAAGATGTGAAGACCGAGTACGAACGCGCCGAGCGGCAGGGCGATCTGAACAAGGCCGCCGAGCTGCGATACGGCAGACAGACGGAACTCGAGGCGCGTCTGAAGGAGGAGAACGAGAGGCTCGCGGAGCTCCAGAAGGAGCGCCAGATGCTCAAGGAGGAGGTCGACGAGGACGACATCGCGGCCGTCGTGTCGAACTGGACCGGGATCCCGGTCTCGCGCATGCTGGAAGGCGAACGCGATAAGCTCCTGCGAATGGACGACCGCCTGAGACTTCGTGTCGTGGGTCAGGACGAGGCGATCCGCGTCGTCTCCGACTCCGTGCGTCGTGCGCGTGCCGGGCTTCAGGACCCTGGCCGTCCTATCGGTTCGTTCATCTTCATGGGGCCGACCGGAGTCGGGAAGACCGAACTCGGCCGTGCTCTCGCGGAGTTTCTGTTCGATGACGAGGACGCGATGGTTCGCATCGACATGTCGGAGTTCATGGAGAAGCACTCGGTATCGCGCCTTATCGGCGCCCCGCCGGGCTACGTCGGGTACGAGGAGGGCGGCTACATCACGGAGGCCGTGCGGAGAAGGCCGTACTCGGTGGTTCTTCTCGACGAGATCGAGAAGGCGCATCCCGATGTCTTCAACGTGCTCCTCCAGATCCTCGACGACGGTCGACTGACGGACGGGCAGGGGAGGACGGTCGATTTCACGAACACGATCGTCATCATGACATCGAACGTTGGAAGCCAGTGGATCCAGGAACTCGGCGAGGGTGACCGCGAGGAGATGTCAACGCGCGTCATGGAGGCGCTCAGGGCTCAGTTCAGACCGGAGTTTCTCAACCGGATCGACGAGATCGTCATCTTCAACTCGCTTTCGCTGGATGAGATCAAGCTGATCGTCGATATCCAGCTCACGCGGCTCCAGAAGCTGCTCGCCGACCGCAAGATCGGGCTCGAGCTCACGGATGCCGCGAAGGAGATGATCGCGCGCGAGGGTTTCGACCCGGTCTACGGGGCGCGACCGCTGAAGCGGGCGCTCCAGCGCGAGGTGCAGAACCCGCTCGCCGTCAAGATACTCGAGGGTGAGTTCGACTCCGGCGACACCATTGTCGTGGATGTGAAGAAGGGGGAGATGGTGTTTCGCTCGGACAAGTAGATGCGTGTGGTGGTGTCTCCCGTGGAAAAGAGAAGGGGGTGCGCTTGGGCGCACCCCCTTCTTCGTTCGCACTCCGTTCTTCCACCATCCCGCGAGACACCGTATGTTCCGCGGCGGCGCCATACCCTACGTCGCCGTGATCTCGGCCACGCCCAGGAGGCTGAGGTCGATGAACGTCTCGCCGAGCCAGGTCTCCGCGAGCGGCACGAGGACGATGTCACCGTCGCGCATTCCCGTCATCACGCCGGTGTTGCCATCGGTAGCCGCCACGACCGCTGCCGTGCCCATACGGCTGGCGAGTGTGCGATCGGTCGAGGTCGGTGATCCGCCACGCTGCACGTGTCCGAGCACGCTGACGCGGTAGCTCACACCGGTCTGCTCCTTGACCGCTGCCGCTGCCTCCGCGGCACCGCCCTTGAGTGCGCCTTCCGCCACGACAATGATGAAGCTCCCCTTTCCGCGCTGACGACCCTCGGTGATGATGTCGGAGAGCCGGTCGAGGTCAGCCGGGATCTCGGGGATGAGGATGCCCTCGGCACCGCCGGCCAGACCGACCTCCAGAGCGAGCGCACCACAGTTGCGTCCCATCACCTCGATGAAGAAGATCCGGTCGTGTGATGCGGCGGTGTCGCGGATCTTGTCGATCGACTCCAGTGCCGTGTTCGCCGCCGTGCTGAATCCGACCGTGAACTCCGTTCCGGCGATGTCATTGTCGATGGTCCCCGGAATGCCGACGACGGCAACGCCGTGTTCGCGCCTGAGCTTGTCCAGTCCGTGGAACGTTCCGTCACCGCCGATCCCGACGAGGCAGTCGATCCCCGCCTCGCTCAGGATGTCCGCGGCCTTCTTCCTGCCGGCCTCTTCGTAGAACGCTTTGCATCGGCTCGTCTTGAGGATCGTTCCTCCGAGCTGGACGATGTTTGAGACGGAGCGGGCCGTCATCGGCTGAAGGTCTCGGTCGAGGAGTCCCGAGAACCCGCGCATGATGCCGGTAGCGTTGATGCCACCGGCGAGCGCCGTTCGCACGACCGCGCGGATCGCCGCGTTCATGCCCGGCGCGTCTCCACCGCTCGTGAGTATGCCGATGTGTTTGACAGAGGCCATCATCGTTCTCCTTTGGCGGCCGGCCCAGCAAAACGCCCCGGGCGAGCCCGGGGCCGTCGAAGTAGGTGAAGAAGGTGATCCGCCTGCCGGTTATTTGAGCAGGATCATCTTCCTCGTGGTGACATAGTCGGGCGCCACCATTCTAGCGAAGTAGATGCCGGATGCAACCCTGCGTCCGCGCTCATCGCGTCCGTCCCAGACGACCGTGTAGCGACCCGGGTCACGGTGGCCGGAGGCCAGCAGGGCGGTTCTGCGGCCCGCGACGTCGTACACGGCGACCTCGACGTCACCACCGGATGCCGGAACCGCGAACGAGATCGTCGTGACCGGATTGAACGGGTTCGGCGCGTTCTGGTCGAGTCCGAATGACTGAGGGATGTCCTCTTCGTCGATACTCGATATCACGGCTCCACCGGGGCCGTCGAGATACGGCTGCCACAGAACATAGCCGAGGAACACACGCCCGGTCGGCGGGGCTGCTCCCCACCAGTTGCGGCGTGCGAAGACCGGGTTGTCGGTCCCGTTGTAGTTCGCGATCGCCGCCATCTGGTTGTCCGTGATCGAGTTGTATCCGGTCTCCGGGTACATGTCGTCGCCGAGGTTCGGCGTGGATCCGGTGTCGGAGTGAACGCCGAGGCGATTGCCGGAGATCGTGCACCGACTGAAGCGCGGGAACGCCGTCTTACGACAGTGCGCGCCGGTCTGTCCGTTGTCCGTGATGACGCAGTCGGCGAGTATCGGTGTGGAGTTGCTGATGGCGATTCCGTGCACAGCGTTGTTGCTGAGAGCGCAGGAGTCGAACGACGACGTCGCGAATTTCCCGATGTCGACACCGGACCCGAGCGTGCTTCCGGTGAAGGAGCTGGTCACGATCGCGTGTGTGGCGGAGTCGCGGATCGACATGCCGCTGCCGCTCCCGGCGATGGTGCAGCCGCGAATCGTGCCACCCCCGCCGCGGAGCAAGAGCCCCAGACTGTCGCAGTGCGAGAAGCTCGTGCGATACGCATCGAGGTTGCTGCCGCTGAGCCTCGCGCCGAAGACGTTGTCATCGAGCACGCAGTCGGTGATCGTGATCGTGGCGTTCTGTGCCTCGATGCCGGTCTCTGCATCAGAGAGCGTGCAGTGCGCCAGTGAGGCCACGCTTCCCGGCTTGAATGCGAGTCCTCGCCACGCGCTTGCGTCACGCTCACTGTCATCGGTGCCGATCGTGATGGGCTCCGAGGCTGTGCCCGAGGCAACGAACGAACCGAACACGTTGAACTCGGCGGTCCCGTCGTCGGCGAACAGAAGCTCGGTCCCCTGCGAGAGTAGAAGCGTCGCGTCCGCACCGACCGTGACATCGCCTGTCACGAACGCCCTGCCGGAGAGCAGCAGATCCGTCGTGATCGTCCCGACGATGGGCTGGGCGTAGAGGCCCGCGTGCGCGGGGCCGTGGCCGAGACCGGCCCACTCGCGGTCGCCGGAACGCATCGCCAAAGTTCCCTCTCCGCGGAGCGCGGCGAACTCGAATACGTGGACCTCACCGTCCCCGGAGTTCACGACGAACTCCAAGAGTCCGTCGCCCGTCAGGTCGACCAGAGCAGGGGTCCCACACCCTCCGGGGATCGGTATGGGCGTAACGAGCTCGTTGCCGTCGACGTCCAGGACCTGGAGGTATCCGGCGTCCGTTGAGATCGCGAGCTCGAGCCCTGGTGCGCCGTGGAGATCGGCTATCACGGCCGAGCTCCCGGGTGTACCGGTGAGCATGACACCCCACTCGATGGACGTGCCGTGGGCCATGTAGAGCATGCCGGACTCCGTGCCGGCGAACACGTCCGGTCTGGCGTCCGCATCGACGTCGGCGAGCGCCAGTGAGACGACCGGACTGTCCAACGCGAAGCTCCACTCCTCGTCGCCCGTGTCGGCGTTGACACAGGTGATCGTGTCTCCACCCGTGACGATCTCGAGGGCTCCATCACCATCGACGTCGCCCAGCACGAGCGGCGAGCCGACGGTCGACCCGACCGCGACCGGCGGCCAGATCTGTGCGGGCGGGACGGTGGCCGTGCTGATCGCGAAGAGCATCCCGTCCTCGTCGGCGAACACGATGTCGGCACGCCCGTCGAAGTCGACGTCGCCGCCGGCGAGCTGTGACGCTGCCGGTGCGCCTCCGGACATATCGTACGTCCAGATCGTGCCGCCGCTCTCATCGTACGCACGAACGCTCGCGGCGCTGCCCCAGAATGCCTTCGTGGCCACGACGATGTCGAGGTCGGCATCCGCGTCGGCGTCGACAAGGACGGGACAGCCGATGATGTCATCCGTGTTGATGTTCCAGAGGCCCCCACCGTCATGGTCGAAGGCCATCAGCCCCATTCTTCTCGCACAGACGATCTCGTCGTCACCGTCGCCGTCAAGGTCGCCGCTCGCCGCAGCCAGTTCGAGACCGAAGTCGAGCGGGTCGACCGATGCGGTCGACTGCCACTCGACCGAGCCGTCCGAGGACACGGCCCAGAGGCGAGCCTCCTCATCGAACAGGATGATCAGAGGTCCGTCGTCGCCGCGGGCGACGCTCGGACTGTGCAGCTCCGTATCCAGATCGACCGGGAATCCCTGCGGGTGCGGATACGCGTACACGATCTGCGTCGTGGTGTTGTTGTCCTCATCGAGCTCGGTGATCTCGTTCACGGGGTCGATCTCGATGGTGATCGTATGATCGCCGATGATCATGTTCGGGATGCTGAACGAGGCGTCGGCGGAACTCCATCCCGATATGCTCGCGGTCACGACCGAATAGCTGTACGCGTCTCCGTCGCAATCGCCGGACAGCGTCACCCTGACCCCGGAGGAGGCTTCGCTGCTCTGGTTGAGCACGGGAACGGTGACATCGAGATCCTCGCCTGCGGCCACCGTCTCCGGGTCCAGGACGATCTCGTGAGGGCGCACCGTCAGGTCGGGGAGGGTGCTCGGTGTAACGTCAGACCGGTAGATCAGGGACGGGTCGCCAAAGAGATTGAAGTGGCGCGTGTAGTCGACGTCGCCGCCGTCCTGAAGATGGAGAAGCTTCGCGACGGCGAAGGTCTCGCCGAGGAACGAACATCCCTCGACGAAGGCGGCCTCGTAGATACGCTTCGTCAGCGTTCGGAACATGCCGCCATCGCTGTTGCGCGGAGCGGCCAGACACGCGATGGCGCCCTTGCCGTCCGCGTTCACGAGCTGCTCGGCGAGGCAATCGTATGATCCCGTGAGATCCGCTTCCGTCGTGTTGTCGAACCAGCCGGTCATGCACGCCATGGAGAGCGCGATCGGGAGACGGTCGCCGTTGCTGAGACCCGCGATGTTGGTCGTGCGGAACGTCCGGTACCAGTCGGAGATCCACCCGTCGCCCGCGAAATTCACGAAGAGGTAGCCGTCGTCGAATGCGCTCGAGACGGCCTGAGCGCAGAGGTGGTCCTCCTCGAAGTCGTGTCGATAGATCCTGTCGACGTCGTGGTCGTCCGGGATGATCTCGTCGTACTCGTCGAACAGATCGACGTAGTCATCCTTGATCGAGTAGAAGAGGCCGGCGATGAGCATCGAACGCTTCCACCAGTCCTCGCCCGATGGCATCGGGGCGTGGTTCACCAGCTTCGTGACGACACTGAAGAACTCCGCGGCGTTGCCGACCGACAGTCTGCCGAGCATGACATCCTCGAAGTCGTCATCTCCGGCGACGCACGCGTAGTAGTGGTCGGAGGCGAGCTCCTGGCCGCCGTATCCGTCGTATGTCGGGATCATGACGGTGAGGTTGTCATCGGCGTAGGCGTCGCCGATGAGGAGCACGAACCCGAGATGGCCGTCACCGAAGTTCTCAGCGGACTGCGTCTCGTAGACGCTCTGGATAAACGCGTGAAGGTCCGTGGAGTCATCGAGGTCCGCGTCATTTCTGTTGACGATGGCGACATTCAGACCGAGGTAGGCTGCATGGTGGAGGCCGAGCATGAAGGGCATCGCCGAGCCGTCGAACTGCCCGGCTACGACATAGAGAATGTCGGCGCCGGCCGCCTCACAGTCGGCGACCGACGAGCAGTGTGTTACGGCGCCGGCGGCCCTTGGCGTCGCGCCCGGGCGCCAGCGCGGTGAGGCGTCACCGACGGCTTCGTAATTGAGAACGGAGGAGGAGAGGACCCCTGTGAACGGTCCGGCGTTGCGCGAGACAGGTTCGGCGGACCCGGTGTCGACAGCGATCTCGAGTTGATCGAGATCGCGTCCATCGACGAGCGCGGCGACGCCAGCGAGATCGATCGAGACCACAGCGAGTCGCTGGCCCCGAACGTGTACGACATCCTCGATCGTCACCGTCTGCAGCAGCTCACCGGGCTTCAGGGTCACGCGCTCTCCCTGTCCTTCAAACGCGGCAGCTGATATGACAGGCGTCCCGAACTGTGGGACGGCGATGAGACGACGCACGGTTCCGTCGTCCTGCCATACATCTCCGGCCCGGTCTTCGCGTTCAAGCGGCAGATAAGCAAGAGACCGGCGCGCCATGGAGCGACCGGCCTCAATGTTGCTCGTCAGAGCGAGCTTTATCGTAGTCTGCGAGAGGGAACGTTCATCCGCCCCGGTGAAGCTACCCGAATTCGCAGCGAGAGTACGCCAACTAGTCTGCTGCGATTCTGATGTCTGCTTCTCCGGGCCTTCGGCGAGAGCTGATGATGTAAGTAGGAGTGCTGTGGACGCACAAACCAGGGTCCCACGAACCAGTCGCGATCCCCACGGTCCGAGCACCCGCCTCCGGCTCATCCCGGTCATCTTGTATGGCCTGCCCTTGCGCGCTTCCCCGCAGCGCATCACCTGTGCAGGCAGAACGAGCCCGCCGATTCCACAGGTCTCAGGACCAGGGACCGCGCGGGCTCGTCATGCGTGCTGAATGCTACTGGTACAGCGACTTGATGACGCCCCAGCTCGAATTCTCAACCGGCGTGGAACAGTCGTCAAGGTACAGGTACATGCCGTAGTTCCAAGTCTCCAGCGTGTTCGGGCACTCCTTCGCGTACGTACCGAAGAAGTTTCCGGTACCACACATACCGTCGTAGATGCCCTCGCCGTTGCGAATGATAATGACGATTCCCGTCATGCTGCCGGCGCAGAACTCGCCGTCATCCAGAACGCCGTCGTTGTTCAGGTCATCGACCTGGATCTCGATCGTGCAGACGCCCGTCATCGTGCCGCCGTTCGTGTCGTCAACGATGGCGAGAGCGTTCATCTCGGGCAGTCCGTGGTTCGTATCGAAGTAGCCCTTCCAGTAACCGGGCGTACCGCCCGTGTAGTTCCCCGCGTAGAACGTGTCCCAGATGTACTGGGCGCGGAGGACGGGATCCGTCGGCCATCCGGCGTCCGGGATCGTGATGGTCCACGAGCCGGCCGTGATGTCGCCACCCGGGTCCATGCCGCCGACGAATGTCGGAGGACTGTCCATGAAGTCGCCACTACCGACGCCGAAGAACCACACGAATGTGTCCTGGGCGCATGCAGCGGTCGCCATCGCGAGCACCGCAAGAACGATCACCAATGTGCGCATCGTACTCTCCTTTGGCTTTGCCCCGGTCGGGGCGCTCCCTACGCACCGTGCGTTGTCTTAATTGTACAGTGCCTTGATAACGCCCCATGACGACTGCTCAACAGGGCTCCCGCAGAAGGTGGCGCTGAACTGCCCCATCAGGTTGATCGAATCGTCGCCCGGCGGGTTGATGAAATTGAAGTTGCCGCCGCTCATCGAGCCGTTGCCGCAGAAGTCGGCGAAGGCTCCCGTCGATGCATCCGGGTTCAGGATGTATGTGACGGTCATCTGATTGTTGCCATGCTTCTCGTCCTGCGAGAGGATGCCGTCAGCATACCAGTCGCGAATCATGATCACAACCGACGCATCACCCGTGATGGTGCCCAGCGGCGAGACGAGATCGAAGAAGAACGACGGCGATGTCGGCTGCGTGACACCGTCGAAGTATCCGTACCAGGCCTCAGCGCCGTTCGTCGCATCGTAGTTGTCTACAAAGAAGTTCGTCCAGAGGTAGTCGAATCTCGCGGTCGAGTCGGCTTCGACGGGCCAGAGAGAGTCGTCGATATTGACCTCCCACGTACCCGTCACTCCGAACAAGAACGTCCCACTGTAAACGACAGGGCTCTTCATCATGCTGCCCATGCCCTGGGTGCCGTACATGTAGCTGTCTGCAGCGGCCGGCATGGCGATGAGGAGCACGAGCGCCGGAACGATCGCGGCAAACATGAGCTTCCTCATATGGACACGCTCCTTTCGCGTGGTGTCCGTCATTGATTGCTTGCGAATCCTTCGCCTTCACACCGATGCAGGGAGATGAGACTCCCGTTCTCTCCAAGCACTCTTGCACCAGCGCCTCGGCCTTCAGGTCACAAAGACCTGACCCGCTCCCTTCGGGACCGAGGTCTGTCAGCTGTTTCTCTCTGTGTTTGGTCTGTTTGATTCCTCCACGACCACTCCTCGTAGTCTACTACACCATCCTGCCATAGTCAATGTCTTTTCGGACTAACTCGCACAGCCTGCGCACGCTCGTCGCGGACGAAAAGCCGTAGATAGGGCCTTCTGCAGCGAGAACGGCGATATCCAGCGAATGTGTGTATCATAATGTGGCAATACATGGCGGGTTTTCACCGGTTCCACACCCCGAGATGGACTCCGGCGCCGTCGTCGCCTAGAATGCTCGAGCAACACGTGATACAGACTGATCGTTGCGAGCCTGCGTCGGTGGACCGCCGGGAGGTTCTCATGCCACACGAGTACGACTGCGCAACCGAGACGAGACGCGTTCGCGCCACGGCGTTGCTGCTGTTCCTCGGCGCGCTCGTGCTGCGACTCGTCTACGTCCGTCATCTCCAGGGGAGTCCGCTCGCGCAGACGCCGATGCTCGATGAGCTCTATCACGTGGAGTGGGCGCGCGAGCTCGCATCGGGGGACTGGCTTGGAAGCCGCGTGTTCTTCCGTGCGCCGCTCTACCCGTATCTCCTCGGCGCGATGCTCAGCATCTTCCGCGGGAGTCTGACCGCCGCCCGCGTCGTTCAGGCGTGCTACGGTGCGGTCGTTCCCGTCGTGACCCTGTTCATCGCGCGCCGCGTCTGCGGACGCCGGTGCGGAGTCGTCGCCGGAGTGCTCGCAGCCGCCTATCCGTTCCTCATATACTTCGACAACGAGCTCCTCATCACCTCGCTCATTGTTCTGCTGGACGCGCTCCTGCTTCTGCTGATTCTCCGTGCGGACGAGCATCCGAGCTGGACGCGCTGGCTCGGAGCGGGCGTTGTGATGGGGTTGTCGGCGATCGCGAGACCGAACGTTCTCGTCTTCGCCCCGCTGGTCTTCGTCTGGATCTGGCTCTCGGCGCGCGGCGCCGACGCAGAGCCGGCGAGCGGCGTGCGGCGCGGATCGTTCACGCTCCTCACCAGGTCGACGCCGCTGCGGAGCGCGGCGCACCGATTCGGGGTCTTCATCATCGGCACCGTTCTTGTGATCGCCCCCCTGACGCTGCGCAACGCCGCGCTGGAGAAGGACTTCGTCCTCATCGCTTCGCAGGGCGGCATCAACTACTTCATCGGCAACAACGCGCAGTCCGACGGCGTCTCCGCGGTCGTGCCCGGGCTGGGAGAGGCGTGGGAGTACGATGATTGCGAGCGGATAGCGGAACGCGAAGCGGGGAGGAGGCTCAAGCCGAGCGAGGTCTCGGGCTTCTGGTATGGGAAGGGACGCGAGTTCCTTCGGACGCATCCTGGCGATGCCCTGCGGCTGCACGTGCGCAAGCTCGTGCTGTTCTGGGACAGCTACGAGCTCGCGAACAACAAGGACATCTACTACTTCGGGAACATGTCCGCCGTCTTCAGGGGACTCTCGTGGCTTCACTTCGGGGTGATCGTCCCTCTTGCGGCGGTCGGTCTTCTGGCGCTGAGGAGGCGGCGACGATGCGCGGCACTCCTGCTGTTGTTCGTGGCGGCGTACTCCGCCACGGTCATCATGTTCTTCGTGAACGCGCGTTTCCGGATGCCGGTGCTTCCGGTACTGCTCGTCCTCGCGGCCGCCGGGCTCGTCTGGCTGTGGGATGAGATGAGGGGGCGGCACTGGCTGCGGCTGGCGGCCGGCCTCGTGTGCGTCGCCGCTGTCGCCGCGTTCGTCAACTACGACTTCTACTCGACCCACCTCGGTGACCGTCCGCAGACGCATAACACGATCGGGCTCGCGCACGCGTCGGCCGGTCGATACGAGCAGGCCGTCGCATCGTACGACCGGGCAATCGAACTGGCGCCGGCGTACGCGAAGGCGTGGAACAACCGCGGGCTGTCACTCGAAGGGGCGGGAGATCCGGAGGCGGCGCTCGCCTCGTACATCAGAGCGACCGAACTCGACCCGCTGCTGGCCACGGCGCCGAACAACATAGGAGCACTGCTGTGGAGGGGCGGCGATCTCGAATCCGCTGTGCTGTGGTTCGAGAGGGCGGTCGCGGCGGATGCGTGGTTGCCGGAGGCGCAGTACAATCTGGCATCCGTGCTCGCGAGGCTCGATCGCGTCGATGAGGCCGAGGCCGCATATCAGTCGGCCGTCCGCGCGCGCCCCAGGTTCAGTGAGGCATGGCACGACTATGGTGTTCTTCTCGAGGATTCGGGTCGGTTGTCAGAGGCGATCGGCGCGTATCAGCGCGCAGTGATCATCGACCCGAACTCCGCGCAGGCCAGAAACAGCCTCGGCATTGCGCTCGCTCGGTCCGGTCAGTTTCGGGAGGCGATCATGGAACTCGAGGCCGCGCTGTCGCTCGCGCCCGGCGACCGGAACCTCATGGCGAATCTCCAGACCATCCGCTCACTCATGCAGAACGGCGCGCCGTAGCGCGCCGCCCCGATGTGTGTCTTCCCGTCTTCTACCGAACCCGCCGTCGGTGGACGTGCCTCGGGTCCGTCGTCCCGCTTGCCCGGCTACTGCATCGGCGCCAACGCGTCTCCGGCTCGCATGATCACGAACGGGTGCGGTTCTCCTGCCAGGAGCGCGGAGAGCGCCTTGCGCGTCCTTCGGTCGGTGCCGATCCTGCCGATGGCTTCCGCCGCGAATCCACGGACCGCCCAATCGTCATCGGACAGCAGGTCCTCGAGCGCGCCCAGCGCCGATGTGTCGGCGATCCGTCCGACGGCGGAGAGCGCGACGAGGCGAGACGGTCCCGCACCGTCCTCTGCGACAGCCAAGAGAGCGGGCAGCGCGTCGGCTCCAAGCTCGACCAGAGCCGCCGCGGCGCTGTATCGGACGTGGTAGTACTCGTCGTCGAGCGCGCCGGCGAGGGCGCGAATCACCTCATCGTCCGGCGGCGTCAACTCCGCCGCCATCCGCCGGAGGGCCACGGCCGAGCTCTTGCGAACGATCTCGTTCTCGTCGTCCAGCAGCCGCAACAACCCCGGAAGACCGTTCGCGCTCCCGACCCTTCCGATCGCGCCGGCGACCGCTGAACGGACTTTCCAGTCTCCGTGTCCGGCGGCCGTGTCAAGCGCCGGTGTGGCACGGTCGTCGCCAAGGCGGCCGAGGATGCTCGAGGCCATTCGCGCACCGCGCAGCGTGTCGGTCCGTTCGAGCTCGCGTCCGAGCGCTTCGATGACCGGCTCGACGGCCGGTTCCCCGATCTTCACCAGGATATCCTCGAGCGCGTGGCGTCTGCGCGGTCCGTCGGTATCGAGCTGCGTGACAAGGTAGGGGAGCGAGCGCTCGTACTCCCGCACGAGGATCCTGCGTGACGGCTGCACCATCGGGGCGAACTGGAGTGCAGCCGAGGACGAGCGGATGAAGAGCTCCTCAGGGGTCAGGGCGGCGAGCGCCAGTGTGTCAACGACGGCCTCGGAGGTCACGGCGTCCTGGGCCATGGCAGTCGGGACGAGCGCGCAGAGCAGTATCGCCGCGACGAACAAGCGGGCGGCGCGCGCCCGGAGGTCGGCGTGCGCAAAGCGGGCGGCGCGCGCCCGGAGAATGCTGTGGGTTTTCCGTGTCATTCCGCGACACCTGCT